>JAAURK010000113.1 GCA_012032275.1 Tabrizicola sp.
CGGTGTCGGCATGACCGGCCTCGGCGCCTGCAGCCTCGTGCGAGGCGGCGGCCTCCATTCCGAACCAGTCGCGGACCTTCTCCTCCTCGCCGAAGAAGACATTGTACCAGATCATGCCCGAAAACACCGCACCAAGCGCAAGAACGCCCAGCGGCACCAACATCGTCATCGGGCTTTCATGCGGTTCATGATCGCCGTGGTCGTCATGCCCGTGACCGTGGCCGTTGCCATGATGCGCGCGGCTTTCGCCGAAGAAGGTCATGAAGATCAGCCGCCAGCTGTAGAAGCTGGTGAAACAGGCCGCCACCACCAGAAGCCAGAAGGCATACTGGCTACCGACCCAGGCGCTTTCGATGACCGCGTCCTTCGAAAGGAACCCCGCGAAACCGATATGGGTCAGCGGGATGCCGACACCGGTGATCGCCAGCGTCCCGATCAGCATCGCCGCGAAGGTCAGCGGGATCTTCTTTCTCAACCCGCCATAATGGCGCATGTCCTGTTCGTGATGCGTGGCGGTGATCACCGAGCCCGCGCCGAGAAACAGCATCGCCTTGAAGAAGGCGTGGGTGAAAAGGTGGAACATTGCCACCGAATAGACCCCCACCCCCGCGGCCACGAACATGTAGCCAAGCTGCGAGCAGGTGGAATAGGCAATCACCCGCTTGATGTCGTTCTGCACCAGACCGACGGTCGCGGCAAAGAACGCGGTTGTCGCCCCAAGCACGGTGATGAACGCCGTCGCCTGTGGCGCATATTCGTACAGGGGTGACATCCGGCAGACGAGGAACACCCCCGCCGTCACCATGGTTGCCGCATGGATCAGGGCGGAGACCGGCGTCGGGCCCTCCATCGCGTCAGGCAGCCAGGTGTGCAGGATCAGCTGCGCCGATTTCCCCATCGCCCCGATGAAAAGGAGAACCCCGACGAGGTTGGCGGCATTCCACTCGGACCACAGGAACGTCAGGTTGGTTTCGGCAAGCGTCGGGGCGGCGGCAAAGACGTCATCGAATTTCACCGAATCCACCAGGAAGAACAGCGCGAAGATCCCCAGCGCAAAGCCGAAGTCGCCAACCCGGTTGACCACGAAGGCCTTGATCGCCGCCGCATTGGCGCTTGGCTTGCGATAGTAGAAGCCGATCAGCAGATACGAGGCAACGCCCACCCCCTCCCATCCGAAGAACATCTGGACGAGGTTGTCCGAGGTCACCAGCATCAGCATCGCGAAGGTGAAGAACGACAGATAGGCGAAGAACCGTGCCCGATACGGCTCGTCCTCGCCCCAGTTCTCGTCATGCGCCATGTAGCCGAAGGAATAGAGGTGGACCAGCGCCGAGACGGTGTTGACCACGACCAGCATGATCGCGGTCAGCCGGTCCAGCCGGATCGCCCATTCAGTGTAAAGGTTGCCGCTTTCGATCCAGCGAAGCAGGACGATGCGCTGCGTCTCGCCGTCGAAGGTGAGGAAGATGTACCAGCTGAGCGCCGCCGCGAGGAACAGAAGCGCCGTGGCAATCACCTGCCCTGCCTTCTCGCCGATCAGCCGCCAGCCGAACCCGCAGATCAGCGCGCCGACGAGAGGCGCGAAGAGGATGATCGTTGCCATGGGTCAGCCTTTCATCACGTTCACGTCTTCGACGTCGATGGTCCCCCGGTTGCGGAAGAACACGACGAGGATTGCAAGCCCGATGGCCGCCTCGGCCGCCGCCACGGTCAGCACGAACATGGTGAAAACCTGCCCCACCAGATCCCCCGAGAAGGAGGAGAAGGCAACAAGGTTGATGTTCACCGCCAGAAGCATGAGTTCGATCGACATCAGGATGACGATCACGTTCTTCCGGTTGAGGAAGATCCCGAAGATCCCGATGACGAAGAGGGCCGCCGCCACCGTCAGGTAATGTTCAAGTGCCACCATCTCTCATTCCCTCAGGCCTTTGGCCCTCTTGTTTTCCATCCCGCATCAGCCCTGCCGCGCTAGCTTGCCGCATTGTTCGGCGCCCTGGCCCGGCAACAGCGTTGCGGGGACGCCTGCGCCGCGCAATGCCGCCTCGACCCCGGCAAGATCGGTGATCCCCGCTCTCAGCCGCGCCTTCTGTGTCTCGACCGCAGCCGCATTGTCGTAGTCGGGGCCTCGCCGCGCCGGATCGGCACTCTGCCGTATGACCCCGACCTGCAAGGTGGATGTGGCGGAGCAATCGATCAGATCGAGCGAGGTCTCGTTGTAGGCGTCGCGCTTGCGGCCCTTGCAGATCTCGACATTCGATCTTGTGGCATAGCGACCGGCAGGATCACCCAGTTTCGCAACCGTCCCGTCGGCATCGCATTGGGTGGCGATCCCCAGGTCCACCGCCTGGTCATCCGAGATGCACCCGCCCAGAACCACGGCCAGACCAAGGGCCGCGGGCAGAAGCCCGGCCCGTGTCGCAGCGATCATGTCCAGCTTCGGCATATCCTTCGCTCCGGGCCATCCGGCCACGTTCCAATGCCCCTAAGGGGCGATCATTTCTTCGGTGCAGGCGCAATGGCCCGGGGCAAGCGGCAAGGTCTCGACCGAAAAGCCGATCCCCTGCAGCTTGGTCGTCAAGACCGCAACATCCTCCAACTGCCCCGCCTTTCCGGCGGTCCACAGATAGTCGGTCGCGCCCGCCAACCGGTCAGCACTTTCCGGCGTCGTGGCGCGCAAGACCTGCCCACCCTTGCAGTCCGCAAGAACCACCGCCTGTGTCCCCAGCGTGTCGCCGGTCTTGTCCCACCAGTCAAAAAGCGCATAGCGGTTGTCAAAGCCGACCACAAAGGCGGCCAGCCCGACGCCGGGCATCTCGCAGGTGCGGTTCTCCGGCGTCAGCGCCCGGGCTTGCCCAGCGATCAGCGTGAGTGACAGGAGAAGCCCGCGCCACATGCTCACAACCCCTGCCCCGGCTTGACGTCTTTCAGCTCCATCGCCTTGGCCGGGTCGCGCCACATCTGTTGCAGCACATTCTGCCGCTTGATGTCCTTCCTGTGCCGCAGCGTCAGCAGGATCGCCCCGATCATCGCCACGAGCAGGATCAGACCCGCCGCCTGAAAGAGGTAGATGTATCTGTCATAGATCACCGCAGCCCAGCCGGCCGGGTATTCTCGACCTGCGCCGCCTCGGGCGTCACGGCCTGGCGTTGGCCAAGCGCACCGTCCGCCTCGATCCATGCACCGACGCCAAGCGCGATCTGCATGATCAGGATCACCCCGATCAGCAGCGCCAGCGGCATGATCTTGGCCATCTCGCCCTTCAGCTCCGCAAAATCGACGTCAAGCATCATCACGACGAAGAGGAACAGCACCGCCACCGCACCGACATAGACGATGACCAGCAGCATGGCCACGAACTCGGCCCCCAGAAGCACGAAAAGCCCCGCCGACGACAGAAACGCGAGGATCAGCCACAGCACCGAATGCACCGGATTGCGGCTGATCGTGACCAGAAGCCCCGCCGCCACAGTGACCGTGGCAAAGGCATAAAAGGCATAATCCGCGATGGTCATGCGTCTTTCTCCTCGGTTTCCGCAAAGACGGATTGCGCGATTTCCAGCGCCTTTTGCATCGCGGGCAAACCGCCGAACATGCTCATCTGCCAGATCACCTCGGCGATCTCGCGCTTGGTCGCCCCGGCGGCAAGGCCGTTCTTTATGGTCATCCGCAGCTGCGTTCTGTCGCCGGGCCAAGCACGGTCTGCGCCGCGATGGTCACCAGAAACCGGGTCCGGGCGTCAAGGCCCTCCGGGTTGAACGTCTTGCCGAACCACATTTCCAGAAGCTCTTTCGGCATCGGCGGAAAGAACTTCTCGAAAGCCTTCGCATCGATGTTTTCCATGCCGGGCATGAAGGCATTGGCCATCTTCTGGCCCTGCTCCATCATCGCGGCGAACATCTTGGTGAAATCGTCGGTCATCTGTAGGGCGCGTCAATTTCAAGGTTGCGGGCGATCTCGGCCTCCCAGCGCTCGCCGTTGGCGAGGAGCTTGTCCTTGGTGTAGAACAGCTCCTCCCGCGTTTCGGTGGCGAACTCGAAATTAGGGCCTTCGACGATGGCATCGACCGGGCAGGCCTCCTGGCAGAAACCGCAGTAGATGCACTTCGTCATGTCGATGTCATAACGCGTGGTGCGGCGCGAGCCGTCCTCGCGCGGTTCGGCGTCGATGGTGATGGCTTGCGCCGGGCAGATCGCCTCGCAAAGCTTGCAGGCGATGCAGCGTTCCTCGCCGTTCGGATAGCGGCGCAACGCATGTTCACCTCGGAAGCGGGGGCTGAGCGGCCCCTTCTCATGCGGGTAGTTCAGCGTCGTCTTCGGCGCGAAGAAGTACTTCATCCCCAGGCCAAAGCCCTTGATGAAATCCATCAGAAGGAAATACTTCGTGGCGCGGGTCCAGTCGATGTTGCTCATGACGGTTTCCCCAAAAGTTCCATTCTGCTCCAATTCGACAGTAGCGGCGATACGTCAGAGCAAATCTCGTTCAGTCTGCCCGCCGCCGCCTCTGCGGTAGCGCATTCGCAGACGCATTCACCGTCGTCGTCGAAAGAGCCCTTTGCAGCCTTGCTGTCAGCGTAGATTTTAGCTTCTTTGTGCTCCCCACAAAGGAGGGCATTGGGCAATCTGAATGTGTATATGAAGCTGGACGCTTTCATCTCACCCCCCCACAGCCCAGCGGGCCCAGAACCCGCCCAGCACTTCGAATTTTGCAAGGAACGCCACGATCACCACCCAGCCCAGCGACAGGGGCAGGAAGACCTTCCAGCCAATGCGCATCAGCTGATCATAGCGGTAGCGGGGGACGATGGCCTTCACCATGGCGAACATGAAGAAGAAGAGCCACATCTTCGCGACCATCCACCACCAGCCATCGGCCAGCCCCGGGATCGGCGACAGCCAGCCGCCGAAGAAAAGGAGGCTGATGAGCGCGCACATCAGGAAGATCGCGATGTATTCGCCGGCCATGAACAGAAGGTAGGGGGTCGAGGAATATTCGACCATGAAGCCCGCCACCAGTTCGCTTTCGGCCTCGGGCAGATCGAAGGGCGGGCGGTTGGTCTCGGCCAGAGCGCTGATGAAGAACAGGAAGACCATCGGGAAATGCGGCAGCCAGTACCAGTTGAAAAGCCCCCAGTCGCCATCCTGCGCCGCGACGATGGACGAGAAGTTCATCGCCCCGGTGGAAATGATCACCCCGATGATGATCAGACCCAGCGACACCTCATAGGAAATCATCTGCGCCGCAGATCGCAACGACCCGAGAAACGGGTATTTCGAATTCGAGGCCCAGCCGCCCATGATCACGCCATAGACCTCCAGCGAGGATACCGCGAAGACGAACAGGATCGCCACGTTGATATCGGCCAGAACCCAGCCCTGATCGAAGGGGATCACCGCCCAGGCGAGGATCGCCAGCACGAAAGAAAGCATCGGCGCGAGGAAAAACACCGGCCGGTCCGCACCGGCGGGCACGACGATTTCCTTCACCACATATTTCAGCGCGTCTGCCACCGATTGCAGCAAACCGAAGGCGCCGACCACGTTCGGGCCGCGCCGCATCTGCACGGCGGCCCAGATCTTGCGGTCACCATAGACGAGGAACAGAAGGCTGATCATCACGAAGGCGACGATCAGCAGGCTTTGCGCCGTGATCAGTATCGCCGTTCCCAGCCCGGTGGAAAAGAACCCGTCCATCTCAGCCCCTCAGTTCAAACCGCTGGTCTTGCGACCGTCTCTCACCTTGGCCCGGCGGGTGCAAGCCCCCAGAGGCCGCGCCATGGCGTCTGATCCTCTCACCGCTACTCCGCCGCCAGCGGCTTTGCCGCCCGGCTTTTGGCCATCGCAGACAGCTCTGCCATGACGCTCGATGCGCGCGCGATCGGGTTTGTCAGGTAGAAATCCTTGATCGCATTGCGGAAATCCGCCTTGCCCAGGGCATGCACCGGCAGCGGAGCGACTGCGTTCGCTGCGATCTCGTCGATCCGGCCCAGATGCGGATGCGCCGCCACCATCGCCTGACGCAAGGCACCAAGACTGTCCCAGGGCAAGGCGGCCGCAAGTTCGGCCGAAAGAGCGCGCAGGATCGCCCAGTTCTCCTTCGCCTCGCCAGGCGCAAAACCGGCCCGGAAGGCAAGCTGCGGGCGGCCTTCGGTATTGACGAACAGCCCGTTTTCTTCGGTCCAGGCCGCACCCGGAAGGATGATGTCGGCGCGCGAAGCCCCCCGGTCGCCGTGGCTGCCCTGGTAGATCACGAAAGGACCGTCGGCGATTTCGACCTCATCGGCGCCAAGGTTGTAGATCACCTCAGCCGCTTCGGTCGCCGCCGCCAGCCCGCCTTCGGTCACGGCCCCCACGTCCAGCGCGCCGACCCGGCTGGCCGCCGTGTGCAGGATCAGGAGCTTCGAGTTCGAATTCTCTGCCAACCGCATCGCATGCGCCAGCACGGCCTCACCATCCGCCTCGTTGATCGCTCCCTGCCCCAGGATCACCAGCGTCGGCTTGGCCCTCGTCTCGTCGCTGATCGCCTGCGACGAGAGCTTTTCAAGCGCCGCGCGGTCGGTGCCGACATGCGCGTAATCATAGGTCAGATCGACCGCCTCGCCCACAAGCCCGATCACGGCGCCATTGGCCCAGGCCTTGCGGATGCGGGCGTTCAGGACCGGCGCCTCGACCCGCGGGTTGGTGCCGATCAGCTGGATCATCCCGGCACCGTCGATATCCTCAATCGTCGCCGTTCCGACATAGGCGCCGCGGTTGCCCACGGGCAACTTCGCGCCATCGGTCCGACACTCGACCTTGCCGCCCAGCCCCTCGATCATGGCCTTGAGGCTGAAGGCCGCCTCGACCGGGACCAGATCGCCCACGAGGCCCGCGATCTTTTTCCCCCTCATCGCCGCCGCCGCGGCTGCCAGCGCCTCACCCCAGCCGGCTTTCCTCAGCCGCCCGTTTTCGCGGATATAGGGCGTGTCCAGCCGCTGGCGGCGCAACCCGTCCCAGACGAAGCGGGTCTTGTCGCTGATCCATTCCTCGTTCACGCCATCATGGTTGCGCGGCAGGATGCGCATCACTTCGCGGCCCTTGGTATCGACGCGGATGTTCGCCCCAAGCGCATCCATCACATCGATGGTTTCGGTCTTGGTCAGTTCCCACGGCCGGGCAGTGAAGGCGTAGGGCTTCGACGTCAGCGCCCCCACCGGGCAGAGGTCGATGATATTGCCCTGCAGGTTCGACTCCAGCGTCATGTTCAGGTAGCTCGTGATCTCGGCATCCTCGCCGCGGCCGGTCTGGCCCATCTGGGTGATCCCGGCCACTTCGGTGGTAAAGCGCACGCAGCGGGTGCAGCTGATGCAGCGCGTCATATGCGTTTCGACCAGCGGCCCGAGGTTCAGGTCTTCCGACGCCCGCTTCGGCTCGCGGTAGCGGCTGAAATCGACGCCGTAAGCCATGGCCTGATCCTGCAGGTCACACTCGCCGCCCTGATCGCAGATCGGGCAATCCAGCGGGTGGTTGATCAGGAGAAACTCCATCACCCCCTCGCGGGCCTTCTTCACCATCGGGCTTCTGGTCTTCACGACCGGAGCCTCGCCGTTTGGCCCGGGGCGCAGATCCTTGACCTGCATCGCGCAGGAGGCCGCTGGCTTCGGCGGGCCGCCCACCACCTCGACCAGACACATCCGGCAGTTCCCGGCGATCGTCAGCCGCTCGTGATAGCAGAACCGGGGAATCTCCACCCCGGCCACCTCTGCGGCCTGAATGATCGTCATCGCCCCATCGACCTCGACCTCGATCCCGTCGATGCTGATTTTCTTCAAGTTAGACATGCGCCCGGTCCTTCCGCAGCAGCCAGATGACCGCGTCACGCAGACGGGCCAAAAGCCCCGCTTGCGGCGCAGGGGCTGCCTGTTTCGTCTTATCCTGTTCGAATGACAGGTGTTTCACCCGCGCCTCAATGTCGCGCATCAGGTATTTCGGGTCGAGACCGCCGTAACACATTGCCCTACTCCGCCGCCACTTGCGCGCAGCCGTGGGTCTTCCAGGCCTGCGCTTCCTTCAGGTGCTTCCAGCCGAAGGCATGGTCGCTGTCGCCATGCGCCTGCAGATGGTCCAGCCGCTCCAGCGCCTCGTCCAGTGTGGGGCGGTGGCCCGCTGGCACCCACCACATGACGAAATGCATCTTTCCCAGCACCTCGAACCATTCCTGCCGCCGCTCATAGAAGGCGCGGTGGACGGTGTTCCAGACGAATTGCTCCAGCGTCGCCACATTTTCCCAGACGGTCAGGTTCGACACATATTGCGGGTCGCCGCCGATCTTGGCCTCGGTGTTCCCGGTCCCCGGTTCGCCCGAGCCTTCCATCATCCAGACGAACCCCGGCATGCGCTTGCCGAGACCGTTCACCCTGTCCAGCGCGTTCATGAAATCGGCCACGCGGGGGTCGTCCGTGGGGGCCAGAAGGCGCCCAACGTTCAGTTCCGCAAGATGCGTGCCGGGGGGCTGGTTCATGATGATGTCCTCAGCAAACGACCGATGGTGCTGCCGGCGGCGATCTCGCTGTTCCCGTAGCGGCAGAGCGAGGCAACATCGCCTTCCCGCACTCCCTGCGCTGCGGCCCGGCGCTTCGCCTTGCTGATCGACGCCTCGGTTGACAGGCTGTCCACTGCCCGCTCGATCTCGGGCAGGGAATAACCCTGTTTCTGCAATCCGCCAACGTAATCCACGATAAGCGTATCGCTGCTGCGGTAGGCCCTCTTGATGCCAAAGGGGGCGCAGTTGTCGCCGATCACCTCTGCAGTCGCGACGGCGATGGCAAACTCCTCAAGGGCGAGTTCGGCAGACGCCCCTTTCGGCGGCGCGACGCTGACCGGGCCCTGCTCGTCAACGCAGCCGCCAAGAAGCAGGCCAAGGGTCAGCATGCCAACCCGACCCGGCAGGCGGCTTGCCCCGGGCTGGCGGGAATGACGGCTGCTCGCCTGCAGGGCGCGGAAAGCTGGCTTCATTTCGTTGACCTCAAAAGATACCCGATCAGGCTGTTCTTCGCGATTTCCGCCTCGCCGATCTTGCAATAGGCGTCGGACTTGCCCGGCTCGGCGCCGCGTTCCTTCAGCCATGCGGCGGCCAGCGCCTTGCCCCGCTTCTTCTCGGTCTTAGAGGTGACGAAGCTGCGCACCTCTTCCGCCGTATAGCCCTGCTTCAGCGCATAGTCGCGGAGCTTTGTCAGCTCGTTCAGCGCCCGCACCTTGCGCGGCTTCATCGTCGGGCAATTGTCGGCAATCGCATCGCCGATGAAGCCCTGCAGAAGGGTGTTGTTGATCACCGGCTCTTCGTTGATCGGCACCAGCGCGAACGCCGGAGTGGTGACGGCAAGGGTCAGTGCAATGGTAAAGGTGCGAAGCATGTTGGCCTCCTTGGCTGCTCGTAGCCGGGAGATGGGCCGAAAGCCCTTTGATATGCCATGACAAACCGCCCTTCTCAGCGCCTTGTGACCGGGGATGACGGCATTCGTCATGCGCAACCCTCCGGATAGACCCAAGCCCCCGCCTCGAACCTGTCATAGATCGAGGTGCGGAGCCGCTGCCCCCGCGACGCGCATTCCGCCTCGGCCCGCGTCCGTGCGGGTGCCCCCTCCCACATCGCGAATGGCCGGTCACCGTTCGTGACCATCAACGATTGGGTCGCAGCGGGTTTCGGGGCAGTCCCGACACAGGCCGTCGCAAGGGTCAGGGAAAGGGCCGCAACCATCCGCATCACTCCGCCGCCATCGCGCCCATGCGGCCGGTCTTCTTCGCCTTGATCCGGTCCTCGATTTCCTCGCGGAAGGCGCGGACGAGGCCCTGGATCGGCCAGGCGGCCGCATCGCCAAGGGCGCAGATGGTGTGGCCCTCGACCTGCTTGGTCACGGAAATGAGCATGTCGATCTCTTCGACCTCCGCCTCGCCGCGCACAAGCCGGTCCATCACCCGCATCATCCAGCCCGTGCCCTCGCGACAAGGGGTGCACTGGCCGCAGCTTTCGTGCTTGTAGAACTTGGAGAGCCGCCAGATCGCCTTGATGACGTCGGTCGACTGGTCCATCACGATCACCGCCGCCGTCCCGAGGCCCGAGCGCTGCTCGCGCAGCCAGTCGAAATCCATGATCGCATCGTCGCATTGCGCCTGCGTCAGCAAGGGAACCGAGGAGCCGCCCGGGATCACCGCCTTGATGTTCTTCCAGCCGCCGCGCACCCCGCCGCAATGCCGCTCCAGCAGCTCCTTCAGCGGGATCGACATTGCCTCTTCCACCACGCAGGGCTGCATGACATGGCCCGAGATACCGAAAAGCTTGGTCCCGGTGTTGTTCGGGCGGCCGAACCCGGCAAACCACTCCGGCCCCCGCCGCAGGATCGTGGGCACGACGGCAATCGATTCCACGTTGTTCACCGTCGTCGGGCAGCCATAAAGACCCGAGCCAGCCGGGAACGGCGGCTTCATCCGGGGCATGCCCTTCTTGCCTTCAAGGCTTTCCAGCAGGGCCGTCTCTTCGCCGCAGATATAGGCGCCGGCGCCGTGGTGCAGGTAGCAGTCGAAATCCCAGCCCGACCTGGCGGCATTCCGGCCCAGAAGCCCCGCGTCATAGCATTCGTCGATCGCGGCCTGCAGCACTTCACGCTCGCGGATGTATTCACCCCGGATGTAGATGTAGCAGGCATTCGCCCCCATCGCGAAGCTGGCGATCAGCGCGCCTTCGATCAGCGTATGGGGATCGTGCCGCATGATCTCGCGGTCCTTGCAGGTGCCCGGTTCGCTTTCATCGGCGTTGATCACCAGATAGCTTGGCCGCCCGTCCGACTGCTTGGGCATGAAACTCCACTTCAGCCCCGTCGGGAAACCCGCGCCCCCCCGCCCGCGCAGGCCCGAGGCCTTGACCTGTTCGACGATCACGTCGCGGCCGCGCTTGATGATCTCGGCGGTGCCATTCCAATGACCACGCGCCTTTGCGCCCGCAAGCGAACGGTCGTGCATGCCGTAGAGATTGGTGAAAATCCGGTCCTGATCCTTGAGCATCTCTTACCCCGATGGGCCCCTTGCTATCTCTGGCGTCCCCGCCAGATCTGATACGTGACGACCATCGCCCAGACAAAGGCCGCGATGGCCGCGAAGTCGAACAGGAACACATAGCGCGTGTCCCAGCCCAGTGCGCCGCCCAACCACTGCGCGCCCATCCACAAGAGCATCGTCCCCGCGATCACGAAGGCAACGAGACGCGCCTGCGCGGCCCGTCTGGTATCCTCGGGATCGGGGCGCTGCATCTGCGGGCCTCAGTAGTCGTTCGTCGCGGCGCGGATGCGAAAGGCCTCGAGGCCCTCCGCCACGATGATCTTCGCCTGCGCCACCCATTTGTCGCGCAGGATCCGGCCCTTGAAATTCTTCATGTTGGCATCGACCCAGGCCACGTCCGCCTCAGACCAGCCGGCGATCTGATCGAAGTGATAAAAGCCGAGTTCGTTGACCAGCTTTTCCATTGCCGGGCCGATCCCTTCGATTTCCTTCAGGTCATCCGCCTTGCCGCCGCGCGCCGCCGAAAGACGTATGGGGCCATCCTGCGAGGGCACGGCAGCCGCCATGACCGGAGCGGCCACCGCGGGCGCGGGATCGGCAGCCCGTG
>JAAURK010000114.1 GCA_012032275.1 Tabrizicola sp.
CTGCAAGGGGCGCGGTCAGACCATCAATCAGCCCTGCGACAGCTGTCTGGGGCAGGGGCGGATCCGCAAGAAGAAGACGCTCGCGGTCAAGGTGCCCGAAGGCGTCGACAACGCGATCGCATCCGTTTGTCGGGCGAGGGTGAGGCCGGTCGCAATGGCGGGCCGCCGGGCGATCTCTATGTCGAGATCCGGGTCCGCGAGCATCCCATCTTCGAGCGTGATGCGAGCCACCTCTCGTGCGAGGTACCGATCAGCTTCGTGACGGCCACCCTCGGCGGTGCGGTCGAAGTGCCGACACTCGATGGCTCGGTGGAGCTCAAGGTGCCTGCCGAGACACAATCCGGACGTGTGTTCCGCTTGCGTGAGAAGGGTGTGAAGCCGGTGCGCGGCGGGCCGACGGGCGATCTGTTTTGCCGCGTCATGATCGAAACGCCGGTCAATCTCACGGCCCGGCAGCGCGACCTTCTGCGCGAGTTCGAGAAACTGTCGGAAGAGAACAACCCCGAAGGCTCCTCCTTCTTTTCCAAGGTCAAGGGGTTCTGGGACGGGATTAAGAACTGACCGGCAGGGTCAGTGCGGATCGGGCGGCAAGGCGGGCTTCGGGCCCGCCTTTTCAGTTCAGAACAGCTGCAACAGCCGCTTGAGATAATCAAGCTCTTCGCTGGGCCGCGTCAGCTCGCCAGAGCGGCGCCGGATTTCATCCAGCAATTCCTGCGCGCGCAGGTTCGGATCGTCCTGAACCATGTTGCGGTCTGATCCGATCCGGGCACTGTCCTCGCCCCGTTCGCGCCCCAGCGGATCGGTGCCGTTCGGATCGTTGCGGCCAAACTCTTCGCCGCCGGGCTCGGCCCCTTCGCGCTCTTCCCGCTGTTCTTCCGCCAGTGCCTCACCGAAATTGCGCATTCCGTCGCGCATCGCTTCCAGCGCCTCTGCCTGCCGGTCAAGCGCGCGGCCAAGATCGCCGTCGCGCAGCGCATCCTCGGCCTCTTCCATCGCCCGGGCCGCGCGGTCAAGATCGCCGCGCCCCTCTTCGCCCTGCTCGCTGCCGTCGCCCGGAAGCTCGCCGCTTTGCAGATCGTCCAGCCTTTCGCGCAGGTCGCGCTGGCGGTCCGTCAGGGATTGCTCATCGCCCGCACCCTGCCCGTCTTCGCCCGGACGGGCTGGCCGCCCTGGCCTTCCTGCATGTCGCGGTAGGCATCGTCCGACAGATCCTGCTGGTCGCGCAGCGTCTCGCCAAGCTCTCGCATCGACCGCTGCCCCGGGCTGCCCTGACCCTGGCCCTGGCCCTCGCCACCCTCGCCTTCGACAACCTGCATGTTTTCCATCAACTGCCGCAGCTTCTCCATCAGCTCGGCGGCCTCGGCGGTCTTGCCCTCTTCCATGAGACGCTGCAATTCGTCCAGCATCTGCTGCATCTGATCGGCCGAGAACTGGCGGCCCTGCATGCCCTGTGCCTGCTCCCTGTCGCCGGGATTGCGCTGCGCCTCCTCGGCAAGTTCGCGCGTGTATTCCCGCAGCGCCTGCTGCATCTCCTTCATCAGCTGCTCGATTTCCTCGGGCGAGGCGCCGTTGCGGATCGCCTCGTCCAGCCGGTCCTGCGCGCGTTGCAGGCGGTCGAACGCAGAATGGAGATCGCCCTCCTCCACCATGAGCGATATCGTCCACAGCTCTCCGGCGATCTCGTCCCGCATCTCGGGCGTGAGCGAGGCTGAACTGGCATCCAGCGTCCGCATCAGCACGCGCAGGCGCAGGAAGGCGCGTTCGTGCCGGATGAAGCCTTCGGGAGCATGGGTCACGGCCTTCAGGATCTCGATCGCGCGGGGGCCGTTGATCCGGTTCCACAGCAGATCACGCCGCATCTCGATCAGCGCGGCGGCCAGCGGATCGAAGAATCTCTTGCCCGGCAGCGTGACCTTGTAAGGCTCTGCCGTTCCCTCCTGCCCGGTGGCATCGATGGCGGCGAAGACCATGGTCACCGGCAGGTTGGCGAACACATGCTTGGACAGATCGTCCACCAGCGTTTCGGTAAACTCGTCACGCTTTCCGGCAAGCGGCATCGGCAGGTCGAGCGTCACCGGCTCTATCGGTTCGGGGTCGACGCCAAGGCCATGCCGACGGTCCAGCGCATCGATGTCGAGGCTGATGGTCACCCGCCCCGCGACAACGCCGTAATCGTCGCTCGTCTTGAATTCCTGCTTGAAACGCCCGTCGGCTTCGCGGCCCATGCTGCCCGATACGGTGATCACGGGCAGGGCGTCCGGCTTGGCAACGATCTGCCATTCGCGGCCGTTCGGCCCTTCGACCGCCAACCGGCCCGACCGGGTGACGATCATGTCATGCACACCCTTCATGCCATCGGGCACGGCGGCGGCGGGCGTGGCTTCCGCTGTTGCGGGAACGGGTGCGGGATCGGCCACATCCTGCGCCACGCTCAGAACGCCCTCGGGGCCGTAAAGCCGGATCTGCAGCTTGGTTCCCGTCGGAAGTTCCAGCGTCTCGGCGGTGATGTTGTTGAGATAGAGCGACGGCTTGCCGGTATAGGCGGGGGGCAGGGCCCATCCTTCCCAGGTCGGCCCGCCGGGCATGGCTTCGGCGGGGCCGGGTGTGATGCCCGCCACCGTGCCGACGCGCCAGATCGATCCGAAGAGAATGGCCATGACGAAAGCCGTCAGGGCGACATATCGCATCGAGTAGGGATCGCGCGAGGACAGGCGCAGGTCGGGCGACACCGCCTTTGCCGAGGCGAGGCGCCTGGCCATCCGTTCCTTGTGCGCCCGCCAGACAGCAAGCGAGGCGGGATCGCCGGTGCCGATGGCCTGCGTGTCCTGAAGTGCGGCAATCGGTCGCCCGGGCAGCACCGCGTCAAGACGCGCCAGCGCATCGCTTTCCGTCGGCCGCCGGAACCGCCGCAGCCCGAGAACGGCAAGCGCCAGCGCCAGAAAGGCCAGCACCGCGCCGCCAATCTGTGCCCAAAGCAGCGGGCCGTAATCCTGCGCACCAAAGACCAAAGCCGAAAAAACCAGCAGAATCAATGACCAGAGCGGCCAGAACGCACGCGCAAGCCGTTCGGCCCAAAGTCCGGCCCATGTCAGACGCATCGGCCAGAGAAGCGATTTCAGGGCGGATTGGGGGTCGTCAGCGCGCATTGAACCTGCCTTGTGGCCGGGAAGGGATCACAACCATTCCGGTATGGTATCGCGATTCAGCATTTCGTCAAAGGTTGGACGGGTCCGGATGACAGCGAAGTGATCCCCATGGACTAACACTTCGGGGATCAGCGGGCGAGTATTGTATTCCGATGCCATCACCGCGCCATAGGCACCGGCCGAACGGAAGGCGACCAGATCGCCCTCCGCCACCGGGGTGAGCGGGCGGCCCTTGGCAAAGGTATCGCCGGTTTCGCAAACCGGACCGACGACATCGAATTCCTGCGCCTCAAGGCCCGGCGCGGCTTCGCGGACTGGCACGATGTCGTGATGCGCACCATACATCGAAGGGCGGATCAGATCGTTCATCGCCGCGTCGAGGATCAGGAAATCGCGGTCCTCACCGTTCTTCACATAGATCACCGAGGCAACGAGGATGCCCGCATTCCCGGAAATCAGCCGCCCCGGCTCGATCTCGATCTCGCAGCCAAGATCGCCGACCGTGCGCTTGATCAGCGCGCCGTAATCGGTGGGCAGCGGCGGGGCGGAGTTGGACCTCTCGTAGGGTATGCCAAGCCCTCCGCCAAGGTCGAGCCGCGTGATGCTGTGGCCTTCGGCGCGCAGCTGGCGGGTCAGGTCGGCGACCTTGAGATAGGCCTGCTCGAACGGGGCAAGGTCGGTCAGCTGGCTGCCGATATGCACATCGATGCCGATCACCTTCAGGCCCGGCAGGCGGGCTGCCTCGGCATAAACGGCGCTGGCGCGGGCGATGGGGATGCCGAACTTGTTTTCCTTCTTGCCGGTCGCGATCTTTTCATGGGTCTTCGCATCCACATCCGGGTTGACCCGGATCGTGATGGGCGCGGTGGCGCCAAGGCTGCTTGCCACTTCGGAAAGCGCGCGCAACTCCGGCTCGCTTTCCACGTTGAACTGCCGGATCCCGCCGGTCAGCGCCAGCCGCATCTCCTCGCGCGTCTTGCCGACACCCGAGAACACGATCCGTTCGCCGGGAACGCCTGCCGCAAGCGCCCGCCGGTATTCCCCGCCCGAGACCACATCCATCCCGGCGCCAAGGTCACCAAGCGTTTTCAGCACGGCGATGTTGGACAGCGACTTGATCGCGAAACACACAAGATGCGGCAGCGGGCTCAGCGCCTCGGTAAAGAGGCGGTAGTGCCGGGTCAGGGTTGCGGTGGAATAGACGTAGAACGGCGTGCCGACCGTCGCCGCGATATCGGGGATCGCCACGTCCTCGGCATGCAGGATGCCGTCACGATAAAGGAAATGGTCCATTTGCGCCAACCCCTGCGCCGCTGCGGGCTTTGGGCGGACATATCAGCGGGCCGGACGGGCTGCAAACGGGATCGCGGCGCAAGGGGCCCGTCCGGCTACCAGACGTCATCGAACTCTGCCCCGAATGATTCCGAGAGCTTTCGGCGCGTCGCCGCTTCGAACCGATCGGGCCAGGGGATATCATGCCGGTCATGGGCCGCGCGGGCGCGGGGCAGAAAGGCCTTTGCCAGCGCAACATGCGCCTCGACCACACTTGCGCGGGTAGGCACCGGACAGGGCAAGGCGTGCAGCGTTGCCATATCGGTGGCCGCCACCGACCGGCTGAGATGCAGCGCCCCCTCGCCAAGTGTTCCCGCCTTTGCCTTCATCAAGGTGATCAGATGATCGCGCAAGTTGCCTGCGCCGATAATGCAAAGCACATATTCCTCGCGCCCGGTGCCCACCCGCAACAGGCCAAGAACGCGGATGAATTCTTCGGTTGTCCAGGCGATCCGGCGGCGCAGGGCCTGATCATCAGGTGCCGCGGGCGTCAGGCTTTCCAGCAGCCCTGCAGGATCGTGAAGCCCGACAAGGCCATCCCGAGCGCGGCGCGAGAACCTGTCGGCCCCTTCCAGCAGCAGATCGACGCGATCCCACTCTTCGGTGACCGCATTGGTCAGCACCACGGCCTGCCCTTTCGTGCTGCGAAACATCACAGGCGGAGCGATGGCATCCAGCAGGCCGCGCCAGATATCGACGAATGCTTCCTGACCGGGCGGTTCGACAATCGCGACAAGGTCGAGGTCTGAATAGGCATCGTCGGTGCCCCGCGCATGGCTGCCCGAAAGATAAAGCCCGCCACAGCCGACTTGCCCGGCCAGCGCGGCGGTAACGGGGTCTATCAGCGGATGCGGTGACATCGGGCAGAAATAGGAGGCCACGGGCGCAGACGCAACCGCCACGGGCCCTGTGCCACAGTCGCGATCAGCGCGACCGCAGGAAAAGATAGAGCGGCAGCCCACAGCTGACCCCGATGCAGAAGGTCGCGGGGATCGCCACCAGATGCCACCAAGCGCGCCGGCTGATCGCCTCGGTGAGGATCCAGACCGTCAGGGTAATCGCCGCGATCGTCAGATCCCAGGTAAGACCCGTGGTCGAGGCGTTGACATACCAGGCGTCGATCATGCCGGAAAGCCCGGTGCCGGTTTCCCGCATATGCTTGAGAAACCAGTACATCGGATGCACGGCACCCCAGGCCGCGAGGGCGAGGAAGGCAAGGCGGAGCGGGGTCACTTCGCCACCGCGACGCCGATCGAGGCCTCGCCTGACACGGTGATGCCAGATCTCGTCGGGGTTTTGGGCGCGCCGTCAGCGCCGCAGGCCGCAAGGGCAAGGCAGGCGAGAAGGGCGACGGGGATGATCAGGCGGGGCATGCGGCACCTCGGGTCAGGTTGGTTCGAGGCCAACCGTCGCACCACGGGCACCGCCTGACAAGGTGGGCTCTGCAGACATCCCGCCTGCATCGGGTGAGGGCAGGACGATGGGATGGGCAGCGCCGCCGTTCACTTCAGGATGCCGCGCCACCGCGCCGCCTGCGCCCGCACCCCATCCGGGGCGGTGCCGCCGTGCGAGATCCGGCTGCGGACCGAGTTTTCCACGCCAAGCACGGCGTAGACTTCCTGGTTGATGCCGGGATGGCCGGATTGAAGCTCGTGCAGCGAAAGCTCGGACAGGTCACAGGCTTTCGTTTCGGCCAGGGCCACCAGCGTTCCGGTCACATGATGTGCCTCGCGGAACGGCAGCCCGAGGCTCCGCACCAGCCAGTCGGCAAGATCGGTGGCGGTGGAAAAGCCTGCCGCGGCCGCCGCGGCAAGGCTTTCGCGATTGGCGGTCATGTCCCCCACCATGCCGGTCATCGCGGCCAGCCCCAGCATCAGCGTGTCGGCGGCGTCGAACACCTGTTCCTTGTCTTCCTGCATGTCCTTGGAATAGGTCAGCGGCAGGCCCTTCATGATGGTGAAGAGGGCCACCGTCGCCCCGAGAATCCGCCCCAGCTTGGCGCGCAGAAGCTCTGCCGCGTCGGGGTTCTTCTTCTGCGGCATGATGCTGCTGCCGGTCGTCCATTTGTCCGACAGCCGGACGAAGCGGAACTGCGCGCTGGACCAGATCACCAGCTCTTCCGCAAAGCGCGAAAGGTGCATTGCGGTGATGCTGGCGGCGGCCAGGAATTCCAGCGCGAAATCGCGGTCGGAAACGCTGTCGAGGCTGTTCGCCGTCGGCCGGTCGAACCCCAGCGCCGTTGCCGTCATCTGCCGGTCGATCGGGAACGAGGTTCCCGCCAGCGCCGCCGCGCCAAGCGGGCATTCGTTCATCCGCTTGCGGGCATCGGCGAAACGGCCGCGATCGCGCGACAGCATCTCGACATAGGCCAGCATGTGATGGCCCCAGGTCACCGGCTGGGCGGTCTGCAGATGGGTGAAGCCGGGCATCACCCAATCCGCGCCCGCTTCGGCCTGCGCCAAAAAGGCACGCATCAGCGCCTCGATCCCGGTGATCGCCGCATCGCACTGATCGCGCACCCAAAGCCGGAAATCGAGGGCGACCTGATCGTTGCGACTGCGCGCCGTGTGCAGCCGTCCGGCCGGCTCGCCAATGATCTCTTTCAGCCGCGCCTCCACATTCATGTGGATGTCTTCCAGCTCGGTCCGGAACGGGAATTTTCCGGCCTCGATCTCTGACAACACCGTGAGGAGGCCTTCCCCGATGGCCTCGGCATCCTTATTGGAGAGGATACCCGTCGCGGCCAGCATCGCCGCATGGGCCCGCGAGCCTGCGATATCCTGTGCGTAGAGCCGCTGGTCGAACCCGATGGAGGCGTTGATCGCCTGCATGATCGCGTCCGGCCCGCTGGCAAAGCGCCCGCCCCACATCTGGTTGGCGGCGGGGGTCTTTGGCGAAGCGGTCATCGGTCTGGCCTTCGGAGGGTTCATCTTGCGGAAATTCTTGTCGTCCTCTACACGGCCTTGCTGCTTGGTGCAAACATGGCGGTGGCCGATGTCGCGGCACTTCGCGAGGGCGACATGAAGAAGCTGGCGATCCATGAGGCGCCGGTCGATCTGCCCGAAGTGGAGCTTCTGGATGCCGGGGATGTCCCGCACCGCCTGGCCGAATATCGCGGCAAATGGGTCGTCCTGAATTTCTGGGCCACCTGGTGCGCGCCCTGCCGGGCCGAGATGCCGTCGCTTGACCGGCTGCAGGCAGCGATGCCCGAGATCGCAGTCGTGCCTGTGGCCTCCGGGCGGAACCCGGTTGCGGGCATCGAGCGGTTCTTCGCGGAAGCGGGCGTGGAGAATCTTCCCATCCTGCGCGATCCGAAGTCGGAGCTTTCGCGCCAGATGGGCGTGCTGGGCCTGCCGGTCACGGTGATCCTGAACCCCGAGGGGCAAGAGGTTGCCCGCCTGATCGGCGATGCCGAATGGGACAGCGACAGCGCCAGGGCGGTGCTGGCGGGATTTGTGGCGGGCGGCTGAAGTCAGCGCTCCCGGGCCGACTTGAGGCTTCGGATCGCCGCGATGGCCTCGGGCGGGGGCTGGCGCTCCACCCGCCGATACTCCGTCGCATCCACGTTCCGCGTCACGAGACCCGACTGCGCCATCGTGCGCCGGATGATCGCCGCATCGCCGAAGAGGTGCCAATCGTTCAGCCTGGCGCTGATCTGGCGTTCGGTCATGATCTCGCCGCGCGGCAGGTGCGACCAGAGCAGCCAGACCGCCAGCAGCTGAACCGAGGTGCGGGATGGCCAACTGACAAGCCGCCCTTCGCGATCAAAATACCGCAGCAGCTTTTGAACCTTGGTGTGGTCGACCACCGGCGCGGGCGGGTCTGACCGCATCGCCGCCTTCTGGTTGGCGCGCAGATGTTGCAGGTTGCCGAACCCCGCGGCACGGGCAAGCATGTTCATCAAGGCCAGATGGCCGGGCGCTTCGGGGCTGTTCTGCAGATCGCGGCGCAGTGACCGCGCAAAGACGGAAAGATCCGCCACCGGCAGGGAAAGGGTCGGTCTGGTCATATCATCCTCTCGCCGTGCCCTTCGGACATCGCGGTCACCGGATTGCGATCGGGCACGAAAGATGATGTGCGAACGATCTTGCGATGCAGGTCTAGCTTTCCCTTGCGGGAACGGTGACGCCTGGGTGAACTGCAGACCCGGAGTTCAGCATAGAAGCCTCTTCCTGGCCGTTCAAGCCGGGAGCAGGGTGTCAAAGATCAAAGGTCGCGAAAACCGGGGCGTGGTCGGAGGGCTGGTCCCACCCGCGCACTGCGCGCAGGATGCGGCTGTCGCTTGCGGCGCCAAGAATGTCCGGGGTCGCCCAGACATGATCCAGCCGACGGCCCTTGTCGGCCGCATCCCAATCCGGCGAACGATAGCTCCACCAGCTGAAAAGCGGCCCGCCGGGGATATGCGCGCGGGTCACGTCCTGCCAGTCTCCCGCCTCCATCACGGCGCCAAGATGCTCCACCTCGACCGGGGTGTGGCTGACGATCTTCAGCAGCGCCTTGTGGTTCCAGACATCATCCTCGCGCGGGGCGATATTGAGATCGCCGACGAGGATCGACCGGGCGGGTCGGTCCTTGCGGAACTGGTCGCGCATCGCCGCAAGAAAATCCAGCTTCTGGCCGAACTTCAGGTTCTCGTTCCGGTCGGGAATATCGCCGCCCGCAGGAACATAGCAGTTGTGGATCAGCACCCCGTTGTCCAGCCGTGCCGCAACATGGCGCGCATGGCCCAGCGCCGCGAAA
This sequence comes from Tabrizicola sp., assembly GCA_012032275.1. Lineage (GTDB taxonomy): Bacteria > Pseudomonadota > Alphaproteobacteria > Rhodobacterales > Rhodobacteraceae > JAAURK01. The sequence continues at coordinate 9,219 of JAAURK010000114.1, forward strand.
TCCGAATGGCCTGCATCGGTGATCGGCAGTTTCGACAGGATCGCCACGCCGTTGTAGCCCTTCTGCCCGCGCGCAACGATATGATGGTAGCCAAGTGCCCTGAACTGCTCCAGCGGGATCAACTCGACCGGGCTCTTGCATTCCTGCAGGCAAAGGATGTCCGGAGCCGTCTCTGTCATCAGCCGGGCGACCAGCACCTCACGCAAACGGACCGAGTTGATGTTCCAGGTTGCAAGGGTGAAGGGCATCGGCATCTCCTCTCGGGAGACCCAGGCTAAGGCGGTTGCAGCCCGACCTCAAGCAGACAAAAAAAGGCCGGGCACGAAGCCCGGCCAGGTCCAACAGGGAGGAACCGCGCCATAACCCCGACGCGGCAAGGGGATTCGTCTGCACAGAATCGATACTCAACCTGCGCATGTGTAAAACGTAGCTCTGGAATCCGGCAACAATAAGCCCCAATCAGAAAGATTTCGGGGCTGTTGCAAGGCGGACGCGCCTCGCGCTGCAGCACGAAAGACACAGTTTCGTGGAAAAAAGGCCCGACAAGGCGCCGGGCCAGGTCCAACAGGGAGGGTGTCACGTCATGACCCCGACGTGACAAGGGGATTTCGGACCGGTCAGGCGACCAGCCGGTAGCCGCCGCTTTCGGTGACGAGAATGCGCGCATTCGACGGATCGGGTTCGATCTTCTGGCGCAACCGGTAGATGTGGGTTTCCAGCGTATGGGTGGTGACGCCGGCGTTATATCCCCAGACCTCGTGAAGCAGCACATCGCGCGCCACAACACCCTGCGAGGCGCGGTAGAGAAACTTCAGGATGTTGGTTTCCTTTTCCGTCAGGCGGATCTTCTTGTCCCGCTCGTCCACCAGCATCTTCTGGGCGGGCTTGAACGTGTAGGGCCCCATCTGGAAGATCGCGTCTTCCGATTGTTCATGCGTGCGCAATTGTGCCCGGATACGGGCCAGAAGGACCGGAAACTTGAACGGCTTGGTGACATAATCATTCGCGCCCGCATCAAGCCCGAGGATCGTGTCGCTGTCCGAATCATGCCCGGTCAGCATCAGGATCGGGCATTTGACCCCCGCCTTGCGCATCCGCCTGCACAGCTCGCGGCCATCCGTGTCGGGCAGGCCCACGTCAAGCACCACGAGGTCATAGAGCGCGGCCTTCGCCTTTTCCATCCCCTCGGCCCCGGTGCCTGCTTCGAACACGTCGAAGTCTTCGGTCATCACCAGTTGCTCGCTCAGCGCCTCGCGCAGATCGTCATCATCGTCGACAAGCAGGATTTTGCGTAGACCGGCCATCGTTGCCTCCGTTGTTCTTCGCACCGAGATGCGCCTCGGGTCGGTGCCGGGCAAGCCTTGCTACGGCGATTTCACGCGGTCGTGTCGGCTGGCGCGGGAATGTTTCAATTCTGTCATACCAAGGGTAGAGAGAGGCAGGAGACACCGGCATGACACTCGCCCCATCGCCCACCGAAAGGCTGACCGCGCGCGGGGCGATCTGCGCATGGGGGCTGCCGGTGGTGCTGACCGGCGATGGCGAAGGCGCGCAAAGTCGAGGTCGTCATGGGCGTTGGCAGCTTCCTCGACCGTACCACCTCGAAGTGGTTGCGGCCGACGGCCAGAAGAAGGTGATCAAGTTCGCCAAGGCCATCATGCCGCCGGCTCGCAGGCGGTGAGGCTGCCATTCATGCCCGAGGACGAGCGCGTGGTGGACAGCACCGGCGAGGTCTCCATCTTCATCGGCAATTTTTCGCGCGAGATGATCGCGGTGTACCGGTACTCGGGTAAGGATTATTTTGTGGATCGGGCCGCGGCTTCCAAAATCGGACGACCCAGCCTGCTCACCCTCACCTTCGGCCTGGTGCTCGCGGATCTGGATCTGGACGGCGATCTCGACCTCCGAGCGGACCAGCGCGGCGGGGTCGGCGACGGGCCAGGTGGCCCGGAAGACCGAGTCGGCGTGGCCCAGGTGGGTGCGCCAGCACTCCTCGGCGAAGTGCGGGGCGATCGGCGCGACGAGGCGGATGAAGATGTCCACGGCCTCGTCGGACGGCGGCCTTGTCGTCGCGCAAAGCGAAATCCTCCGGCGCCTCATTGGCGAGAAGCAATATCTTCATATCCTGTTCCTCCACTCCAAAGCGTCCAAGCGCTTTCATGACCGGTGACGCGCCCGCCGGCGAGGATAGGATCCACTCCTTCATCGGTGAGACCGATGCGGCGGCTGAAGAAGAGGATTGGCGTCAGATCCTCTCCTTCGTCGCCGGGGCGGTTGCGTTTCACAGCGATTGCCGAAAGAAGTAGCCGATCCTAAGCGAGCGCGGCCGACGATGAAGCTACGGGTGGTACATTAGTCGCGTGAAACGCACGACGAAGTCTCTACGCCGCAAG
>JAAURK010000115.1 GCA_012032275.1 Tabrizicola sp.
GCGTCGCTGCGCCGCGACGACAGAACAGCAGAAAGCAGAACAGCACAACAGCTTGAATCCCGAGCCATCGCTCCCTATGTTCTGCTGTTCTGCTTTGCCGCTGTTCTGCTTTCCGGACACGCCCATGCCCGAGATCATCGAGGCGGCAAGCAGGGCGGTCGGCGGATCCTGCAGCGCCAGCATCCGCTGGGTCGCGCGGAAGCCGGAAATCTCTGTCATCTCGTCCGAAGCCATCAGCGCGGCATCGGCGGGGAGGCCGCGCGCGGTAAGGGCATCCAGATATCCGGTGCGGCGGCGGATGGCGAAATCCATGTATTCGAGGCCGTTGACCAGCCCGATCCGGCGGTGCCCGAGATCGAGAAGAAACTCTGTGGCGCGCTGAAACGCCCGCCGGTTGTTGACGTCAAGCCAGCAGTAGGGGTCAGAGCTGCCGGTGGCCCGCCCGTGAACGACGAAGGGCAGTTCGATCGCGCGCAGAAGGCTGATGCGGGGATCGTTCATCCGGGGGGCATGCACGATGACGCCGTCGACATTGCCCTTGGACTTGAGCGTGCGGTAGGTTTCCTCCTCGCCCTCGTCGGGGACGACAGAGAGGATCATGTCATAATCGTTCCGGCTGTAGGTCTCGCCCGCACCCGCGATGAAATCCGCGAAGACCGGGTTGACGATCTCGTGCCGGGTGGCGATCGGAATGACATGGCCGACCGCCATGGCGCGGCCGGTTGCCAGCCGGATCGCACGGGTGTTCGGCCGGTAGTTGTGCCGCTTGGCCGCCGCCATGACCCGTTCGCGGGTAGATTCGTTGACCTCGGGATAGCCGTTCAGCGCACGACTCACCGTTGTGGGCGAAAGGCCCAGTCTTGTGGCGAGTTCCTTCAGGTTCATTGGCTTCAGATGCTCAAAACGTTTTCAATTGGGCGGACTGTAGCCACGAGCCGGGATCGGGTCAAAGCTTAATGCACAGCTCCGTAAACGATTGAGGAGCCGGAAAAGCCTGTGCTGCAGGGCAGAATCGATGCCCCGCAGCGCTTTGGATTGACTCGCGGGAAGGGATCGGCAAGTGTTCGCCATCCAAAGCGGTTTGGATTGATTCTGCGGGCTTGCCCTGAGGTCAGGAACAGCCGACATTGGTTCATGCCCCGTCAGAGGGCGGGGAATCGGGAGGAAGACATATGAAAAGCAGACTTATCGTCGGCACGGCAGTGCTGGCGCTTCTGTCCGGGGGCGCATCGGCTCAGGATCTCAAGTTTCCTGTGGGCGAGGGCGCGTTCAACTGGGACAGTTACAAGGCCTTTGACGAGGCCTTCAACCTCGAGGGCCAGTCGATCACGATGTTCGGGCCATGGCGGGGCGAGGACCAGGTGCTGGTCGAATCGATGCTCGCCTATTTCACGGCAGCCTCCGGCGTGACCGTGAACTATTCGTCGTCCGAAAACTACGAACAGCAGATCGTCATCGACACCCAGGCTGGCAGTCCGCCCGATATCGCCATCCTGCCGCAACCCGGCCTGATCGCCGACCTCGCCTCGAAAGGGTTCATCACCCCCCTTGGCGCGGATACGGAAACCTGGCTGCGCGAGAACTATGCCGCTGGCGAAAGCTGGGTCGGGCTTGGCACCTATGCCGGGGCGGACGGTGCGGCCGCACTTTACGCCTTTCCCTACAAGATCGACGTGAAGTCACTGGTCTGGTACGTGCCCGAGAACTTCGAGGATGCTGGCTATGAAGTGCCGCAGACCATGGAAGAGCTGAAGGCGCTGACCGACAAGATCGTCGCCGACGGCGGCACGCCGTGGTGCATCGGTCTCGGTTCGGGCGGAGCGACGGGCTGGCCCGCGACCGACTGGGTCGAGGACATGATGCTGCGCACGCAATCGCCGGAAACCTATGACAAATGGGTCAAGCACGAGATCGGCTTCAACGATCCCGCAGTCGTCGGCGCGATTGACGAGTTCGGGTATTTCGCCAAGAACGACGCCTATGTCGCTGGCGGAGCGGCGGCTGTCGCCTCGACCGATTTCCGCGACAGCCCGAAAGGTCTCTTCTCGTCGCCGCCGCAGTGCTACATGCATCGCCAGGCGTCGTTCATCCCGTCGTTCTTCCCGGAAGGCACGGAACTTGGTACCGACGCCGACTTCTTCTACTTCCCGGCCTATGAGGGCAAGGATCTTGGCAAACCGGTCCTCGGTGCGGGCACGCTCGCCTTCATCACCAAGGATTCCGAAGCCTCGCGCGCCTTCATCGAATGGCTGAAGACGCCGATCGCGCATGAAGTCTGGATGGCCCAGTCGGGCTTCCTCACCCCCCTGACCTCGGCCAATGCAGAGCTTTACGGCAACGCAGCGCTGAAGAAGCAGGGCGAGATCCTGACAAGTGCGACGACCTTCCGCTTTGACGGATCCGACCTGATGCCGGGCGCGGTTGGCGCGGGCACGTTCTGGACGGGGATGGTTGACTATACCTCGGGCAAGACGGCGCAGGAGGTTGCGGATACGATCGACTCGTCCTGGCCGAAGTGATCCGGCCAGAGCGATAAAAAACCAATGCGCGGGCCCGGGGCAACACCGGGCCCGCCATAGGATCGGCCGATACAACGGCTGCGACCAGGGGAGGGACGCATGAATCCGGCAATTCAGGCCTTGCTGACCATTTTGATCGGTGTCGGCGGCTGTCTGTTCTACTTCTACGGCTCGAACCTGGTTCTCGACAAAGTCCTGTTTCCCCCGCGTGGCCCGAATGCAGGCCGCAACATCAATCGCGCGAACCAGATCCGTCCCTGGCTGTTCTTGTTGCCTGCGATCATCGCGCTTGGTCTTTATCTTGCCTATCCGGTCTTCGCGACAGCGTGGCTTTCGCTGAACCGGCAGACCGGCGCGAGTTCGACCTTCGTCGGATTTGCCAATTATTCCAGGATGATGTCCGAAGATAAATTCTGGGAATCGATGACGAACAACATGCTTTGGCTGATTGTCGTGCCCGCCGCCTCCACCGCCTTCGGGCTTCTGGCGGCACAGCTGACCGACCGGATCAAATGGGGCAATATCGCCAAGTCGCTGATCTTCATGCCGATGGCAATCTCGTTCGTGGGCGCCTCGGTGATCTGGAAGCTGATCTACGACACGAAGCCCGCCGATCAGGCGCAGATCGGCGCGCTGAATGCGATCTGGATGAACTTCGATGGCGGGATCGGGTCGGTGCTGTTGCTGAAGGTGCTGCCGGCGCTGCTGCTTCTGATCATCATCGGCGGGCTTGGCTGGCTTGCCTGGTCCATGCTGCGGCCGATCCTGCGGGGCAGCGAGGATCGCGGCGGGCTGTTCCTGATGCTGCTGCGCCTCATCGTGGTGGCGGTATCGGCCTGGCTGATCTTCACCCTTGCCCGCATGCTGGCCGGTGTCTTCGTCGCCGATCTGCCCTACGGCCAGCCACAGACCTGGCTTTCCCTGCCGTTCTGGAACAACTTCTTCCTGATGGCCGTGCTGGTCTGGATCCAGACCGGCTTTGCCATGGTCATCCTGTCGGCAGCGCTGAGGGGCGTGCCAGAGGATACGATCGAAGCGGCGATCATCGATGGCGCAAACCCGTTCCAGATCTTCTTCAAGATCAAGGTGCCGCAGATCATGGGCACCATCGTCGTGGTCTGGACGACGATCACCATCGTGGTGCTGAAGGTGTTCGACATCGTGCTGGCGATGACCAACGGCCAATGGGAAACGCAGGTGCTGGCGAACTACATGTACGACAAGCTTTTCCGTGCCAATGACTGGGGCGTGGGTTCGGCGAGTGCGATGGTCATCATGCTTCTGGTGACTCCGATCCTCGTCTGGAACGTCTATAACGCACGCAAAGAAATGCGCTGAGGGGGTCGTCATGGACAATATCGCAGGAACGAAATCCTCTCTCACCTGGGCCGTCCACATCTCGGTCGTGGTTCTGGTGGCGATGTGGGTGCTGCCGACGCTCGGCCTGTTTGTCTCATCCTTCCGGACGGGGGATCAGATCGTCGGATCGGGCTGGTGGCAGTCACTGACCACGCAGGAACAGCAATTGTCCCCGATCCGCATCGAGGGCGACGAGACCGAAACCAACGGCGCCTTCGTGATCGAGGGCAATCTCTTCGGCAATGCCCGCACCACGATCAGCTCCTGGGGCACAAGCTCCCGCGAGCCGGAAGCCTATGAGCCCGGGCAGACGGCCGAGCTTGGCGACGGTGTCACGGTGACGGTTCAGGCCGACGGCGGCTATGTGCTGTCTTCGCCGGTGACGACGGCAGGCGAACGCCTGCCGCGCATCTTCGCCAGCGCAACGACCCCGCCAGAGTTCACCACCGACAACTACAAGACGGTTCTGTTCAGCCCGCTTGCCGGCCAGACGATCTTTCAGGCCTTCATGAACACCGCGACAGTGGCAATCCCGGCGACGATCATTCCGATCCTGATCGCTGCCTTCGCGGCCTATGCGCTTGCCTGGATGGAGTTTCCGGGCCGCGCGCTGCTGGTGGCGGCAATCGTCGGCCTGCTGGTCGTGCCGTTGCAACTGGCGCTGATCCCGCTCTTGCAGTTCCACAACTGGCTTGGCATCGGCAAGGGCTATCTGGGCATCTGGATGGCGCATACCGGCTTTGGCCTGCCGCTCGCGATCTACCTTCTGCGCAACTACATGGTCGGCCTGCCGCGCGACATCATCGAGAATGCAAAGGTCGACGGGGCCACCGATTTCCAGATCTTCACCAAGATCATCCTGCCACTGTCGTTCCCGGCACTGGCAAGCTTTGCGATCTTCCAGTTCCTCTGGACCTGGAACGACCTTCTGGTCGCGCTTGTCTTCCTTGGCACCGGCAATGACCAGCAGGTGCTGACGGGCAACCTCGTGAACCTGATGGGCTCGCGCGGTGGCGACTGGGAGATCCTTTCCGCCTCGGCCTTCGTGTCGATCGCGGTGCCGCTTCTGGTCTTCTTTGCGCTGCAGCGCTTTCTCGTGCGGGGCTTGCTCGCGGGATCGGTCAAGTGAGCATGATGCAGCGCGAGAACCGGTCTGTGCTGGCGGCTGATCCGGAATGGTGGCGGGGGGCGGTGATCTATCAGATCTACCCCCGCAGCTATCAGGATTCCGACGGCGACGGGATCGGCGATCTGGGCGGGATCGTGGAGCGGCTGCCCCATATCGCGCGCCTTGGCGCGGATGCGGTCTGGATCAGCCCGTTCTTCAAGAGCCCGATGAAGGACTTCGGCTATGATGTCAGCGATTATTGCGACGTCGATCCGATGTTCGGCTCTCTCGCCGATTTCGACGCGGTGGTCGCGAAGGCTCATGCGCTTGGCCTGCGGGTGATGATCGATCTGGTGCTGAGCCACACCTCGAACCAGCACACCTGGTTCAAGGAAAGCCGCGAGGACAGGACGAACCCAAAGGCCGACTGGTTCGTCTGGGCCGATCCCAAACCCGATGGCACGCCGCCCAACAACTGGCTGTCGATCTTCGGCGGATCGGCCTGGCAATGGGAGGGGCGGCGCGGGCAGTATTACCTGCACAATTTCCTGACCAGCCAGCCCGATCTGAATTTCCACTGCGCGCCCGTGCAGGAGGCGCTGCTGGACGTCACCCGCTTCTGGCTGAAGCGCGGCGTCGATGGCTTCCGCCTTGACACGATCAATTTCTACATTGCCGACAAATACTTGCGCGACAATCCTTCCTTGCCGCCGGATCTGCGCAACAACACCATTGCGCCCTCGGTTAACCCGTATAATCACCAGCTGCATCTCTTTGACAAGAACCAGCCGGAAAACATTGAATTCCTGAAGAAATTCCGCGCCGTTCTGAACCCCTACGCCGCCGCGGCGGTGGGCGAGGTCGGGGATGCGCAGCGGGGCCTCGAGATCATGGCCGAATATACGTCGGGCGGGGACAAGGTGCAGATGTGCTACCCGTTCGAGATGCTGCAACCGGCGCGCCTGACCGCCGCCTCGCTTGTCGAGACCTTCGACCGGATGATGGCCGCGGCGCGCGATGCCTGGCCGTGCTGGGCCTTTTCGAACCACGATGTCATCCGTCATGTCACGCGCTGGGGCCTGAGCGCGACCGCCGCCAAAACCTATGCAACGCTGCTCGGCTGCCTGCGGGGGTCGATCTGCCTTTATCAGGGCGAGGAGCTTGGCCTGCCGGAGGCGGAGCTGTCCCTGGATGAGCTGAAAGACCCTTATGGCATTGAATTCTGGCCAGAGTTCAAGGGTCGCGACGGGTGTCGGACGCCGATGGTCTGGGTCACCGACAATCAGACCGGCGGGTTCAGCAGCGGCAAGCCCTGGCTTCCTGTCAAACCGCCGCACCTGCCGCTTTCTGTCGCGGCACAAGAGGGCGATCCGGGCTCGATGCTGTCGCATTACCGGGCAATGCTTGCCTTCCGCCGGGCGCATCCCGTGCTGCGCCACGGCACCATGGAGGCGATTGTCGCGCAGGGCGATGTGGCGCAGTTCATGCGCCGTGGGGAAGAGGAAATCTTCTGTGTTTTCAATCTCGGAGACGGATCTGCCAGTGCGCAGCTGCCTCCGGGGAACTGGACGTCAATCGGAACAGAACTCGGCAGCCAGACGGAGGAAGGGGGGCGCATCGACCTTGGCCCCTGGGGCGTCTGTCTGGCCAAACGGGCCTGAGGGAGGGAAATCATGGCGGATCTGCTGCTGAAGGATGTGGAAAAGGCCTATGGCGAGGTCAAGGTGCTGAAGCACATCGACCTCGACATCAAGACCGGAGAGCTGATCGTCTTCGTCGGCCCTCGGGGTGCGGGAAATCGACGCTGCTGCGGATGATCGCGGGGCTGGAACGGATTACCGGCGGCGACTTCTCGATCGATGGCGTGCGGATGAACGACGTACCGCCGGCGCAGCGCGGCATCGCAATGGTGTTCCAATCCTACGCGCTTTACCCCCATATGACGGTGCGCGACAACATGTCCTTCGCGCTGAAGATCGCGAAGAAGTCGCCTCAGGAGATTGCGGCCGCCGTCGACAAGGCGGCGAAGATCCTGCAGCTGACGCCCTATCTGGACCGACTGCCGAAAGCCCTGTCAGGCGGGCAGCGGCAGCGGGTGGCAATCGGGCGATCCATCGTGCGTGACCCGAAGGTCTATCTCTTCGACGAGCCGCTGTCGAACCTCGACGCGGCCCTTCGCGTCGCGACCCGGATCGAGATCGCGCAGCTGAAAGAGGCGATGCCGAATTCGACGATGATCTATGTAACCCATGACCAGGTGGAGGCGATGACGCTGGCCAGCCGGATCGTCGTGCTGGCGGGCGGTGGCATCAGCCAGGTCGGCAGCCCGCTGGAACTTTACGAGCGGCCGGAGAACGAATTCGTGGCACAGTTCATCGGCAGCCCGGCGATGAACCTGATGGAGGGCGAGGTGAGCGGCACGGGTGCCATCACGACGATCAAGCTCAAGAACGGCGGGATCGCGCATTCCGCTGTGCCGACCCAGCCCGCCGACCAGGGAATGAAGGTCAAGATCGGGGTGCGCCCCGAGGATCTGATCGAGGCGACGGGGGATTCGCTTTACACCGGCGAGGTCGAGATCACCGAGGCGCTTGGCGAGGTGACGCTGCTGTACTTCAAGAAGACGGGCGATGGCGCGCAGGTGGTCGGCAAGCTTCCCGGCATTCGCCCGGAGCTGCGCTACAACACCGTGCGGCTGTCGGCCGATCCGAAGAAGGTCCACCTTTTCGCGAACGGAAAATCGCTGCTTTACCGGTAGATCAACGCCACGACGCCAAGCCAGACAAGGCACAACGCCCCCGCAACCAGCGCAGGCACCCAGAGGGTGAGGCGCGGTGCTGGGGCGCGTGTTTTCGGAACAGAGGCACGTTTCATCATCTGCATTAATCTGGCAGAAAGGTTTCCCGCGCGTTAATGCGCGGATGTTCGACGCGCAAGATCCTGATGAAGGCTTTCTCCCGCTGCAGCAGTCGGCGGCCTATGGCGCTGCGCTGCGGGCCTGCGGTGCGACGGTCTTTTGCGCCGATCTTGGCATTGGCGAGGGTCTGGTGGTGGAACGGCCGGGATTGCGGCTTCTGTCGCGCGGTCCGCTTTGGCAAGGCGGCCACAGTCCTGCAGAGAGGCGCCGGACCCTGCGGCGTCTGGCGCGGTGGCCGGGCCTGACCATCGTGACGCCGGAGGAGGATCTGGCCGGGTTCGGCCTGATCCCCCTCGTCACGCCGGTCCATCAGGCGATCTGGGATCTCTCGACCGATCTGCGCGCCGGTCTCACGGGGAAATGGCGCAACCGCCTCTCGGTGGCCGAACGGCAGGGAATCGTGATCCGGCGTGGCAGCGCGCAGACGCTCGACCACCTCATCGCGGCCGAAGCGGCGCAACGCCGGGAGAAGGGGTATCGCGCGCTGCCCGCGGCCTTCGCCCGCGGATTGCCCCGGGAAGCGCTGTCGCTTTGGGAATGGCGTCACGCCGGGCAGGTCGGGGCCGCGATGTGCTTTGTCCGTCATGGCGCGTCAGCGAGCTATCATCTGGGCTGGGCGGGGCGCGACGCACGCGAAAGATCGGTGCATAACCTGATGCTCTGGCACGCCGCGACCCGTTTTCGCAGTGAAGGGATCGGCTGGCTCGATCTCGGCTCGGTCAATACCGAGGATGCGCCGGGGCTGGCGCGGTTCAAGCTTGGCACCGGTGCGGCGCTGCGCCGCCTTGGTGCCACTGCCCTCGTCCTTCCCGCCTGAGCCTCGGCGGCCCTGCCGCAGAAGCGAGGGGAAAGGCTTGCGGCACCGCCGCTCCGCTTTGCAGCCACGGGGCCGGGACCGGGGGTTTTCCGCTTGCAAAGCCCGGCCCGGCGTGAAAAGGGGAACCGCCAAACGATGCAACTCCACAGGGGGAAATCCATGGAGATTCGTGAGGCTCTCACCTTTGACGACGTTCTGCTGGTTCCTGCCGCGTCAAGCGTTCTGCCATCGGATGCCGACACGTCGACCTTTGTCACCCGGGCGATCCGGATGAACATCCCGCTCTTGTCCAGTGCCATGGATACGGTCACCGAAGGCCGGATGGCGATCGCGATGGCACAGGCGGGCGGCATCGGCGTGATCCACCGCAACCTTGATCCCGAGACGCAGGCCCGCGAAGTGCGGCGGGTGAAACGCTTTGAAAGCGGTGTGGTCTACCAGCCGATCACGCTCACGCAGGATCAGACCCTGGCCGATGCGAAAGTGCTGATGGAGCGCTACAGCATCACCGGCTTTCCGGTGGTGGACGGCGAGGGCCGGGTCGTCGGCATCGTCACCAACCGCGACATGCGGTTTGCCAGCGACGACCGAACGCCGGTGCGCGTGATGATGAGTTCGGAGAACCTCGCCATCCTGCGCGAGCCGGTGGACCGGGCCGAAGCGATCAGCCTGATGAAGGCGCGGCGGATCGAAAAGCTGCTGGTGACGGATGGCGTGGGCAAGCTCACCGGGCTCCTCACGCTGAAGGATACCGAGAAATCGGTGCTGAACCCTCATGCCTGCAAGGACGAACTTGGCCGTCTGCGCGTGGCCGCTGCCTCGACCGTCGGCGATGCGGGGTTCGATCGCAGTCAGGCGCTGATCGATGCGGGCGTCGATATGGTGGTGATCGACACCGCCCATGGCCACAGCGAGGGCGTGGCCCGGGCGGTGGAGCGGATCAAGGCGCTGTCGAATGCGGTGCAGGTGGTGGCGGGCAATGTGGCCACGGGCGAGGCCGCGCGCGCGCTGATCGCTGCGGGGGCCGATGCGGTGAAGGTCGGGATCGGGCCGGGGTCGATCTGCACCACGCGGATTGTGGCCGGGGTCGGGGTGCCGCAGCTGACCGCGATCATGGATGCGGCGCGGGCGGCGGCGGACATCCCGGTCATCGCGGATGGCGGCATCAAGTATTCCGGCGATTTCGCCAAGGCCATCGCGGCGGGTGCGTCCTGCGCCATGGTCGGTTCGGCCATTGCGGGGACGGACGAATCCCCCGGCGAGGTGATCCTCTGGCAGGGCCGCAGCTTCAAGGCCTATCGCGGCATGGGCAGTCTCGGGGCGATGGCGCGCGGGTCGGCGGACCGGTATTTCCAGAAGGATGCGGCCTCCGACAAGCTGGTGCCTGAGGGGATCGAGGGCCAGGTGCCCTACAAGGGCTCTGCCGCTGCGGTGATCCATCAGATGGTGGGCGGGCTGCGTGCCGCCATGGGATATACCGGCTGCGCCACCGTCGCCGAGATGCGGACAAAATGCGCCTTCGTCCGGATCACCGGGGCCGGTCTGAAGGAAAGCCACGTGCATGACGTCCAGATCACCCGCGAGAGCCCGAACTATCGGGTGGGGTGATGCGGGTCGAGATGTGTTAGGCTTCCTGCCGAACCCTCCCGGATCGGAGCACCGTATGGCACTTCCGCAATCGGCCCGCTGTATCGGCTTTGTGCTGACCGCCGATATCGAAAGGGCGAAACCGTTCTACAGCAACGTGCTGGGCCTGCGGCTGATGTTCGAGGACGGCTTTGCCGCAGTCTATGCGTGCCATGGCCGACCTGCGGCGCAAGGGGGTGACCTTCGCCATCTATCGGGGATTCGGCCAGGACGATGACGGGGTCTGGACGCAGACGGGCGGGGGGTTGAAAGTGTGCTGGTTCCATGACCCCGATGGCAACGGGCTGAGCCTGACACAGGCGTGACGACAGGCGCAATAGCCAGGGCCGGGAGGCGCGAGGAGTGGTGGGGCAGGGCGCCGATTTGCAGGGAACATCAAGATCATGACGCCGGGCGCGCGACTTTCTGCAGCGATCACCGTGCTTGACCGCATTCTGGAGGGGCAGCCCGCCGAAAAGGCGCTCACGAACTGGGGCCGCGCCAGCCGCTTTGCCGGATCGGGCGACCGGGCCGCGGTGCGCGATCTGGTGTTCGACGGCCTGCGCTGCCGCCGGTCTTTCGCAGCACTTGGCGGTTCCATGACGGGCCGGGGTATCATCCTGGGCGGGTTGCGGGCCGCGGGAACGGATCCCGCACCGCTTTTCACCGGCGAAGACCATGCCCCCCCACCTCTTGAGGCGGGCGATGCGGGCGACCCGGCCACCGGGGCTGCCGCACTCGACTGCCCCGACTGGTTGATGCCGGATCTCGCGGCAAGCCTTGGGCCAGACCACGACGCCGTCCTGCGCGCGCTGCAAGCGCGGGCGCCGGTGTTCCTGCGGGTCAATACCGGGAAAACCGATGTTGCGCGGGCGATCGCCGCCCTCGCAGCCGATGATGTCCCGGCCCAGCCCCATCCCCTGGCCACGACCGCGCTGCAGGTAACCGGGAATGCCCGCAAGCTCGCCCAGTCGCGGGCCTATCTCACTGGTCTGGTGGAGCTGCAGGATGCCGCCTCGCAGGCTGTGGTCGAGGCGCTGCCGCTGCGGGACGGAATGCGGGTGCTGGATTACTGCGCAGGCGGGGGCGGCAAGACGCTGGCGATGGCGGCGCGGGCGCGGCTGACGCTGGTCGCCATGACGCCG
>JAAURK010000116.1 GCA_012032275.1 Tabrizicola sp.
GTGCGGATGCCGGCCCTGCCCGGAGGGAGCGGCGCGGACGGCGCGCATAGCACCGCCACGGCGCATTGAGGCCGCGTCAGAGAACCCGCAGCGTCGGCGCGAGCCAGGGCCGCGACTGCACCGTGGGCGCGATGACTTCCGATCCGATCAGCGCCTTCAGCCGCGTGGCGATCCGGCCCGGCATGTCACGCAATATTCCCGCCCGGGCAGAGAGTGACAGGGTGCGGCCAAACGGGGCGAAGGGCAGGGGATGTACCTCGACCCGCGCCTCGAAGCCGCGCGCCTGATGCAGGGCGAGCGGCGTGAGAATGGCCCATCCCGCACCGGCGGCGACCATGGCAAGGATGGCGGCATAGCTGTCAAGTTCGAACCGGTGCGCGGGCTTCAGCCCAAGCTGGCCAAGATGCGCCGCGATCTGGCGGCCCATGAGATGCCGGGCGGTATACTGGATCAGCGGCAGCTCTGCGGTTAGGCCCCCGGGCGGCGTGACCGCGACGAAAGGCTCGGCCATCACCGGATGCACCTCGCGCCAGTCCGCATCGCTGGCAAGTTCCGATCCGAAATCGGCGGCGACGACGATATCGAGCGCGCGCTCCTCCAACTGGTCGAGCAGGCGGTGGCTGGCCCCGGTTTCCAGAAGAAAGCGGCAGCCGGGCAGCTCCAGCGCAAGCCCGGACAGCAGATGCGGTGTCACATCGGCATCGAAATCCTCGATCATGCCAAGCCGGAGCGTGGTCAGCCCCGCGAGATCGGCCATCGCAAGTTCGACCCGCGCTTCGGCGGCAGCGTTGACGATCGTCTGGGCATGGCGGCGGAACATCGCCCCGCGGGTGTCAGGTGGAGGGGGCGGGCGCTGCGGTCGAGAAGGGCCGTGCCAAGCGCCGCTTCAAGCCCGGCGAGCTGCTGGCTGATCGCCGAAGGGCTGACGCCAAGCCGCCGCGCGGAAGCAGAGATCGCGCCCTCGTCGGCCACGGCAAGGAAGACCTCGATCCCCCAGAGCGTGACCCGGCCCTCGGCGTCCGGCATCCCCGGATCAGAGCTTTGACAGTTTCTTTTGCAGTTCGGCGAGCTGCTTCTTGATTTCGGCAAGATCGTCGGAGGTGGCGACCGCTTCTTCCTCGCGCGCCGGGCCGGAAGAACCCCAGCCGGACATTCCGCCCATCATCGTCTTGAGGAAGGCTTCCTGCTGCTTGCGCATCGCCTCGAACCCCGGAACAGCCGACATCGGGTTCGGGAAGCTGGACAGATTCTCCATCATCTTGGCCTGGCTTTCGCGCAGCATCTCGAACGAAGAGGCAAGGAACTGCGGCACGATCGATTGCATCCCGCCGGTATAGCTGCGCACGAGATCGGTCAGCACATCGACGGGCAGCACGCTTTCGCCTTTGGATTCGTGTTCCGCCACGATCTGTAGCAGGTATTGCCGGGTCAGATCGTCGCCGGTCTTCAGATCGATGATCTGCACCTCGCGGCCCTGACGGATGAAGCCCGCGATATCTTCCAGCGTCACGTAGTCGGAGGTTTCGGTGTTGTAGAGTCGGCGGCTGGCATAGCGCTTGATCAGCAGTGGCTTGTCGGTATCGGCCATCGGCCCTCTCCCCAGTTCATGCGCCCGCAATGAAGCTTAGGGCAGAGGTTTCGAAAAAGAAAGGGCGGGCACAAGGCCCGCCCCACGGCGCGTCCGGGAAGAGGACGCAGCCGGGATCACTTTGCAGCGGCAGCCGCTTTCTTGGCGACCGAGGTCACTTCGGCGGTGGCTTTCTTGACCGCAGCGGTTGCGTCTTCCGACATGTCCTTGCCGGCGGCGAGCATCAGCTCGACGGTTTCCATCTGCACTTTCTTGGCGACTTCAGCGAAAGCGGCCAGGTTCTCGGCTGCCATTTCAGCAGCGGCCGAAGCGAAATCGGTAGCGGCTTTCGTGTAATCGGTCGGCTCGGACTTGGCTTTCGACACATCGGCCACCTTGGCCAAAGCGTCCTTGGTCCACTTGGCGGAGATCTCGGTCGACTTCTCAGCCGCTTCGATCGCCACTTTCGAGAATTTCTCGGCAAAGGCAGCCTGGGTCTTGAACGCGTTCTGGAAGGCCGAGGCATCAACCGGGAAAGAAGCCATCATGTCCTGCATGACTTTGGTGAAGTCCGGGGTCTTGGTCATTTCATTTGCTCCTGATCTGCAAGGGTCGATACCCGTTTTCTGATGTGAGCTATATAGATGCTGCACTGCAGCAATTCAAGGATTTTCTGCAGCGCAGCAAAAGATGCCGCCTAACCCTAGGGAAACACCGCCGAATTCTAAAGCTGGGGCGCCATCGTCACATAGGTTCCGGCGCGGGCAAGCGAATCGCCGGGCTGGCGGGCCGGGATCATCGCGCCCGAACGTTCGCCAAGCCAGGCCCCCCAGCGCGGCCACCAGCTGCCCTTGTGGAACGCGGCGGTCTCTTTCCAGTCTTCGGGCGGCCCGGCGACAGGCGCATCGCTTTCGTAATGACCGTATTTGTCTTTGCCCGGCGGATTGATGATCCCGGCGATATGGCCAGACTGCGAGAGGATGAAGGTCTTGTCCCGGGAACCCATCTGCTTCACGCCGTTGAAGCTGCCCCGCCAATGCGCGATGTGATCGGTTTCGCAGGCAATGGCGCAGATCGGAAGCTTGATGTCCTGCAGGCTGACCGCGTCGCCGAAAACCGGGAACTGCCCCAGCGCGAACCCGTTGCGCTGGCAAAGGCCGCGAAGATATTCGACCGCCATCTTCGCCGGAAGGTTGGTCCCGTCGCCATTCCAGTATAGCAGGTCGAAGGCGGGAGGCGCCTCGCCCATCATGTAGCTCTTGATGGCAGGTGTGTAGATCAGATCGTTGGAGCGCAGGAACGAGAAGGTCCGGCTCATGAAGAATTTGGAGAGCATGCCGTCCTGCTCTGTCTGCCGTTCGATCCCGTCGACGAAATCGTCGTCCAGAAACACGCCCACTTCGCCGGGATCCGAGAAATCGGTGAGGGTGGTGAAGAAGGTCGCGGACTTGACCGATCTGTCGCCCGCCTTTTCCAGATGCGCAAGCGTCAGACCCAGCGTCGTGCCCGCGATGCAATAGCCGACGGTGTTGATCTGATCCTCGCCGGTGATGCGCCGCACTTCAGCCATGGCGCGGATGAAGCCATCGCGGATGTAATCGTCCATCCCGAGATCGGCATAGCCTGCATCCGGGTTCACCCACGAGACGACAAACAGCGTGAATCCCTGATCCACGATCCACTTGATCAGCGAATTCTGTGGCTTGAGGTCCATGATATAGAATTTGTTGATCCACGGCGGGAAGATCAGCAACGGCGTCTTATGGACCTTTTCCGTGGTCGGCGCATATTGGATCAGCTCCAGAAGCCGGTTGCGGTAGACGACCTCGCCGGGGGAGGTGGCGATGTTCTGGCCAATGGTGAACGCCTCACGGTCGGCCAGGGTGACAAGGAGATCGCCCTGATTGGCCTCGATGTCGCGGACCATGTTTTCCAGCCCCTGCACAAGACTTTCGCCATCGGTCTCGACCGCCTTTTCCAGCGCATCGGGATTGGTGCCGAGGAAGTTGGTGGGCGAGAACATGTCCACGATCTGGCGGGTGAAGTATTCGACCCGGCGCTTGTCCGCAGGATCGAGGCTTTCCATGTCTCCGACTGCGGTGGAAATGGCCTCGGAATTCAGGAGATACTGCTGCTTGAGATAGTTGAAGAACGGATGCGTGTCCCAAAGCGGGTTGGAAAAGCGCCGGTCGTTCGGCCCGGGATCGGGCGGCGCCCTGAATTCCCCCGAGGCGAGCGCCTGCTGCGCCTCGACATAATGTTTCAGCGTCTTGCCCCAGTAGTTGACCTGGTGTTCCACCACTTTGGCGGGATTCTGCATCATCTCTGCGAAATAGGCGGCGGCGGCTTTCATGTAGACATCGGCCGACGGTCCCTGCAGGGCGGGGTCGGCGTGGCGGCGGTGGGTCAGGGCGGTTGTCAGCCGCTTTGACAATTCCTCAAGCTTTTCGAGATTACCCTTCAGCCTGAGCGCCCTTGCGTCAGGGGAATTGTCTTGTGTTGTCATGCGAATGATTCCCCTCTATCGTCGCTGCTGCGCAGCATAGCGTCGCCTGCCTGGGGAGAGCCTGCGACGAAGCAAGACCGAGGCCAGTCCCGGGCAAGGAGACGTAATGAAGTATATGTTGACCTATGACCTTATGGAAAGCGCCCGCAACACGAATGAGTGGTTGGGGGCCACGGCGCGGGCGATGGCCTCGTATCCCGCCTTCGCCCTGTCGATGAACCCGATGCTGCCCCTGATGGCCGCATGGGGCGAAGTGACCGAGCGCTCCTTTTCCCGGATGATCACGAAACCGGACTGGGGCATCCGGTCGATCGTCGGGCCGGATGGCCAGGACCATATCGTCGATGTGAAGTCGGTGGTCGAGAAACCCTTCGGTGACCTGATCCAGTTCTTCGTGCGCCGCCGTGCACCGATGGCGCGCAAGATCCTCCTGATCGCGCCGATGTCGGGCCATTATGCCACGCTGCTGCGCTCGACAGTGGCAAGCCTGTTGCCCGATGCCGATGTCTTCGTGACCGACTGGCACAATGCGCGCGACATTCCGGTCAGCGCCGGCAAGTTCGATGTGGAGGATTACACGCTTTATCTGGCCGATTTCATGCGCGAACTCGGGCCGAGACGCATGTCGTCTCGGTTTGCCAGCCGGTGCCGCTGACGCTGGCCGCGACCGCCTATCTCGCGGGGCAGGAGCCAGAGGCGCAGCCGCGAAGCCTGGTGCTGATCGGCGGTCCGGTGGACCCCGATGCCGCCGCGACCGAGGTCACCGATTTTGGCCGCCGGGTAACGATGGGCCAGCTGGAACATCTGGCGATCCAGCGTGTCGGCTTCAAGTACAAGGGCGCGGGGCGGTTGGTCTATCCCGGCCTGTTGCAGCTGCAAAGCTTCATCACGATGAATGCCGAACGGCATGGCAAGGCGTTCTTTGAACAGATCTTCCGGGCGTCGCGCGGTGAGGCGAGCGATCATGACGCGCACAACCGGTTCTATGACGAATATCTGGCGGTCATGGACATGACGGCAGAGTTCTACCTTTCGACAGTGGAGCGCATCTTCAAGAACCGCGAGATTGCCACCAACAGTTTCGTGGTAGACGGCAAGCCCGTGGATCTTGCGGCGATCACCAGGGTCGCGGTGATGACGGTGGAAGGTGCGAATGACGATATCTCGGCGCCGGGTCAATGCGTCGCGGCGCTGAAGCTGCTGACCGGGCTGGCAGAGAACAAGAAGGCGAGCCATCTGGAAGCGGGCGCTGGACATTATGGCATCTTTGCCGGGAAAAGCTGGCGTCTGAACATCCGCCCGCTGGTGCTGAACTTCATCGACAGGAATTCCGTCGGGGCATCGCGCGCGAAACAGCCGCAGATATCGCTCGCTTCATCGCAGTAGAAGCGGCCCGGCCAGAAATTCGGCCAGCGCGCCGGTCACCGCCTCGGGTTGTTCAAGCTGCGGCATGTGACCCGCGTCGGGGATCACGATCGCGCGGCCGAAGGGCATCAGCCCCGCCAGAAACTCCTGCCTGCGGGTCGGAACGATGGTGTCGGAGGCTCCGGCAAGGATCAGCGCGGGCACCTTCAGTTTCGCCAGAACCTTCTGCTGATCGGGGCGGCGCTGCAGCGCGCGCGACTGGCGCTTGAAGACATCGGCCCCCAGATCGGCCCCCATCTTCCGAAGAAGCTCCAGCACCTCCTCCTTGCGCGGGCCTTCGGCAAACGCCGCCGCCGGTAATTCGTGCGAGATCGCCTCGGCCAGCTTGCCGGATTTCGCGGCGACCATCCGGGCTTCGCGCGCGGCAGCCGTATGGGGTGGTTCGGGCAGCGGATCGGTGGCCAGAAGGGAGATGCGGCTGACCGCCTTCGGCAACCTGCGCAAGATCTCGATCGCGACCTGACCACCAAGCCCGTGGCCAAGAAGCGCAAAGCTTTTCGGCAGCACCGTTTCCGCCGCGAGGGCCATCTGCTTGACCGAGATGCTTTGCGTGGGCAGGAACAGGATGACTGGCCGGGTCCGCCCGAAATACATGATCTGCGGCAGAAAGCTGCGGACATCGGCCATGAAGCCCGGGATCACGACCAGGGGATCGCTCACAACTTGCCCGCCCATGCGGTGATCAGCCTGGCGACATCGGCGGTCTGGCCGGGACTGAGGATATCCCCCGCAATCACATGGGAAAACGGGTCGTCGCCTGGTGTCATATGCCGTTCTGCAATCTCGACCGGCCCGCCCCAGCCGCCGATGACCGGGCCGAGCGCGGTTGGATCGATGACCTGATCCTCGGGCGAATAGACGAGCAGCGCCGGGATCGGGATCGCGGCATAATCGACGTCTCGCGCCTCGCGCATCAGGGCGGCCATGGGAAAAAGCGCGATCGTCGGATAGGCGGTCGTCCAGTATTTCGCATGGTTCTCGTTCAGCGGGGCGAAGCTGCGGCTTGGACCGGCGACCATCGGCCCCCACCAGCGGGCAAGCGGCATGTCGAGGATCGACGCGGCCGTGGATTGCAGCGCGAAATTCGGCGAGATGAGGACAAGCCCGGCCATCCCCTCGGCAAGGGCGGGTTCGCTTGCCGCAAGAACGGCGAGTGTCGCGCCGGTCGAAGTGCCCATCACGATCACGCGGTCGCCAAGGCGGCGCCCGATGGCAATGGCCTCGGCGATATCTTCCAGCCAGTCACCGGCCTCGGCTTCGGCCATCGCGGCGCGCCCCGGCCGTGGCCCGTCAGCCGGGTGAAGAAGAGATTGGCGCCAAGTGCCTCTGCAACCAGATCGGGGACGGGGCGGATCTCTTCCGACGTGGCGGAGAAGCCGTGGATATAGACAACCGCGAGGCGGGTCTTTGCGCCCTTTTCGCCCGCCCAGACGATGCGCTTTTCGACGCCGGGCACGATATCGTCAAACCGCCGTTCGGAAATGTCGAGATAATCGTCAAGGTTTTCGGGCAGGGAGGCCGGATCGAAGGTGACAGCGCGGTCCATCCTTTCCGGCGGGGTGAGGAACCAGATCGCTGCAAGCAGGACCGAGAGGAGAAACAGGCCCTGCCCGACAATTTTACCGAACCGGCGCATCCGAATGTTCCTTCAGCACATCCTCCACTGCGGCCGTGATCAGCGACAGGCAATGGGGCGTGGAAAACCGGTGATCGGCACCTTTCACCAGCGTCAGATGAATATGCGGGCCGGTTGCGTGATTGAAAAGCCGCAATGCCAGGTTGGGCGACACGTCGGTATCGGCGCTGCCTTGCAGGAACCAGACCGGCCAGGGAAGAGCCAGCGGCCCGGTCAGGACGCGGTTGTGGCGCCCATCCTCGATCAGCCGGTTGGTGAAGACATAGGGCTCGTCCGAATAGGCCGAGGGCCGCTCCAGCCTGCCGGTGGAGATCAGGGTTTCGCGTTCGGCGTCGGTAAGCTCCGCCTCCCACAGCGTATCGGTGAAATCCGCGGCAGCGGCGATGCCGACGATGCCCGCGATGCGATCGGGAAGAAGCCGGGTCAGCAGAAGGGCAATCCAGCCGCCCATGGATGAGCCGACAAGAACCTGCGGCCCTTCTGTCAGAACCTCGATCAGGGCCTGGGCATCCTCGACCCAGTCGCTGATCGCGCCATCCTCGAACTCGCCCCGCGACCGGCCATGACCGGAGTAGTCAAAGCGCAGGAAGGCGCGCCCCGTCGCCTCGGCCCAGGCCTGCAGATGCTGGGCCTTGCTGCCGGTCATGTCGGATTTCAAGCCACCCAGAAAAACGATGCCGGGCTCTTTGCCCTGCGTGCGGACATAGGCGAGATGGCGGCCCTGGGGCGTGGTGAGAAAGGTGGTCATGTTCCGTCTATATCAGCAGCGATTGCGCCGTGTCAGGGTGCATCTGTGCCCCGCGCAAATAATCGCCTTGGCTTGACTTCGGTTCCCCGCGCAGGCAAGAAACCCGCCGACATAACCCGCAACCGGGCGTTCCGTAGGCGCCAAACCGACGAGGAGGACCACGATGTCCCGCATTTCCCTGACCTTTCCCGACGGCAACAAGCGCGATTTCGCGGCGGGCGTGACACCGGCCGAAGTGGCGGCGGCGATTGCGCCCTCGCTTGGCAAGGCGGCCATTTCGGCGCAGGTCAACGGCCAGCACTGGGATCTGCAATGGCCGATTGCCAGGGATGCGACGATCGCGATCAACACGATGAAGGACGATGCCCCGGCGCTGGAGCTGATCCGGCATGACCTCGCGCATATCATGGCGCGGGCGGTGCAGGAGATCTGGCCGGAGGTGAAGGTCACCATCGGCCCGGTCCGCGATCAGGGCTGGTTCTACGATTTCGACCGGGAAGAGCCGTTCACGCCCGAAGACCTCGGTCAGATCGAGGCCAGGATGAGGCAGATCATCAACGCGCGCGATCCGGTGCGGACCGAAGTCTGGGAGCGGGCGAGGGCGGTGGAATACTACCGGGGCCGGCACGAGCCCTTCAAGCTGGAGTTGATCGACCGCATTCCCGAAGGTGAAGATCTGAGGATGTACTGGCACGGCGACTGGCAGGATCTGTGCCGGGGCCCGCATCTGCAGCATACCGGGCAGGTTCCGGCCGATGCCTTCAAGCTGACGCATGTGGCGGGGGCCTACTGGCTGGGTGACGCGAGCCGCCCGATGCTGCAGCGCATCTATGGTGTGGCCTTCCGGAACCGCGAGGATCTGAAGGCGCATCTGACGATGCTGGAAGAGGCGGCAAAGCGCGACCACCGCAAGCTTGGCCGCGAGATGGAGCTGTTTCATCTGCAGGAAGAAGCGCCGGGCATGGTGTTCTGGCACCCGAACGGCTGGACGATCTATCGCGCGCTGGAAGATTACATGCGCGGCCGGCTGGGGGCGGCGGGCTACAAGGAAATCCGCACGCCGCAAGTGGTGGACCGGGTGCTTTGGGAAAGATCGGGGCACTGGGAGGCCTACCGCGAGAACATGTTTCTGGTGGAGGTCGATGAGGAAGGTGCCCGGGAAAAGCGGATCAATGCGCTGAAGCCGATGAATTGCCCCTGCCATGTGCAGGTCTACAATCAGGGGCTGAAATCCTACCGCGACCTGCCGCTCCGGCTGGCAGAGTTCGGATCGTGCCACCGCTACGAATCCTCGGGCTCGATGCACGGCCTCATGCGGGTGCGCGGCTTTACCCAGGACGACGCGCATATCTTCTGCACGGTCGAACAGCTGGAGCAGGAATGCGTCGGCTTCCTTGCGCTTTTGTCATCGGTCTACCGCGATCTCGGTTTCGCGACGTTCGACATAAAGCTGTCGACGCGGCCCGAGGTGCGCGTGGGATCCGACGAGATCTGGGACAAGGCCGAGGCGGCCCTTGCCAAGGGGATCGAAACGGCGGGCTATCCCTACACGATCAACCCGGGCGATGGCGCCTTCTACGGGCCGAAGCTTGATTTCAAGCTGACCGATGCCATCGGGCGCGAGTGGCAATGCGGCACGTTCCAGGCGGATTTCAACACGCCGCTGCGGCTTGGCGCGGAATATATCGGCGAGGACGGGGGCAAGCACACGCCCGTCATGCTGCACCGCGCGATCCTCGGGTCGTTCGAGCGGTTCATCGGGATCCTGCTGGAGAACTATGCAGGCAAACTGCCTTTCTGGCTCGCGCCGCGTCAGGTCGTGGTCGCCTCCATCGTGTCGGATGCCGATCCCTTCGTGCATGAGGTGGTGGGTGCCCTTCGCAAGGCCGGGGTCCGCGCCGAAGCCGATGTGCGCAACGAAAAGATCAACTACAAGGTTCGTGAGCATTCGGTCGGTAAGGTTCCCGTGATCCTTGCCATCGGCATGAAGGAGGTCGAGGACCGTACTGTTTCAGTGCGCCGTCTGGGCGATACGAGAACAGAGGTGATCGGCCTTGATCAGGCGATTGCCGAATTCGGGAAGGCCGCGCTTCCGCCTGCAGGGGGATGACCGCAAGCTTCTGACGGAAAAGGGAAAAACGACATCCCAGCTGGCGGCTTTGTGGTCTCTGGCCGGTCTTTTCCTCTGTTACAATGCCTCCCAACCGCGTGTTTCACGGCGCTGTGACTGGCCTGTGCACGATGGTTCTTGTTACCCCTGTGGCCACCGCAGACGTCCCCCTTGTGTAACCTGAAAGGAAAACGACATGTCCCATCACTCGAAATCCCTCGCCATCGCCGGTGCATTCGCTGCGGCGCTGACCGTCCATGCGGCCGGACCCGCTGCCGCACAGGAAAATGAAAAGTGCTTCGGCGTGTCGCTTGCCGGCAAGAACGACTGTGCTGCCGGGCCGGGCACGACCTGTGCCGGAACCTCCAAGGTTGACTATCAGGGCAACGCCTGGACCCTTGTTCCCGCGGGAACCTGCGCGACGATCGAACTGCCCGAGGGCCGCACCGGCTCGCTCGAAGCGCTGGATCGTGACCTGCCGGCGTGATCGGCTGACGCAAACCGCCCCATCGGCCTCCACAAGGCCGGAGGGGCAACGCCACGGAGGACGCCATGCTCGACCAGACCCGCAAAGGCCTGCCGTCCCGTCCCGGCGTCGGCTACAACCACAGCATTTCGAGGCCCTGCTGAAGAATCCCGGGGCCGTCAGCTGGCTGGAGATCCATGCCGAGAACTACATGGGAGAGGGCGGTCGCCCGCTCGCGCAACTGCGGCATCTGGCGGAACGCTTTCCGATGTCGGTGCATGGCGTGGGCCTTTCCATCGGCGGGGAAGGGCGGATTGATGCCGATCACCTGGCGCGGCTGAGGCGATTGTGCGGCTGGCTCGACCCGGCAAGCTTTTCCGAACATCTCGCCTGGTCCACGCATGACGGCGCCTTTCTCAACGATCTTCTGCCGCTGCCCTATACCGAAGCCACGCTGGCCCGCGTTGCAGATCATATCGATGAGGTGCAAGAGGTGCTTGGCCGCCGGATGCTGCTGGAGAACCCTTCGACCTACCTTGCCTTCACGGGGTCTGCGATGGCCGAGGTCGACTTCCTCGCCGAACTAGCCCGCCGCACCGGCTGTGGGCTGCTTTTGGATGTGAACAACGTCTATGTCTCTGCCACCAATCAGAAAACAGATCCGCTGGCCTATCTTCGCGCTTTCCCGATGCAGCATGTGGGCGAGATCCATCTTGGCGGGCATGCCGAAGACAGCGATGACGAAGGTCTGCCACTGCTGATCGACAGCCACGGGACCGCGGTCGTCGATCCGGTATGGGCGCTTTTTGCCGGGGTCGTCGCCGCATCCGGCCCCCGCCCGACGCTCATCGAATGGGACAATGACGTGCCCGACTGGCCGGTTCTTGCGGCCGAGGCAGCCCGGGCCGCCCGGATGCTGGAGCCTGCGGCATGAGGCAGGCCGCATTCACGGCGGCGCTGCTTGACCCCGATGCCGCTG
>JAAURK010000117.1 GCA_012032275.1 Tabrizicola sp.
CGCTCGGCTCCGGTGCCGCAGGCCGTGGCAACGCCCGTCCGAGGGCCTCGACTGGCCCGAGACGGCACCCCTGCTTCAAAAACCCTCTTCCCTTGCCGAAAATCGTCCCTATAGTCGCGGCCATGATCAAGGGTCCGCATACCGCCAATCCCGCCGGGGCCGCCCGCCCTGCGGCGACCCTTGGGCTTCTGCTTCTTAGCCGCCTCTGAGCGTGCCCAAGGGCGCGACCGCTCGGAGGTGACCAGCGCCCGCAAGCAAAAGCCAGGTATCTGACAGGAATTCCGACATGAAAGACAAAAGCGCTCAAGACCGCGTCGTGATCTTCGACACCACATTGCGGGACGGTGAACAATCGCCCGGCGCCACCATGACCCATGACGAAAAGCTGGAGATCGCGGGGCTGCTGGACGAAATGGGGGTGGATATCATCGAGGCGGGGTTTCCCATCGCCTCGGAAGGCGATTTCGCGGCAGTGGCCGAGATTTCGAAACGCGCGCGCAACGCCACCATCTGCGGCCTCGCGCGGGCGAACTACAAGGATATCGACCGCTGCTGGGAGGCGGTGAAAGCGGCCCGCTCTCCGCGCATCCACACCTTCATCGGCACCTCGCCGCTCCACCGCGCAATCCCCAACCTCGACATGGACCAGATGGCCGAACGGATCCATGACACGGTGACCCACGCCCGCAACCTTTGCGACAATGTCCAGTGGTCGCCGATGGATGCGACGCGGACGGAACATGACTATCTCTGCCGGGTCGTCGAAATCGCCATAAAGGCGGGGGCCACCACGATCAACATCCCCGACACCGTCGGCTACACCGCGCCGCGCGAAAGTGCCGATCTGATCGCCATGCTGCTCGCCCGCGTGCCCGGTGCCGATACGGTGATCTTCGCGACCCATTGCCACAACGATCTCGGCATGGCGACGGCGAATGCGCTTGCGGCCGTTCAGGCCGGTGCGCGGCAGATCGAATGCACGATCAACGGCCTTGGCGAACGGGCGGGCAACACCGCGCTGGAAGAGGTGGTGATGGCGCTGCGGGTCCGCAACGACATCATGCCCTACCGCACCGGGATCGACACCACGAAGATCATGAACCTCTCGCGCCGCGTGGCCTCTGTCTCCGGCTTTCCGGTGCAGTTCAACAAGGCCATCGTCGGCAAGAATGCCTTTCTGCATGAAAGCGGCATCCATCAGGACGGCGTCCTGAAGAATGTGGAGACGTTCGAGATCATGCGGCCCGAGGATATCGGTCTGACCCAGCAGAACATCGCCATGGGCAAGCATTCGGGCCGCGCGGCGCTGCGGGCAAAGCTGAAGGATCTTGGCTACGAACTGGCCGACAACCAGTTGAACGATGTCTTCGTGCGGTTCAAGGCGCTCGCCGACCGCAAGAAAGAGGTTTACGACGACGATCTGATCGCCCTCGTCGCGGATGAGGCAACCATGGATGCGCATGATCATCTGCAGCTGAAGCGGCTGCGTGTGGTCTGTGGCACCGACGGCCCGCAGGAGGCAGAGATGGTCCTGACCATCGACGGCACGGATCACCAGACCGATGCCACCGGCGACGGCCCGGTCGATGCGGCGTTCAACTGCGTGAAGATGCTGTTCCCGCACAAGGTGCGGCTGCAGCTTTATCAGGTGCATGCCGTGACCGAGGGCACCGATGCCCAGGCGACGGTTTCGGTCCGGCTGGAGGAAGACGGGCGAATCGTCACCGGCCAGTCTGCCGATACCGATACGGTCGTCGCTTCGGTCAAAGCCTATGTGAATGCGCTCAACAAACTCCTCGTGCGGCGTCAGAAGTTCGCGCCGGATTCCGACAGAAAGTCGGTAAACTACAAGGATCGCGCGTGACAGGCCGGTGATCGGGCAGAAAATGTTGAATTAGTACAATTAGTTCCGGGCGCGCGGAATCGCGCCTCATTTTCGCCTTATCCCTTCCTCTCCCCAGTTCACGCTTCTATATGGATGGGCCGGTGCCTCACCCGAGTCGCCGGCCTTCATTTTGCGTTGCACAGGATCACCTTTCATGTGGCTACTTTCGGGTCTCTTTTCGTCGGATATGGCGATCGACCTCGGCACCGCCAACACGCTCGTCTATATCCGCGGCAGGGGCATCGTGCTGAACGAACCCTCGGTGGTGGCCTACCATACCAAGGACGGCAAGAAGGTCGTGCTGGCGGTGGGGGAGGATGCCAAGCTGATGCTGGGCCGCACCCCCGGCTCGATCGAGGCGATCCGGCCGATGCGCGACGGCGTGATCGCCGATTTCGAAGCGGCGGAAGAGATGATCAAGCATTTCATCCGCAAGGTCCACAAACGCACGACCTTTTCGAAACCGAAGATCATCGTCTGCGTGCCCCATGGCGCAACGCCGGTGGAAAAGCGCGCGATCCGCAATTCGGTGCTGCAGGCCGGGGCGCGGCGCGCGGGCCTCATCGCGGAACCGATTGCTGCGGCTATCGGCGCGGGCATGCCGATCACCGAACCGACCGGCAGCATGGTCGTCGATATCGGCGGCGGAACCACGGAGGTTGCGGTGCTCTCGCTTGGCGACATCGTCTATGCGCGTTCGGTCCGGGTCGGCGGCGACAGGATGGACGAGGCGATCATCAACTATCTGCGCCGCCACCAGAACCTTCTGATCGGCGAAAGCACGGCGGAACGGGTCAAGACCTCGATCGGGACCGCGCGGATGCCCGATGACGGGCGCGGCGCCTCGATGACGATCCGGGGGCGCGATCTTCTGAACGGCGTGCCGAAGGAGACCGAGATCAACCAGGCGCAGGTGGCCGAGGCGCTGGCCGAACCGGTCCAGCAGATCTGCGATGCGGTGATGCAGGCTCTGGAGGCCACGCCGCCCGACCTTGC
Source organism: Tabrizicola sp. (assembly GCA_012032275.1). Taxonomy (GTDB): domain Bacteria; phylum Pseudomonadota; class Alphaproteobacteria; order Rhodobacterales; family Rhodobacteraceae; genus JAAURK01. The sequence continues at coordinate 2,882 of JAAURK010000117.1, forward strand.
GGCCGATATCGTGGACCGGGGCGTCATGCTGACGGGCGGCGGGGCGCTGCTTGGTGATCTTGATCTGGCGTTGCGCGAACAGACCGGGCTTTCGATCTCGGTGGCCAATGAGTCACTCAATTGTGTTGCACTTGGCACCGGGAAAGCGCTGGAATACGAAAAGCAACTGAAGCATGTGATCGACTACGACAGCTGATCCCTGATCGCTGCCTTTCGCCCTGACTCGAGGCTTCCGTGGCCAAGACACGCACCGGACAGGAAGAATTCGCCCGCCCTCTGCGGAGGTTGTTCGTGGGCATTCTGGTGTTGTTTCTGATCGTGCTGTTCATCCTGTGGCGGATCGACAGCCCGCGCGTCGAACGCTTTCGCGCGGCGCTGGTCGATTCCGTCGTGCCCAAGCTTGACTGGGCGCTGCTGCCCGTCGCCAGGGTTGCCGCGATGATTGACGATTATCAGGCCTATACAAGGATCTACGAGCAGAACCAGGAACTGAAGCGCGAGTTGCAGCAGATGAAGGCGTGGAAAGAGGCCGCGCTGCAACTGGAACAGAAGAACGCGCGGCTTCTTGATCTGAACAAGGTGCGGCTCGACCCCAAATTCACCTATGTCACGGGCGTGGTGCTGGCCGACAGCGGCAGCCCCTTCCGCCAGTCGGTGCTGCTGAATGTCGGCTCTCGTGACGGAATCCGTGACGGCTGGGCCACGATGGACGGGATCGGCCTTGTCGGCCGCATCTCGGGCATCGGCGAGCGGACGAGCCGGGTCATCCTGATCACCGACAGCAACAGCCGCATCCCGGTGACGATCCAGCCCTCGGGGCAGAAGGCGCTGCTGTCGGGCGACAATTCTCCTCTGCCGCCGCTGGAGTTCATCGAGGACATCGACGAAGTCAGGCCCGGCGACCGCGTGGTGACATCGGGTGACGGAGAGGTGTTTCCCGCCGGACTTCTGGTCGGCCAGGTGGCGCTTGGCAACGACAGGCGGCTGAGGGTGGTGCTGGCCGCCGACTATCAGCGCCTTGAATTCCTGCGCGTCCTGCGCAGTCACGAGCTGGAGCCGATCACCGATCCCGGCAGCCTAGTCGCGCCGCCGGTGATCTTTCCGGCGCCCGACACCTCGACCGAGGCAGCCGAAAGCGAGGCCGCTGCCCCGCCGACGGCAACCGAGGGAGGCAATGTCGAGGCGTCGGGTTCGGGCAATGCCGAAGGCGGCGCGGTGGCGGGCGATGGTTGAATTCTGGCGCTCGTCCCATTGGCTCTACCGCGGCCTGTTCGTGGTGCTGGCACTGGTACTGCTGTTTCTGCGGCTTCTGCCGCTTGGTCATTCCGCCGGGGCGCTGCCCGGCCCAGATCTGCTGCTGTGCCTGATCATGGCCTGGATCGTGCGGCGGCCCGATTACCTGCCGCTGCCGCTGATCGTGCTGGTCGTGCTGACGGAGGATCTGATCCTGATGCGCCCGCCCGGGCTCTGGACGGCGCTGGTCGTGCTCGCGACGGAATTCCTGCGCTCGCGGGTGGCGCTGACGCGAGAGCTGAACTTCACTGTCGAATGGCTGCTGGTCAGCGGGCTGATGATCGGGATGCTGCTCGCCTATCGGGTGATTTTCGTGCTGGCCTTTCTGCCGCAACCCCCGTTCGGATTTGCGGTGGTGCAGGTTCTGTGGTCCATTGTGCTTTATCCGGTGATCGTGGGCCTTTCCCGGCTGGTGCTTGATCTGCGCAAGCCCGCGACCGGCGAGATCGACAGTTTCGGGAGGCGTCTGTGAGAAGAACCGTGCGCGATACCGAGGAAAGCGCCCGCGTCATCAATCGCCGCGCCCTGATGCTCAGCGGCGGAATGGCGGCGATGGTGGCGGCGCTTGGCATCCGGATGCGCTATCTCCAGATCGACCAGGCCGAGGAATTCAAGCTGCTCGCCGAAGAGAACCGCATCAACATCCGGCTGATCCCGCCCGAACGCGGCCTGATCCTCGACCGCAATGGCAAGGTGATCGCGGGCAACGAGCAGAATTACCGCGTGGTGATCACGCGCGAGGATGCGGGCGATGTAGCACTGGTGATGCGCCGGCTGGCAGGGGTGATCCCGCTGACCGCCGAAGAGCTTGAAAAGACGATCACCGAAGTCGAGGAAAACAGCCCCTTCGTCCAGGTCACCGTGGCCGACCGGCTGAGCTGGGAGGATTTCTCGAAGGTCGCGCTGAATGCCCCTGCCCTGCCCGGCGTGACGCCCGAAGTGGGCCTGTCGCGGCTTTATCCGCTCGACACCGATTTTGCCCATGTGATCGGCTATGTCGGCCCGGTGAGCAAGAAGGATCTGGAGGAGCTGGAAACCCCCGATCCGGTGCTGAAGATCCCCAAGTTCCAGATCGGCAAGATCGGCGTCGAGAAGTGGATGGAGGATACGCTGCGGGGAACCGCAGGCAACAAGCGGATCGAGGTCAATCACGTGGGCCGCGTGATGCGCGAGCTGGAGCGGACGGACGGCGATCCCGGCGCCGATATCCGGCTGACGATCGATGCCGATGTGCAGAATTTTGCGCAGGTCCGGCTTGGCGAGGAAAGTGCGGCCGCGTGGTCATCGACGTGACGAACGGCGATGTCATCTGCATCGCCTCGTCGCCGAGTTTCGACCCGAATCTCTTTGTCCGCGGCATCAGCCACAAGGACTACAGCATCTTGACGGAGGACGACCACCGCCCGCTGGCCAACAAGTCGGTGTCAGGGGCCTATCCGCCCGGTTCGACCTTCAAGATGGTCACGGCACTTGCCGCGCTGGAGGCGGGGGTTGCGACGCCGAACACCAAGGTCCGCTGTCCGGGCTATATCGAATTCGGCGAACGGCGGTTTCACTGCTGGAAACGCGGCGGGCACGGGGCGGTCGATCTCAACCGGTCGCTGACCGAAAGCTGCGACGTCTATTATTACGACATCGCGCAGAAGGTGGGCATCGACAAGATCGCCGACATGGGGCGCCGCCTCGGCCTCGGGCAGCGTTTCGACATTCCGATGTCGGCCATCACCGAAGGCGTCATGCCCGACAAGGCCTGGCTGCTGGAACGGTATCAGCAGGAATGGCGGATCGGCGATACGATCAACGCCTCCATCGGGCAGGGCTATGTGCTGACCTCGCCGCTGCAACTGGCGGTGATGAGCGCGCGCATCGCCAGCGGCAGGGCGATCTCGCCCCGTCTCGTGCATATGGTGAACGACACGGAGGTGGCGGTGCCGGATGCTCCACCTCTCAACATCCCGGAAGACTACCTGCAGGCCGTCCGCCGCGGCATGTATGATGTGGTGAACGCCGAACGGGGCACCGGCAAATCCTCGCGCATTGCGGACGAGACGATGCTGCTTGCGGGGAAGACCGGCACCAGCCAGGTCCGCAACATCACCGCCGCCGAACGGGCCAGCGGCGTGATCTCGAACGAACAGTTGCCTTGGAACCGCCGCGACCATGCGCTCTTCGTGGCCTATGCGCCCTACGACAATCCGCGCTATGCCGTCTCGGTCGTGGTGGAGCATGGCGGCGGCGGATCGACAGCCGCGGCGCCGATCGCCCGCGACATCATCCTGCGCGCGCTGACAGGAGGCATCCCGCCGCTTGAGGCCTATCCGACAAGCCAGCGCGGACGGATCGAGACGATGCTGAAAGAGCTGCCGCTGCGCGATCCGGAGACCGGCCAGCCGCCGGCCAAGTCGCGGGCATGAGGGACCGGGGATGAGCTATCTTGAGAACCGCCTGAAGCAGACGCCAACCGGCCTGCGCAAGGTGCTCTACATCAACTGGCCGCTGGTGGTGCTGCTGACGGCGGTGGCCTCGGTCGGGTTCCTGATGCTTTACTCGATCGCCGGGGCAACCTGAACACCTGGGCGCGCCCGCAGATGCAGCGCTTCGGCCTGGGCCTGATGCTGATGTTCGTCGTCGCGATGGTGCCGATCTGGTTCTGGCGCAACATGGCGGGGATCGCCTATATCGTCTCGTTCGTGCTGCTTCTCTTCGTCGAATTCTTCGGCGAGGTGGGGATGGGCGCCCAACGCTGGATCGACATCGGCCCGATCCGGCTGCAACCGTCCGAGATGATGAAGTTCACCCTCGTGATGATGCTTGCCGCCTATTATGACTGGCTGGAGAACAGGAAGACCTCCCGTCCGCTCTTCGTGGTCATCCCGGTCATCCTGATCATCGCGCCAACCGTGCTGGTTCTGTTGCAGCCCAACCTCGGCACCTCGCTGATGCTGCTGATGGCGGGGGGACGGTGATGTTCGTGGCCGGTGTCAGCCTGTGGTATTTCGCGGCGGTCCTGTCGATTGCGGCCGCGGCGATGACGGCCGTCTTTCAGACGCGCGGAACGCCCTGGCAACTTCTGCATGACTACCAGTACAAGCGGATCGATACGTTCCTTGATCCCACGGCCGATCCGCTGGGTGCGGGCTACAACATCATCCAGGCCAAGATCGCACTCGGCTCCGGCGGCTGGGCGGGCAAGGGCTTTATGCAGGGCACGCAGAGCCGCCTGAATTTCCTGCCCGAAAAGCAGACCGATTTCATCTTCACCACGCTGGCCGAGGAATTCGGCTTTGTCGGTGCCTTCTCGCTGCTGTCGCTTTACGGCCTGATCATCGCCTTCTGCCTGATCGCAGCGCTTCAGAACAAGGACAGGTTCTCGGCGCTGCTGATCATCGGCGTGGCCGCGAACTTCTTCTTCTACCTCGCGGTCAACCTCTCGATGGTGATGGGCATGGCGCCGGTCGTCGGTGTTCCGCTGCCGCTGCTGTCTTATGGCGGATCGGCAATGCTGGTGATCCTTGTGGGCTTCGGCCTTGTCCAAAGCGCGCATGTCCACAGGCCACGATGATGCTCACAGTGCTGTTCGCGGCCCCGACGCTCTGGGCCGAATATGAAGAGGCTTTGCCCGCCGCACTGGCCGAAGCAGGCCTGAGGGCGCGGATCGTGCTGGAGACCGACGATCCTGCCGCGGTGGATTACATCGTCTACGCGCCCTCGGCCCCGCTGCAGGATTTCAGCCCCTTCACCGGCGTCAAGGCGGTGCTGAGCCTCTGGGCCGGGGTGGAGCGGATCGTGGGCAACCCGACGCTGACGCAGCCCTTGTGCCGCATGGTCGATCCCGCCCTGACCGAAGGGATGGTGGAATGGGTCACCGGCCACACCCTGCGCCACCATCTGGGGATGGACCGGCATATCGTGAACCCCGGGCGCCTTTGGGATCACCGCTGCCCGCCGCTTGCACGGGAACGCCGCATCGGCATCCTCGGGATGGGAGAGCTGGGCCGCGCCTGCGCGACGGCGCTTCGGGCACTGAACTTCCCCGTGCGCGGCTGGAGCCGGTCGCCGAAACCGGGCTGCGAAAGCGGCGACGCGGGCCTGGAGGCGGTGCTCCGCCAGGCCGAGATCCTGGTCACGCTGTTGCCCCGGACGCCCGAGACGGAGAACATTCTGAACGCCCGGCGGCTGGCGCTCATGCCCCCCGCCGCGGTGATCCTCAACCCGGCCGGGGGGCCGGCTGATCGACGATGCCGCCCTGATCGAGGCGCTTGACGCGGGCCGGATCGGCCATGCCACGCTGGATGTCTTCCGGACAGAGCCGCTGCCGCCCGATCATCCGTTCTGGGCGCATCCCCGGGTCACCGTCACCCCCCATATCGCGGCCGATACCCGCGCCGGATCGGCCGCGCGGGTGATCGCCGAGAACATCCGCAGGGGCGAGGCGGGGGAACCCTTGCGCCATCTCGTCGACCGCACCCGCGGCTACTGAACAGCCGATGTCGGGAACAGGATAGCCTCCCGCCCCGCTGCATGAGACGCATGCGGGGGGGCGGGAGAGGTATCCGGAATGCCATATGCTTTGGGAGTGGTCTGTGTTCTGGCAGCCGGAACGCTCTGGTCGCTGATGGGGCTTGGCCTGCGTCAAATCGAGGGCGCCTCGGTCTGGGCGATCCTGTTCTGGCGGTCCGCCGGCATGGTGCCGGTCCTTCTGGCCTACATCGCGCTGCGCTCGGGCGGGCGGCCCTGGCTTGCGCTGCGGTCGGTGGGGCTTGCCGGTGTCGTCGGCGGCATCGGCCTTGTCTTCGCCTTTGCCGGTGCGATCTTCGCGATCCAGACGACGACGGTGGCAAACGCGGTCTTTCTGTTCACCGCATCGCCCTTCGTGGCCGCGATCCTGGCCTGGATCCTGCTGGGCGAGCGTGTCCGGCCCGCCACCTGGGCTTCGATCGGCCTTGCCGTGATCGGCATGTTCGTCATGGTCCGCGAAGGGCTGGCGATGGGCGAGGCCGCGGGCAATATCGCGGCGCTTCTTTCTGCCCTGGGCTTTGGCGCCTTCTCCGTCGCCCTGCGCTGGGGCCGGCTGAGCGATATGGTACCCGCAGCACTTCTTGGCGCGATCTTCTCGATGATCGCGGCGGGTGCCGTGCTTTTGCTTCAGGGGTTGCCGATCCGGTCTCGACCCATGACATCGGCGTCGCCGCCGCGATCGGGGCCATCATCCTTGCCAGCGGGATGTTGCTTTACACCCTGGGAAGCCGGGTGATCCCCGCGGCAGAGCTGACGCTCTTCTCGCTGATCGAGGTGATGCTGGCCCCGCTCTGGGTCTGGTTCTTCCTGGCCGAGACGGCTTCGGCAAACACCTTCATCGGCGGCGGCATCCTGATGGCTGCGGTGGTGCTGAACGCCTTTGGGGGTGCGCGCACCGCGCCGCTGCAAGGGGTTGCGCGTCACCCCTGACCTGTGAATGAATGCGCATGACCGGGCATCCGCAGCCCGGCGGGGAGATGACGGATGCGGCCCGATCCGAAGGCAACGACCAATGGCCCCTGCTGGCCGCGAAAACCCGAATTCGGCGGGGCCCTGAGGCGCCGCTGACTGCGCGTTCCTTCGTTTCGCGGCCCACCCCGGGCCACATCTTCCGGACCATCAGGAAAAAGGCACAATCATGCCCGGCAATTTGAGTTTTGATGCGTTGAAAGAGGCCGTCGCACGCGGCGAGATCGATACGGTACTGGTCGCCGGGATCGACATGCAGGGCCGTCTTGTCGGCAAGAGGTTCCATGCGAATTTCTTCGTCCACGGCGGCTGGAAAGAGACGCATTGCTGCGACTACCTGCTGACCGTCGACATGGAACTGATCACCGTGCAGGGCTACAAGAGCTCCAGCTGGAAAACCGGCTACGGGGATTATGTCCTGAAACCCGACATGTCGACCCTGCGCACCATCCCCTGGCTTCCCGCCACGGCGCTGGTTCTGAGCGACATGCTTGACCATCACACCCATCAGGAGGTGGACCTCGCGCCGCGGACGATGCTCAAGCGTCAGGTCGCCCGGGCCCGCGCGATGGGCTTTGAGCCGATGATGGCGACCGAACTGGAGTTCTACCTTTTCGAGAATTCCTACGACAGCCTGCGCGACGACGGGTATGGCCAGCTGAAGCCGGTCAACACGCAGAACGGCGATTACCAGATCTTTCTCACCACCAAGGAAGAAGACGTGATGCGTGCCGTGCGCAACGGTCTTTACGGCGCGGGCATCCCGGTCGAGAATTCCAAGGGCGAGGCGGACGCCGGGCAGGAAGAGATCAACTACCACTACTCCGATGCCCTCGACACCGCCGACAATCACGTGATCATCAAGAACGGCGTGAAGGAGATCGCCTGGTCGCGGGGCAAATCCGTGACCTTCATGGCGAAATACGATCACCGCCGGGCCGGATCCTCCAGCCATATCCACCAGAGCCTCTGGGGCCTCGACGGGGATGCGAGCTTTGCCGATAACAGCGACACGCATGGCATGTCGGCGGTGATGAAGCATTTCCTCGCCGGGCAGCTTCATCATGCCCGCGACCTCACCGCCTTCCTCGCGCCCTATGTCAACAGCTACAAGCGCTTCACCATCGGCATGTTCGCCCCGACCAAGGCCGTGTGGAGCGCCGACAACCGCACGGCGGGCTTTCGCGTCTGCGGGGCAAGGACCAAGGCCGTGCGCGTCGAATGCCGCATCCCCGGATCGGATGTGAACCCCTATCTCGCCTGCGCTGCACTTCTGGCCGCCGGTCTTGACGGGATCGAGCGGAAGATGGCGCTGGAACCGGAACTTCGCGGCGACATGTACAACACTGCCGATATCCGCGAGATTCCAAAGAACCTGCGCGACGCCGCGGCGCTGATGAACGGCTCTGCCATGCTGCGCAAGGCCTTCGGCGATGATGTCATCGACCATTACCACCACGCCGCGCAATGGGAGATCGCCGAGACCGACCGCGTCGTCACCGATTTCGAACTGCAGCGGCTGCTGGAGCGGGCATGACCAGCGGCGGGCAATCTGCCCCTCCCCTCCTTCAACCGGTCGATGGGAAGTTTGCCCATCCTGCGAGGACACCATGACATCCATCCAACTGATCTCTCCCGTCGACGGCTCTGTCTATGCCGAACGCGAGCCCCTTTCCGCTGATCCCGCAGCAGCTGCCGTGGCGCGTGCCAAGGCGGCGCA
>JAAURK010000118.1 GCA_012032275.1 Tabrizicola sp.
CAGGCGTCGGGCCAGAGGCGGCGACAGTGGCGCTGGACGAGACGGGGGGCGCGGTGAAGCCGGCCGTTCTGGTCGCCCGTGGCGCGACGCCGTCTGACGCGCGGGCCGTGCTTGAAAGGGCGGGGGGCCATCTTGGCATCGCGCTGGCGCAGGACTGAAGGAGAAGGGCAAAGGCCCGCAATGAGGGAGAAGAGGAATGACACGGAGCTTTCGACTGGCGCTTCTGGCCGGCACGGTGCTTGGCGGGATGGCAAAGGCTGAGACGACGCTGACCGATCGAATCCTGGCGCAACGACGATCTGACGATCTGGCAGGACACGATCATCCCGGCGTTCGAGGCGCAGAATCCCGAAATCAAGGTGGTTTTCGCGCCGACCGCCCCCGCCGAATACAATGCGGCGCTGAATTCCAAGCTTGCGGCGGGATCGGCCGGTGACCTGATCACCTGCCGCCCGTTCGACGCCTCGCTGGAGCTTTACAATCAGGGGCATCTGGCCGATCTGTCGGCCCTTGCATCGATGGCGAATTTCTCCTCGGTGGCAAAAAGCGCCTGGCAGACGGATGACGGCGCGGCAACCTTCTGCGTGCCGATGGCAAGCGTGATCCACGGCTTCATCTACAATGCCGATGCGTTCGAGGCGCTGGGCATTGCCGTGCCGACAACCGAAGCCGAGTTCTTTGCGGCGCTCGACAAGATCAAGGCCGACGGAACCTATATTCCGATGGCAATGGGCACCAATGACCAGTGGGAAGCCGCCACGATGGGCTACAACAACATCGGGCCGAACTACTGGAAGGGCGAAGAGGGGCGGCTGGCGCTGATCAAGGGCGACCAGAAACTGACCGATCCGCAATGGGTTGCCCCCTATGCGGCGCTGGCGCGGTGGAAGGACTATCTTGGCGACGGGTTCGAGGCGCAGACCTATCCCGACAGCCAGAACCTGTTCACGCTTGGCCGCGCGGCGGTCTATCCGGCGGGGTCGTGGGAAATCTCGGGCTTCAACACCCAGGCCGGGTTCAAGATGGGGGCCTTCCCGCCGCCGGTGCAGGCCGCGGGGGATACCTGCTATATCTCTGATCACACCGATATTGCCATCGGCATGAATGCCAAATCGCCGAATGCCGATGCGGCCAAGGTGTTCCTGGAATGGGTCGGCTCACCCGAATTTGCGACGCTTTACGCAAACGCCCTGCCCGGCTTCTTCAGCTTGAACTCCACCCCGGTGGAGATGGCCGACCCGCTGGCGCAGGAATTCGTTTCCTGGCGCGGCACGTGCCAGTCGACGATCCGGTCGACCTATCAGATCCTGTCGCGCGGCACGCCGAACCTGGAGAACGAGACCTGGAACGCAAGCGCCAATGTGATCAAGGGCACCGAGACGCCGGAGGCGGCGTCGGCGCGGCTGCAGGAGGGCCTCGCTCTCTGGTACGACCCGCAGAAGTGACGGGATGGAGAGGTCGGAGCGGGGGGTTTTGCACCCCCCGCACCCCCCGCAGGATATTTTCGCCAAGATGAAAGGTCGAGGCATGGCGCGTGCAAGACCGGTGCGCTGGCATATCGGGGTGTTTCTGGCGCCGGCGGTGCTGGTCTATACCGCGCTGATGATCGTTCCGCTGTTCGGCACGCTGAAGCTGTCGATGTTCAACGAGGAGGGCGCGGCGCGGGTTTTCGTGGGACTTCGGAACTTTGCCCGGCTTTTTGGCGATCCGCTCTGGTCGGATGCGTTCTGGAATGCGCTTGGCAACAACGCCTGGTTCTTCCTGATCCACATGCTGGTGCAGAACCCGATCGGGATCGCGCTGGCGGCGGTTCTGTCGACGCCGAAGCTGCGGATGGCGGCCTTCTACCGCACCGCGATCTTCATTCCGACGATCCTGAGTTTCGTGATCGTGGGCTTTGTCTGGAAGCTGATCCTCAGCCCGATCTGGGGGATCGCGCCGGGAATGCTTGACCTCATCGGCCTGAAGGGCCTGTTCGCGCCCTGGCTGGGAAAGGAGGATTATGCGCTGACCTCGCTGGCGCTGATCTCGGTCTGGCAGTTCGTGGGCATCCCGATGATGCTGATCTACGCGGCCCTGCTCAGCATCCCGGACGAGGTGCTGGAGGCGGCGGAAATGGACGGGATCACCGGGAGCGCGCAGTTCTGGAAGATCAAGCTGCCCCTGATCCTGCCTGCCATCGGCATCATCTCGATCCTGACTTTCGTCGGAAACTTCAACGCCTTCGATCTGATCTATGTGGCGCAGGGCGCGCTGGCGGGACCGGATTACTCGACCGATATCCTGGGCACCTTCCTTTATCGCACCTTCTTTGGCTTTCAACTGCAGCTTGGTGATCCCTATATGGGATCGGCGATTGCGGGCGCGATGTTCGGGATCATCCTTCTGGGTGTCTGCATCTATCTTTTCGGCATCCAGACCCGGCTCAGAAGGTATCAGTTCTGATGTCGGCGCGCCTTTCCCCCGGCCGCGCCATTGCGGCCCATGCAGCGCTTCTGACCTATACGGCGATCGCGCTCTTTCCGGTTTTCGTGATCGTCATCAACAGCTTCAAGAGCCGCAGGGCGATCTTTGCCGATCCGCTGGCATTGCCCCTGCCCGGCAATTTCGACCTTGTCGGCTATCAGACGGTGATGACCCGGGGGGATTTCTTCCTCTACTTCCAGAATTCGATGATCGTCACGGTCGCGAGCCTGTTCTGCGTGCTTCTCTTCGGGGCGATGGCGGCCTTCGCGCTGTCGGAATACCGGTTTCGCGGCAACATGCTTCTGGGGTTGTACCTGGCTCTTGGGATCATGATCCCGATCCGGCTTGGCACGGTGGCGATCCTCGAGATGATGGTGGCGTCGGGCCTTGTGAACACGCTGACCGCGCTGGTCCTTGTCTATACGGCGCAGGGGCTGCCGCTGGCGATCTTCATCCTTGCTGAATTCATGCGCAGTGTTTCGGACGATCTGAAGAATGCGGGCCGCATCGACGGGCTGAGCGAATATGCGATCTTCTTCACGCTGGTGCTGCCACTTGTGCGCCCGGCCATGGCCACGGTGGCGGTGTTCACCATGATCCCGATCTGGAACGACCTGTGGTTCCCGCTGATCCTCGCCCCGGCGGAGGAGGTCAAGACGATCACGCTTGGCTCTCAGGTCTTCATCGGGCAATTCGTGACCGACTGGAACGCGGTGCTGGCGGCGCTTTCATTGGCGATCGTGCCGGTGCTGGTGATGTATCTGATCTTCTCGCGGCAGCTTATCCGCGGGATCACGGCGGGGGCGGTCAAATGATATGCGTGATGGTGGCGGGTCTTGGCAACATGGGGCGGAGCCATGCGCTGGCCTATCACCACGATCCGGCGTTTGAACTGGTGGGGCTGGTGAACCGTTCCGCCCCGGTGCTTGACCCCGCGCTGGCCGACTATCCGGTCACGCCGGATTTTCATGAGGCGCTGGGGCGGCTGCAGCCCGATCTTGTGTGCATTGCCACCTATTCCGACAGCCATGCCGATTACGCCGTCGCGGCGATGGAGGCGGGATCGGATGTGTTTGTCGAGAAACCGCTGGCGACGACGGTTGCCGATGCACGCCGGGTGGCAGAGGCGGCGGCGCGCCTTGGGCGGAAGGTGGTGGTGGGCTATATCCTGCGGCATCACCCAAGCTGGATGCGGCTGATCGCCGAGGCGCGCGCGCTGGGCGGGCCCTATGTGTTCCGGCTCAACCTCAACCAGCAATCATCGGGGCCGACCTGGGAGGTCCACAAGGCGCTGATGCAGACCACCTCGCCCATCGTGGATTGCGGGGTGCATTATGTGGATGTGATGTGCCAGATCACCGATGCCCGACCGGTCGAGGTGCGGGGCATGGGCCTGCGCCTGTCCGACGAGATCGCGGCGGAGATGTACAATTACGGTCATTTCCAGGTGCTGTTCGCGGATGGCTCTCTGGGGTGGTATGAAGCCGGTTGGGGGCCGATGATGTCGGATACCGCGTTTTTCGTGAAGGATGTGGTCAGCCCGAATGGCGCGGTGTCGATCCGGATGCCCGAGACGGCGCGGTCGGACGATGTGGATACGCATACGAGAACCGCGACGCTGCGGGTTCATCGGGTGGGCCGGCCCCTGCAGGACATCAGCATGGCGGACGAGCCCGGGCACCAGGAGTTGTGCGCGCGGGAGCAGTCCTTCATGGCACGCGCAATTCTGGAGGATCTGGACCTGACGCGGCATCTGCAGGATGCGGTGCAATCGCTGGCGATCTGCCTTGCGGCGGATGAAAGCGTGCGGACGGGCAAGGCGGTGAGGCTTTAGATGGGGGCGCTGGATCTGAAGCGGATCACCAAGAGCTTCGGCGCGACCGAGGTGATCAAGGGCATCGACCTTGAAGTGCGGGAAGGCGAGTTCTGCGTCTTTGTCGGCCCGTCCGGCTGCGGGAAATCCACGCTTCTGCGGATCATCGCGGGGCTGGAGGATGCAACGGCGGGCGACATCCTGCTGGACGGCAAGCGGGTCAACGATGTCGCCCCCGCGAGACGCGAACTGGCAATGGTGTTCCAGAGCTATGCGCTTTATCCGCATCTGAACGTGCGCGACAACATGGGGCTGGCACTGAAACAGGCGGGAAAGCCCAGAGCGGAGATCGCCGCCTCTACCGACCGGGCCGCCGGCATGCTGTCGCTTCAGGCGCTGATGGAGCGCCGCCCGGCAGAGCTTTCGGGCGGGCAGCGGCAGCGGGTGGCCATCGGGCGGGCGATCGTGCGGCGGCCCAAGCTCTTCTTGTTCGACGAGCCGCTTTCCAACCTCGACGCTGCCTTGCGGGTGGCCACCCGGATCGAGATTGCCCGCCTGCACCGCGAACTTGGAGCCACGATGATCTACGTGACCCATGACCAGGTGGAGGCGATGACGCTGGCCGACCGGATCGTCGTGCTTCGGGCGGGCGAGGTGGAACAGGTCGGCAGCCCGATGGAGCTTTACAACAACCCCGCGAATACCTTTGTCGCCGGGTTCATCGGCAGTCCGCAGATGAACTTTCTCGACGCCGCCGCGCTTGGCTTTGCGCCGGGCAAGGTCGGCATCCGGCCGGAGCATCTGCAGCTGTCGCGCCGCGCGGGCGAGATCGCGGGCAGCGTCAGCCACATCGAAAAGCTGGGCGGCGAGACGCTGGTCTACCTGCGCAGCGATGCGCATGGCCTGATCACCGTCCGGCTTTTTGGAGAGCATGATTTCGCGGTCTCCGAGGCGGCCTTTCTGACCCCGGACCAGAATCGATTGTTTCATTTCGACACACAGGGCAGCAGGCGCATGCCCTGACGGCGCGCCAACGGATCGACAGGCAGGATACGAAGATCGCCCGATCGTCGGATTGTTTTCGAATCTTGGCCAAAAAAGGCCAAGTTGACCGAAATCTTGCCATTATCTTGATAATGCGCCGCTGGAAAATCAACTTACAAGGGGATTCCGGCCCCTCTCCTCGCCGTGATGGATCTGCGGCTCCCTGCACAATTTCCCAAAACAGCCCCAAATCAGACAGAAAATGCGCATTAACTGTGGGCATTAAGTGAGATGGGCTGGCGGCAGGTGTCGTCGCGTCAGGGAATGTCCCGTTGTATCCAGGGTGGAAACACCATGCAGCGGGTCGTTTGAGATACATTCGGGAGATATCGAAGTGAAACACGTTCTGAACTATGGCGGGGTCGCAGTACGTGCTGCTGGTCTTGCAGCGATCATGCTTCTTCCTTTCGGCGCATCGGCCGGGGAAGTTGCCCTGAAATCGGCCGACGGCACGGTGAACCTTGTCGGCGAATTTGTGGAATTCAAGGATGACAACTATGTCATCCGGACCGCGCTTGGCGATCTGCGCATCGCCGCAAGCCGCGTCCGCTGCGAAGGCGCGGATTGCCCGGTTTTCGAAACCGCTTCCGCCAATGTGACGATCGCCGGTTCCGATACGGTCGGTCTCGGCCTCATGCCGCTGCTGATGAGCGGATATGGCGGCTTTCTGAACGCCGAAGTCAGCGTGACCAACACGCAGGTGGAAAACCAGATCCTCGCCTCTTTCATCGGCGATGGCGGTTTTGGCGACGATCTCGGGTCGATCCTCGTGACCTCGACCGGGTCGGGCGATGCGTTCAAGACGCTGCTCGACGGTTCGGCCTCGATCGGCATGGCTTCCCGCCGGATCACGCCGGAAGAGGCCCGTGCCCTGCGGGACGCGCAGAAGGGCAACATGGTCAGCATCGAACAGGAACACATCATCGCGGTCGACAGCGTCGTCGTGATCGTGAACCCGTCGAACCCGCTCGACTCGATCTCCATCCAGGATCTGCAGCGCATCTACTCCGGCGAAGTGACCAACTGGTCGCAGCTTGGCGGCGCGGACGAGCCGATCATCCCGATGGTGACGGGTCAGGAAAGCGGAACCACCAACGTGTTCAACAACCGGATCTTCGGTGAATCGGTCATCGCCCTGCCGCCGAGCGCGACGATGGCGCGCGACCTGAACGAAGTCTCGCAATCCGTGAACGACTACCCGGGTGCGATCGGATATGTCGGCTATGCGTTCCAGCGTGGCGCCAAGGCGCTGACCCTGGTGAATGAATGCGGCATTGCCGTCGAAGCCGATCCGTTCTCGGCCAAGACCGAAGAATACACCCTTGGTCGCCGCCTCTACCTTTACAACACCAGCGACGCGGATGAAGCGACGAAGAAGTTCATCGAATTCACCCAGGCGAAAGAGGCCGATGCGGTGATCGCGAAAGCGGGCTTCATCGATCTTGGCATCAAGGAACGCGCACAGTCGATGGACAGCGCGCGCGCCCGGACGCTGCTGACCGCGAAGGTGGACGATTTCGAAGGCAACGTGATCCGCGAGATGCTGGCCGCGATGACCGAATCGAGCCGCCTGTCGACGACCTTCCGCTTCCGCCTCGGCTCGTCCTCGCTTGACGAACGCGGCGTGGCCGACATGGCGCGTCTGGTGGACTATCTCTCGACCGCGCCGCAGGGCACGAAAGTGACTATGGTCGGTTTCACCGACGACATCGGTGCCTTCGAATCGAACCGCACGCTCAGCATCGAGCGCGCGCAGCAAACCGTCGCAGAACTGAAGGCCGCCGGAGGCTCGCGCCTTTCGGGGATCGAGTTCGAAGCGCTGGGCTTTGGCGACATCGCGCCGTCTGCTTGCAACAGCTCTGAGCCTGGCCGCGCGATCAATCGCCGCGTCGAGGTATGGATCAACACGGGCGGCTGAGGCCAAGCCCACGGCCTGACCGAAGCCGGATGACTTGCGAAACACCTGATCAGGCGGATGACATACCGCCTGATCACCGAAATCGTTTTGCCATCGGTCTGGCAGGCCCCCAAGCGGATGAAGGAATGAAATGAGATGAAACAGCTAACAACCACACGACGCTCTGGATCGACCATCGCCATGACCGCCATTGCCGCGATCTTTGCCCTGGCCGCACCATTGGGCGCGCAAGCGGAATTCGATGGCAGCAAGGCGCGCGTCAACCTTTCGACAAAGCTGCGGGCGCTGAGCCAGACCGTTGCCGGCGCCAGCTGCCGCCTGAATGCAGGCTTCGACGCCCCGACCGCCATTGCCGATCTGACAAAGGCCGCCCGAGACTTTGACGAAATCCTTGCGGGTCTTGAGGCGGGAAATCCGGTTCTGGGTATTCCGTCAGCCGAACAGGCGCCAAAGACATTGCGGGCGCTGAAAGGCGTCTCGACGCTCTGGGATCCGGTCAAGATGGCGTCGGAAAATCTGGTTGCGGATGCAAGCGCGGCGAGCGATCTTGACAGCATCATTGCAAAGAAGGACGAGCTTCTGGAAACCACAGAGGTTCTGGCTGCGGAAATTGCCGGGCAATATTCCAACCCGCAGGAACTTCTGCAAAGCGACGCCATCACGCTTAATATCGCAAGCCGGCAGAAAATGCTGATCGAGCGTATTGCAAGCGATCTGTGCCGGGTTGCAACCGGCAAGGCCGATGACACGATCCTTGCAGCAATGAAAGCCGACATCAATATCTTCAACCAGTCGCTGATCGCGTTGCGCGATGGCTATGCAGACGCAGGCATCTATCCGCCGCCAAATGAGTCGATAAAAGTTCTGCTTGAAGACCTGGTTTCCAAATGGACAGGCATCAAGCTGCAGATCGAGCTTTTCGTTTCGGCCGGTGCGGTAAGCCCCGAAGCGTCGATCAAGGTTGCGGAAATGTCGAAATCCGTCACGCATGACATGAACAATCTCATCACATTGTACATGCTGGCGGCCCCGGGCCAGGAAAGCGTCTATCGCCCGCAACTCGCCGCCTATGCAGAGCAGGAATTGTCGAAATGGGGCAAGAACCCCGAACTGGTCGCGGCAATCAAGGCGCAGAACGAACGGCATGCCGGTCTCTCGCTTGACGATATCGACGTGCTTGACAAGGAATGGCGCGCCGAAGCAAAAGGCGAGGCCACGGGTGATCTGATTTCCAGCACCCTTGCTCTGCCGGAATCGATCTGGCTGCGCGACCAGCAAGCGGCGACCGCAGGTTTCGTGACCGAAGTCTTCGTCATGGACAACAAGGGCCTCAACGTTGCCCAAAGTGATCAGACTTCTGATTATTGGCAGGGTGACGAAGACAAATGGCTTGAAACCTACGCCAGCGGTGGCAAATCAATCCACATCAGCGAAGTTGAATACGACGACAGCACCGGAACATATCAGAGCCAGGCATCGCTTCCGATATTCGACCCGGCAAGCGGAGAGCTGATCGGCGCGATCACCTTCGGCATCAACATCCAGAGCCTGATGTAAACGCCAGCTGTTTCTTGTGACGAAATATCGGCGCGGTATTATAGCCCAACTGGTTATAATACCGCGCCGAAATCATTTTACAAATGGCCATCGACGTATATAATAAAGAAGATGTGGCGTGGTGGGTGATGGTGCTTGTAAATGGAAGAGATCGATTTATCTGGTGCGGGCGACTGGACGACAATCATTGGTAGAAATAATATAATCGGCATAAAATCCAAGGTTGTTATTTCTGCAGTGGAATGCCCGTCAATTTTTCCGGTGAGCCGGAGGTCCGGCAATATTCCCGGCGCCGCTCAAATTCACTCCTCCCAAAATAGATTGATCCTGCCCCTCCATCTCCTGGCGATCACTTGCGGCGGCGCTCGTCGGGGGAAAGGCCCCGTGCCAGCGACCTGCCGGTTGTCCGGGACAGGGCCGCGCGCCACCAGGCAGATCCATATGCAATTCAACCCATCAAGGACCGCATGACATGACACCGGCAACTTTCGGAAACGTGAAACGAACAGGCACGGCCATCGCCTTGCTGGCTGCCACGCTGTTCAGCCTGCCGTCCGCGGCAGAGGAGGCTCTGCTGATCCCCGCCCAACTGGTGATCGAGGATGTGGGGGCAAGCGAGCGGGTGGATTATTCCGGCCGCCTGCGCCTCCTCGGCCAGGCGATCGCCGCCGGCTCCTGCTTCTATCTCGGCGCGGGCGGGGGCGAGGAGGCGAAATCGACGGTGCTGAAGTCCGTCGAAGCCTTCGACAAGATCCTCGCCGCCCTGCGCAACGGGGACGAGTCCCTGGGGATCATCGGGCCTGAGAAGCGCACGAAGACCCTGATGGTTCTCGATGATCTCGCAGCACTCTGGGAGCCGTACCGGACCGCCGCGGCAGGCTCCGTCTCCGGCGAGAATGCAGAGCAGCATGCCACCTACCTGGCCGAAAACAACATGGCCCTGCTGGCCCAGGCCGTCGTTCTGGCGTCGGACATCAATGCCGAATATGCCAACCCGGCGGAGATGATGCAGGCGAATGCCCTGGTGATCGACATCACCGGCCGCCAGGGGATGCTGACCCAGAAGATGCTGAAAGAGGCATGCGGCGTGGAGACCGCGAACCCGGGCTTTGGATCGGCCGCGGACCTGCAGGCAACGCTCAACATGTTCGACGCCTCGCTGAACGCGCTCGTCGGCGGGATGCCCGATGCGGGGGTGATGGCTCCACCAAGCCCTGAAATCGAGGCGGCTGTGCGTGCTTCCGTCGAGGAATGGGCGCCACTCAAGGCCGGTCTGCAGCAGGTGATCGACACCGGCGACATCCCGGACGAAAAGCGGCATGACCTGTTCATCGGCGTCGAGGCCTTGCGTGAGACGATGACAAAACTGACCGTCCAGTATCGTGAGGCCGCCGTTCAGGGATTGTAAGTGACCACCGGATATAACCGTCCGATCAACCGGTGCCCACGCAGGGCAACCCAGCCAACGGCTCGCTATTAGCAGGAGACAGATTATGACAAAGGTCACGCGAAGCATCATCCCGGCGAAACCGGCGGTGTTTGCGGCCCTCGTGGCGCAGGCGATCGGCTCAATGCCGCTCAATGCGCAGGTGGCGCTCTCTTCGGTGAGCGAAGGGGCAGGCGCCCGGATACTGCTTGTCCAGCAGGTCGATTCGCCGATGGAAGCGATCCCTGCCCAGTTGGTGATCGAGGATGTCGGCGGCAGTGCCCGGATCAGAAGCGCGGGAAAGCTGCGGATGCTGAGCCAGCGCATCTCTGCCGCGGCCTGCAATATTTCCGCCGGTGTCGCGGCTGAAATGTCGGCCGAGGTGCTGACGGCAACCAAGACCGAGTTCCGCGCCATTCTTGACGGCCTGACGAACGGCAACGATGCTCTGGGCATGTTCGGGCCGGAGAAGCGGCGGCTGACGCTTGTCGAGATCGAGGCCGTGACTGTTCTTTGGAACGATTTCGAGGCGGCGGTGGACGGCGTTCTCGCAGGCACGGAGATGGCGGCCAATATCGACTATATCGCCGCGAACAACGAAGCACTGCTGAAACAGGCGAACCTTCTCGTCAGCGAGATTTCGGGCGAATACTCGAACCCCGCCGAGATGACCCAGGCGAAGGCCATGATGGTCGACATCTCGGCCCGCCAGCGCATGCTGACGCAGAAGGTTGCCAAGGAAGTCTGCGGGGTTGCCAGCGGCAATGCCGCGATGGGCGATCCAGAGAAGCTGGCAAAGACCATGGATCTTTTCGAGGTGTCGCTCAATGCGCTCCGCGGTGGGATGCCGGAAGCCGGGATCGGTGCGGCGCCGACGCCGGAGATCAAGGCGGTGCTTGACGCATCGTGGGAGGATTGGCAGCGCGTCAAGGCCGAAATCGCGAAAGTGGTGGAGACAGGCAGCGCCGATGCCGAGACCCAGGCGCTGATCTTCGATCTGATGAACGCCAAGCTTGGCGAGATAGACAAGGCCTCCGGGCTTTACAGCGAGTATGCCCGCTCCACGCTCTGAACGCCGAACCTGACGGGGCACTGTCACATGCGGGGCCGGTGACCGGCAGCCCCAAGGGGCCCGGTCATTCGGC
>JAAURK010000119.1 GCA_012032275.1 Tabrizicola sp.
TTCGGCCCCCTCCCCTTCGGCATGGCGCGCATGCTCGACCGCCTCTTCGGTGTTCATCGCGGAGGCGTGGGCCATGAAGACGGCGCGACCGTCGACATGGCGCGCGGAAAGCTCGACGATGCGGCGCCGCTCCGCCGACCGCAGCATGGAGAACTCCCCCGTGCCGCCACAGACGAGGATGCCATGCATGCCAGCCTCGAGCATCGAATCGATGTGCCGCTCGAGGGCGGACTCGTCGACGGCGCTGCCGCCTTCGGTCATCGGAGTGCACAAGGCGCAGATCACACCCTGGAGATCTTTCATGGTTCCTCCCGGCCGATTCCACGGGCGGCCGCAGCTAGAATGTACAAAAACGATTTTCTGGGCAAGTCCCTTCCCGTCGCCACGCCAAGGGCCTCAGGCGGCCGAGCTCTTGGCGCGCGCCTTTGCGGTGCCGGGGGAAGGATGAGCGGGATCGACTGGCGCGGACTGATGCAGTCGGGCCTGCACGGCCTGCAGCTCGACCCGGCCGTCTTCTGGCGCCTGACGCCGGTGGAATTGCGGATCATGCTGGGGGTGGAGCAGGCAGCGCCACCCTTTACTCGCGCGCGGTTGGCAGAGCTTGCCGCCGCATTTCCGGATGTGAAGAAGGGGCAGAACGATGCCGGATATCGAAACGATTCAGGACCAGCTGACAGCACTTGAGACGCAGCTTGGCGCGTCCGCCTCGATGGTCGCCGTCTTTGATGGCGAGTTGTCGAGGATGCGGGAGACGATGCTGTTCACCGGCCGGGAAGTGAACACACTCTCGAACGGGATCAGCGGCGGCCTTCGCAAGGCCTTCGACGGTTTGGTCTTCGACGGCCAGAAGCTGAATGATGCGCTGCGTTCGGTGGGCCAGACGATCGTCGACACCGTCTATTCCATAGCGCTGAAACCGATCACGGGCGCCTTTGGCGGGCTGCTCGCGCAAGGGATTTCATCGATCGGCGGGGCGTTTCAGAACGGAGGCGCGTTCACGCAAGGCAAGGTGATGCCCTTTGCCCGCGGCGGGATCGTGGCGTCGCCGACCAGCTTTCCGATGCGGGGCGGGACCGGACTGATGGGCGAAGCGGGTCCGGAGGCCATCATGCCGCTGGCGCGCGGCGCAGATGGCCGACTTGGCGTTCAGACTGCGGGCGGGGGTCGCGCTGTCAATGTGGTGATGAACATCACGACACCCGATGTGCAGGGATTTCAGCGCAGTCAATCGCAGGTCGCAGCCCAGGTCAGCCGAGCGCTGGCCCGTGGGCAGCGCAATCGCTGAGGGGGAACCATGGCATTTCACGAGATACGCTTTCCCGCCAATCTTAGCTTTGGCTCGGTGGGCGGACCGGAGCGGCGGACAGAGATCGTCACGCTGGCAAACGGGTTCGAGGAGCGGAACACGCCATGGGAGCATTCTCGCAGGCGCTATGATGCTGGCGTTGGGCTGCGCTCCCTGGACGATGTCGAGACACTGATCGCCTTCTTCGAGGCCCGGGTCGGGCAGCTGCATGGGTTCCGGTGGAAAGACTGGTCGGACTACAAGTCCTGCGCGGCATCGCGGACGCCCGGCCCGGAAGATCAGCTGATCGGGGTGGGCGATGGCGCGACGGTGGTGTTCCGCCTGCAGAAGACCTACCGCTCTGGCCAACAGAGCTATGTGCGGCCGATCCGGAAGCCGGTACTTGGCACCGTCCTTATTGCGGTTGCGGAGGATCCGAAGGTCGAAAGCCTTGAATTTTCGGTGAATTATGAGGCGGGTGAAGTGACTTTCACCGTGCCCCCGGCGCTGGATACGCGGGTGACCGCAGGATTCGAATTCGACGTTCCGGTTCGGTTTGACACTGATGGCATACAGACCTCGGTCGCCTCTTTTCAGGCTGGCGACGTTCCGACGGTGCCCATCGTGGAGATCCGGCTATGACGAGGGAAGCGCTGCACGAGCATCTGAAGACCGGAGCGACGACCGTATGCCGGGCCTGGCTGGTGATCCGCAGAGACGGTCTGACGCTGGGGTTTACGGATCATGATCGGGATCTGGCTTTCGATGGGTTCGTCTTCAAGGCTGATACCGGAATGACGGCCCGGGCCTTGCAGCAGACGACCGGTCTCTCTGTGGACAACAGCGAAGCGATCGGTGCCCTGAGCGCAGCTTCGGTGACGGAGGCTGACCTGCTTGCCGGCCGGTATGACGATGCCGAAGTCCGTGCCTGGCTGGTCAACTGGGCGGGAACGGATGAGCGTATCGAGCAGTTCCGGGGATCCTTGGGTGAGATCATCCGGTCAAACGGCGCTTTTCGCGCGGAGCTTCGGGGTCTCAGCGATCGGTTGAATCAACCTCAGGGCTTTGCCTTTCAACCGACCTGCTCCGCAGTTCTGGGCGATGGCCGCTGCCGGTTCGTGACCCTGCAACCGGGGTACTTTGCCGACCGGTCTCTAGGGCAGGTCGAGGACAACCGGGTCTTTAGGTTCGCGGATCTGGCGAGTTTCGATGATCGCTGGTTCGAATATGGCCGTTTCGAAGTGCTGAGTGGCGCGGCCGCGGGTCTTATCGGCGTGGTCAAATCGGATCGGCTGAATGCCGTCGACCGCCGGGTCGAACTTTGGCAGTCCATCGGGGCTGCGATGGCGCCGGGTGATACGGTTCGTCTGATTGCAGGGTGCAACAAGAGCGCATCCACCTGCCGTACCAAGTTTTCCAACTTTCTGAATTTTCGAGGTTTTCCGCACATCCCGGGCGACGATTGGCTGGCGACCTATCCCGTGCCCGACCGTCCCAAAACGGGAGGCAGTCTCTTTCGCGGCGCGACGGGTGTCGGGTCGTGAGCGGCGAACAGAGGGTAGATTCGGCAGCGATCATTGCCGAAGCAAAAAGCTGGATCGGGACGCCCTATCTGCACCAGGCCAGCGTAAAAGGAGCCGGAACAGACTGTCTTGGCCTGCTTCGCGGGCTTTGGCGAGCGTTGTTCGGGCCTGAACCTGAAGTTGTCCCCCCCTACACCGAGGATTGGGCGGAACCTGATCACCGCGAGGTTCTCATGATGGCGGCGGATCGACTGCTGGTTGCCAAGCCGGTGTCCGACGCCGCACCGGCAGACATTCTGCTGTTTCGGATGCGCGATGACGGAATTGCCAAGCACCTCGGCATCCAGACCGAAATCGGCGGCAGCGCAGGCTTCATCCACGCCTATACCGGTCACGGCGTCATCGAAAGCCCGCTCTCTCTGCCTTGGGCTCGCCGGATTGCGGCGCGCTACAGCTTTCCCACAGGAGCCCGTTGAATGGCAACAATTCTGCTTTCTGCCGCAGGTGCGGCAATCGGTTCCGGCTTCGGTGGGGCCGTCCTGGGGCTTTCCGGCGCGGTCATCGGACGTGCCGTTGGCGCGACGCTTGGACGCGTCATCGATCAGCGACTGCTCGGTTCGGGGTCGGATCCGGTCGACGTCGGTCGGCTGGACCGGTTGCGCCTTACCGCCGCGGGAGAAGGGACGCCGGTCTCCCAGCTTTGGGGCCGCATGCGCCTGCCGGGGCAGGTTATCTGGGCGACCCGTTTCGAAGAGACGGTTCGGCGCCGCGGAGGCGGCGGCGGCGGAAAGGGGGCACCCAAGCCCAAAGTGAACGAGTTCAGCTATTCCGTCAGCCTTGGCATCGCACTTTGCGAGGGTGAGATTCTGCGGGTTGGTCGGATCTGGGCCGATGGCAACGAGATATCGCCTCAGGATCTGAACATCAGAACCTACACCGGAAGCGAAACCCAGTTGCCGGATCCGAAGATTTCCGCGGTGGAGGGCGCGGGGCGTGCCCCCGCCTATCGCGGGACCGCCTATGTGGTCATCGAGGATCTTCAGCTTGCGCCCTTTGGCAACAGGGTGCCGCAGTTCAATTTTGAAGTTGTCCGCTCCGCACAGGCCCCGACGATCGACCCATCCGAGACGCTCAACAATGCGATCAGGGCGGTTGCCCTGATTCCGGGAACGGGCGAGTATGCGCTTGCGACAAAGCCTGTCCATTATTCCGCCGGTCCGGGCAAGAACCGCACCGCGAATGTCCATTCGCCGTCAGGGCAGACCGACTTTTCGACCAGTTTTGCCCAATTGAGAGAAGAGTTGCCAGCCTGCGGCGCGGTGTCACTGATCGTGTCGTGGTTTGGCGATGACCTGCGATGCGGCAATTGCGACATCCGGCCAAAAGTCGAGCAGAAGCTGCTTGACGGAACCCGCATGCCATGGCGAGCCGGGGGAATAAACCGGTCTGCCGCAGCGGAAGTGCCGCGCGTCGGCGGGCGATCGATCTATGGCGGGACGCCGGCGGACGGTTCGGTCGTGGAGGCGATCAAGGCCATGAGGGCGAAGGGCCAGGATGTAATGTTCTACCCCTTCATCCTGATGGATCAAATCGATGGCAACGCACTGCCTGATCCCTGGAGCGATGCCGCGACGCAGCCTGCGCTTCCGTGGCGGGGTCGCATTACGCTATCGGTGGCGCCAGGACGCGACGGCACACCTGACCGGACCGCGGCCGCCGAAAGTCAGGTGAGTGCCTTTTTGGAAACGCGCAACGTTCGCATTTCTCGATCTCGGGCGGTGATGTCATCTACTCAGGCCCGAATGCTTGGGGCTACCGACGCTTTATCCTGCACTACGCCACGCTCTGCGCATTGGCCGGTGGAGTCGAATCCTTCTGCATCGGATCGGAAATGCGGTCCCTGACCCAGATCAGAGGTGTCTCCGACAGTTTCCCGGCCGTTGAGGCGTTGCGCGAACTTGCAGACGACGTCCGCCTCATCCTGGGACCGCAGACCAAGATTGGTTATGCGGCCGACTGGAGCGAGTATTTCGGATATCATACTGGATCAGACGTGTATTTTCATCTTGATCCATTGTGGGCCAACGAGAACATCGATTTCGTTGGTATCGACAATTACATGCCGGTCTCCGATTGGCGTGATGGAGAGGCGCATCTGGATGCCAGTTGGGGATCAATCTACAACGGCGAATATCTGAGGTCCAATATTACCGGTGGTGAGGGTTTTGACTGGTATTATGACAGCCTCGAAGGCGCGCAGGCCCAGCGACGGATCCCCATTACCGATGGCGCCTACGAGGAACCGTGGGTCTTTCGGTACAAGGATGTGAAATCCTGGTGGTCAAATCTGCATTTCGACCGGCCGGGGGGACTGCGCTCGACTAATCCGACCGATTGGATCCCCGGGTCAAAGCCGATCAGGTTTACAGAGTACGGATGTCCGGCGATTGACAAGGGTACAAATGAGCCCAACAAGTTTGTCGACGTGAAGTCCTCGGAATCGGCAATTCCGAAGTTCTCGAATGGCCGCCGCGACGATCTGATCCAGATGCAGTATCTGTTGGCGATGTCTGAGTTCTGGTCGGATACAGCGAATAATCCTGTGTCGACTTCTTACGTTGGGCAGATGATCGATCTTGACCACTCGTTTGTTTGGGCCTGGGATGCCCGGCCGTTTCCCGAGTTTCCAAGCGATAGCGATGTCTGGAGCGACGGCGACAATTATTCGCGTGGTCATTGGTTGAATGGCCGTGCAACCAATCAGCCTCTTGGCGCCGTTGTGAAGGAGATATGCAGCCAATCGGGCGTTGATGAAGTGTCAACTTCCACGCTGTTCGGTCTCGTCCGTGGTTATGTGCAATCGGATATCACCACAGCCCGATCTTCGCTGCAGCCCTTGATGATGACATATGGTTTCGACGTGGTCGAACGAGACGGACGCCTGCTGTTCCGCAATCGCGACGGCAAGGGTGCGGTCGGCATCGAAGCTGACGAGCTGGCGGTCGTTGATGACCTTGACGGCGCTTTCGAGACCACGCGGGCACCGGAAGCGGAAACCTCGGGTCAGGTTCGACTGAGCTTTGTCGACGCGCAATCCAGCTACGAGATCAGATCTGCCGAAGCGCGCTTTCCTGATGAGGAAGCGCGCGGCGTATCGCAGACTGACGTTTCGATTGCGCTGACAAGGTCAGAAGGGCGCGCCACAGTAGAGCGCTGGCTTTCGGAGGCGCGGATCGCGCGGGACGGAGCACGGTTCTCTCTTCCGAAATCCCGGCTTGAGGTCGGAGCCGGAGACGTCGTCGAGTATGAAGGACGCCGGTATCGTGTGGACCGTGTCGAACAGGCGGAGGCACAGATCCTCGACGCCGTGCGAATTGAACCGGGGGCCTATCTGAGTTCAGAGACTGCGGCGGAAACATTCACCGCGACATCTTACCTGCCGCCGGTGCCTGTCCTTTCAGTGTTTATGGATTTGCCGCTGCTGACCGGGGAAGAAGTGCCCCATGCCCCCCATATTGCTGTGGCCGCTTCTCCATGGCCGGGTTCGGTGGCGGTCTGGTCGTCATCGGAAGATTCTGGTTACGAGCTGAACAAGCTGGTGGCGGTGCCCTCCATCGTCGGGGTGACCGAGTCACCTCTTTCTGCGGCAAGGCCCGGGGTATGGGATCGGGGGGGGCCTTTGCGGGTAAAGCTGACCGAGGGGGCGCTGAGTTCGTCGACGATGGTATCCGTGCTAAACGGCGCAAATGCCATGGCAATTGGCGACGGATCTTCTGGCCGGTGGGAGATCATCCAGTTCGTCAACGCAGAGGTTGTCGCTCCGGATACTTATGAGCTTTCCCTTCGTTTGCGGGGGCAGCAGGGAACCGATGGCATCATGCCGCCGGTATGGCCCCTGGGCAGCACTGTTGTCCTTCTCGATTCGTCACTCACGCAGATTGATCTGTCACCAAATGCCCGTGGACTGGCGCGATATTACCGGGTCGGGCCGAGTTCGGTGGGCTATGATGATCCGAACGTCACGCTGTTTGTCGAAGCGTTCGATGGTATTGGTCTTCGGCCGTTTCCGGTATCTCATATTCGCGCGATACCGGCAGAAAACGGCGATATCATTCTGAACTGGAAGCGGCGCACGCGCATAGACGGCGACAATTGGCAAGCACTCGAAGTCCCGTTGGGTGAAGAGTTCGAAGGATACGTCGTTCGTGTCGTTCAGGGCTCTATTGTCCTGTCGGAGTACAGCTCTGCGCTACAGTCGTTAACATATACCTCCTCGCTTCGCGCGCAGGACGGTGTTTCTGGCGGGTTCTCGATTGAGATCGCGCAAGTCTCTGCCCGATTTGGGCCGGGACCATTCCGCAGAATTGACATCGCAGCGTGAAATGCGCGAGCCACTCGCGATCGACGTGATCGTCTTTGCCCGCGTTCTGATGAAGCATGCACCTGAAAGTCGGCTGGATGTCGCTGACAGTATCCTGTTGGAAACGGAGCGGGCCTACGGCTTCTGGCAGTCGCATCGGCGTGTCCACGCAAACTTTGGCGACGGCAGTCTGATCTCGCGCTGTCAAGGGTTGGACCCCGCACCGGAACCGATGGCAAGCAATCCGGACTTCCTTGATGCTCTCGCTGTCGCCGCAATCAGGCTCCGGTCGCATCTTTCCGACTGACAGTCAGTTCTTTTTTGCTTGTCTCGGACTGGTTGCTATATACTAGTGGCCGGACAAGGTGCGGGGTCATCAGATGCCAGAGAGCAAACCCAAGGTTACCTCAGTCGATCCGGTCTGGCGGCGGGTTCGGGAAGAGGCGGTCGAGGCGATCCGCGCGGAGCCGCTTCTCGGCGGCTTGGTGCATTCGGGGCTATTGCACCACCCGACCATGGAACGGGCCCTTGCATACAGGTTCTCCCTCAAGCTCGCGTCAGGCGAGATGAGCGAGCAGATCCTGCGCGAAATAGCCGATGAAGCGTTCGACAGTGATCCTCATCTTGGAGCAGCCGCGAGGTCCGACTTGATGGCAGTGTTCGAACGCGATCCTGCTTGCCACCGCTTTTTGCAGCCCATCCTTTTCTTCAAGGGTTATCAGGCAGTTCAGTCCTATCGTGTCGGGCACTGGCTCTGGAATTCCGGCCGTCGCGATCTTGCCTATTTCGTGCAGATGCGGGTTTCGGAGGCATTCGGCGTCGATATCCATCCTGCCGCCCGTCTGGGCAAAGGCATCATGATCGATCACGCCCATTCCATCGTCATCGGCGAAACGGCTGTTGTCGGCGACAATGTGTCGATGCTGCATTCCGTTACCCTTGGCGGGACGGGCAAGTCCGATGGTGACCGGCACCCCAAGATAGGCGACGGCGTGCTGATCGGTGCGGGTGCAAAGGTTCTGGGAAACATTCACGTGGGCCAATGCTCGCGGATTGCCGCTGGTTCGGTTGTCCTGGAAGATGTGCCGAAGAACACGACCGTCGCGGGCGTCCCCGCGAGGGTGGTCGGCAAGGCCGGATGTGCACAGCCGGCGTTGAGCATGGATCAGATTCTGAAGGCGGAATGAAATCTCAGGCATGCAATTGAACCTTCGTCCGGTCGCGGCACGTGTTGTCGGGATGGCGATCTCGCTTTTTGCTCGTTTCATCACGGCTCCCCGCGCCATCTGGCAGGGTGTTGATCCCGTACCGAAACAGCGCATCTATTTTGCCAACCATACCTCGAACGGCGATTTCGTCCTCATCTGGACTGTCCTGCCGCCGGTTCTGCGCCACCGGACCCGGCCGGTTGCGGCGCTTGACTACTGGCTTTCCTCACCGCTGCGGACATTCATCGGGCGGGATGTCTTCAACGCCGTTCTGATCGATCGCCGCGCCGAAAAGCGTGTTGCTGACCCCGTGGAGCAAATGACGGCGGCAGTCGACGAAGGCGCGTCGCTGATCCTTTTCCGGAAGGCCAGCGCAACAACACGGAAGAGCGTTTGCTGCCCTTCAAGTCCGGTCTTTATCACCTTGCCCGTGCCCGCCCGGAGGTGGATCTTGTTCCGGTCTGGATCGCCAATCTGAACAAGGTCATGCCCAAGGGCGAGGTTGTTCCTGTCCCTCTGATCTGTACGCTGACATTCGGCGCGCCGCTGCACCTGTTGCCAGACGAGACCAAGGATGTCTTTCTGGCCCGTGCGACCGCTGCTCTCACGTCGCTGACCCCGGTGAATGGAGGCCAGGCGTGAACAGCCCGCATCTTCTCATTCTGCTTGGTGGCGTGGCGGGCATCCTGGTGCTTGCCTCCATTATCGGTGCGGTGCTGCGGCTCAAGCTGTCTCCTGATGGCGCGAACCCCGTCATCGAAAACCTGATTGCCCGGATCAATGCCTGGTGGGTCATGGTGATCCTGATGAGCATCGCCTTCGTCGCGGGAAAGACGGGCGTGGTCCTGCTCTTTGCACTGTGCTCCTTCGCGGCACTGCGGGAGTTTCTCAGCCTGACCACCTATTCAAGGTCGGACCATCTGTCACTGGCGGCGTCTTTCTTCATTGTATTGCCGTTCCAGTACTGGCTGATCCTGACCGACTGGTATGGTCTTTATTCGATCTATGTCCCCGTCTACGTCTTCCTGCTGCTCCCCGTCGTCTCGGCCCTGCGCGGAAACCCGACGAACTTCCTGATCCGGGTTTCCGAAATGCAATGGGCCTGATGATCTGCATCTTCTGCGTCAGCCATGTACCGGCATTGCTCAGCCTGCAGATTCCCGGTTTCGAAGGGCGCAATGTCATGCTGATCGCCTATCTGATCTTCATCGTGCAGTTGTCGGACGTCATGCAATATGTCTGGGGCAAGTTGATCGGCAGGACAAAGGTCGCGCCGACGCTGTCGCCCTCCAAGACATGGGAGGGCCTGATCGGCGGCATTCTGACGGCAACTCTGGTCGGCACGGCCTTGTGGTGGATGACGCCCTTCACGATGCTGCAGGCTGCCGGAATGTGTCTCGCGATGACATTGATGGGGTTCTTCGGCGGGCTGGTCCTTTCCGCGATCAAGCGCGACCGTGGCGTCAAGGATTGGGGCCATCTTATCGCCGGGCATGGCGGCTTTATCGACAGGCTTGATTCCGTGATCTTCGCCGCCCCGATTTTCTTTCATATCACCCGCTACGGATGGTCCTCGGTATGACTGATGCAACCCGACGTCCGCTTTCTTCGCGGGACACCGCCTGGGCCAGATCGCTGGCGCAGCGGCTGATCGCAACCGAAATCACGCCGAACCGGATCTCCCAGATTTCCATTGGTTTTGCTGCACTTGGTGCGTTGACCTTCTGGCTCTCGTCTCTCACGTCGTCGGGCCTGCTGATCTGGCTCCTGCTTCTCCTTGCGGCAGGGGCGTGCCAGCTGCGGCTTCTTTGCAATCTTCTCGACGGCATGGTCGCGGTAGAGGGGGCAAGTCTGAAAAGGACGGTCCCTTCTGGAACGAAGCCCCGGATCGGGCGGCCGATTTCCTGCTGCTGGGTGGCGCGGGCCTGGCCGCGGGCAGCCCCGGTCTGGGCTTTGCAGCGGCGGCCCTTGCCATCTGCACCGCCTATCTGCGCGAACTTGGCCGGGCCGAGGGTTTCCCGGCTGATTTCTCCGGGCCGATGGCCAAACAGCACCGCATGGCCGCCTTGACCATCGGGGCCGTGATCGCGGCGTTTTCGCCCTTTGGCTACACTGCTGCGGGTGTTCTCTGGGTCACCCTTCTGCTCATCGCAGTCGGTACCGCAGCGACCATCGCCCGACGCTCGCTGC
Source organism: Tabrizicola sp. (assembly GCA_012032275.1). Classification (GTDB taxonomy): domain Bacteria; phylum Pseudomonadota; class Alphaproteobacteria; order Rhodobacterales; family Rhodobacteraceae; genus JAAURK01. The sequence continues at coordinate 10,567 of JAAURK010000119.1, forward strand.
GCCTTCTCCGCGCGCTGGAGGCCCGTTAGGCCAGCATCGACATCGGGCTTTCCAGTCCGGCGATCACCGCCTTCAGGAACTCCGCCCCGAGCGCCCCGTCGATCACCCGGTGGTCGACCGATAGCGTCATCGACATCACCGTCGCCACGCCAATCGTTCCGTCCGCCATGACCACGGGTTTTTTCAAACCCGCGCCCACCGCCAGGATCGAGCCATGCGGCGGGTTGATCACCGCGTCAAAATTCTCGATCCCCATCATCCCCAGGTTCGAAATCGCGAACGACCCGCCCTGATATTCATGCGGGGCGAGTTTCTTCGTCTTGGCCCGCGCGGCCAGATCCTTCATCTCCGCCGAAAGCGCGCTCAGCGATTTCAGATGCGCGTCGCGCAGGACCGGAGTGAACAACCCCCCCTCTACTGCGACTGCGACCGCCACATCCGACGGCTTCAGCCGCAGCATCCTGTCGCCCGCCCAGACGGCATTGGCATCCGGTACCGCTTGCAAGGCCATCGCACAGGCCTTGATGATGAAATCATTGACCGAAAGCTTGACCCCGCGCGCTCCAGCGTCTTGTTCAGCTGTTCGCGAAACGCCATCAGCGCGTCAAGCCGCACCTCACGCCGCAGATAGAAATGCGGGATCGTCTGCTTCGCCTCGGTCAGCCGTGCCGCGATTGTCCGGCGCATCCCGTCCAGCGGCACCTCTTCGAAAGCGCGGTCGGCATACATCTTCAGCACCGTCTCGGTTGCCAGACCCGTCGGCATCGCCGCCGCCGCAGGGCGG
>JAAURK010000120.1 GCA_012032275.1 Tabrizicola sp.
GGCTCCGACGCTCCGCGCCCGCGCTCGCCATGCCTACGCGAATAACGGGCTGATCCGAAACGCCATTGGCGCGATTGTCGCCGAGACGGTCGGGGCCGGAATCGAAGCCAATTCGGCGCATCCCGACCCGGCGTCGCGGGAGGCAATCGACGCCTTGGCGCTCGACGCCTTCGCCGGAATCGACGCCGAAAGCCGAACCGATTTGCGGGGCATCACGGCGGCGATGGTGCTCGCCGAACATGTGGACGGCGAGGCATTCGCCATCATCGAAGAGCGCGACGGGCGGGCCGTGATCCGGCAAATCCCGGCGGAATGGGTGGACGAAAGCCATACGACCGAATTGTCGGGCGGCGGCTACATCGTGGCCGGAATCGAGTTTTCCGCATTCGGGGAACGGGTGGCCTATCACGTTCGCCCGACGCGCCCGACCGACCTCTATCCGACCGCCGCCGAGCGTATTCGCGTTCCTGCCGACGACATGCTCCACATCTTCCGCCCCCTCGGGCCGGGACAGGTGCGCGGCGTCTCGGCCCTCGCCCCGATCTTGCTCAAGCTCAACGAATACGACCAAGCGTCCGACGCCTTGCTTGTGAAGCTCAAGGTTTCCGCGATGCACGTCGGTTTCATCGTGGACGTGAACGGCTCCGCCGGGGGCGTCTATGAGGGGGCAACCGGAATCGGCGAAGAGGGGCTTGAGCCGGGGGCGATGTATCGCCTTGGCCTTGGCGAAGACATTCGCACCGCCTTCCCGGAATCTGCCGACGACGCCCCCGAGTTTCTGAAGATCATGCGGCGCGAGATTGCGGCGGGGCTTGGCGTTCCGACGCATCTTCTCGACGGCGACATGAGCAACGCGAACTATTCGTCGCTCCGCGCCGGGCTCCTGCCGTTCCGCGCGCGGGTTGAGCAATACGCCTACCACACGCTCATTCCGCAATTCCTCGCCCCGATCTTCCGGCGCGTCGTGACCGACGCCTATCTCGCCGGGCGGCTCGACGTGCCCGACCTCGCCCCGGCGCTAAAGGCTGAATGGCTTCCCCCAAGGCCCATGCAGGTTGATCCGGCCAAGGACGCGGAAGCCGTCCGCGAATTGCTCGCCCTGGGCCTCACGTCCCGCCGCCAAGCTGTCGCCGCCCTTGGGTGGAACGTCGCCGCGCTCGACGCCGAGATTGCCGCAGACCGCGAACGCGAACGCGCCCTCGGGCTCACCTTCACCGGAGAATCCAATGCCCCGACAAATGGCTGACCCGACCGGCAAGTATGACGGCCCGCCCGCCGCGCGTGGCTCCGAGACGGCGAATCCCGTGCCCCCGGCGTGGCAGGACGCGGAGACGTTCCGCCGTTCCATGCCCGCGCGCCCGGCGTCGTGGGATGACGCCACGCTCACGTTTGAAGCCGTCATCGCCACCGAAACCCCTGTTGCCCGGCGCGACCGTCAAGGCGGTTTTCTCGAAGTCCTGTCGCTTGGCGGGCTGGACCTCGCCCGCGCCCAAGGCGTCCCGCTGGTGGACAATCACCGCCTCGGGAGCGCCCGCGACGTGGTTGGCATCGTCGAGTCCGTCCGCGTGGAAGGCGGCGAAGCGATTGCCCGGCTCCGCCTGAGCCAAGCCGACGACGTGGCCCCGATCACGGCGCGTGTGAAGGACGGAACGCTTCGCGGCGTGTCCGTTGGCTACATCGTGCCCGAGTGGCGCAACGGCGCCGATGCCCAAGGGCGGCGCACCAGAACTGCCGTCAGGTGGACCATTTGTGAAACCTCCCTGACCCCCAACCCTGCCGACGAAAACACCGGCATCCGAAGCAACGAAAGGACCTCTGACATGCCCGACACGACGCCCGAAACCGTTTCGCCCGAGGCGGCGGAACTCCAGCGGCGGAGCGACATTCGCGCGCTCTTCCGCAGCGCGAACCTGCCCCCGGAAGAGGCCGATGCCCTGATCGACTCCGGCGCGGACCTGGACGCCGCGAAGGCGGCGGCTTGGGATGCCCAACAGTCCCGGCGGCGCTCGCAACCCGTCATCCGCGTTCACGGCGGCGGGGCCGACGATCCGGCTACTATCCGCACCCGGCAGGCCGACGCGCTCGCCTATCGCATGGGCGGGCTCGACAAGCTGCCCGAGGCGTCGCGCGAGTTTGCCGACACGAGTCTTCTCGACATGGCCCGCGCCAGCGTCGAGCGGGCGGGCGTCTCGACTCGCGGCATGAGCCGCGACGAAATCCTCCACCGCTCCGCCGCCCACACCGTCTCCGACTTCCCGCTCACCGTCATGGACGCGATGAACAAGACGGCGATGCAATCCTATCAGACGGCGGAATCCCCGGTGAAGGGGCTCTTCCGAAAGCACACCGTCCGCGACTTCAAGGCGAGCACCGCCATTCGTCTCGGCGAGATGGGGCAACTCGAAGAGCTTGCCGAGAACGGCGAGTTTACCGCGACCTCGCGCGGCGAAGAGGGGGAGTCGATCCAAGCCAAGACCTACGGGGCGGCGGCTCGACGTGTCCCGCAACCTGATCGTCAACGACGACCTCAACGTTCTCGGCGACATGACGCGGGCCTTCGGCGAGGCGGCGGCGCAGACCGAAGCGGCGCTGATGCTGGCGACGTGTCACCGGCAACCCGGCCATGCGGGACGGCGACCGCCGTCTTCGACGCCAGCCGGGGCAACCTCGGGAACGTGGGCGGCGGCGCTGCGGGGGCCATCGGCTCCACTGGCGTGGACGTGTTCACCGACGCCCGCCAGGCCATGCGGACGGCGAAGGGAACGGACGGCAAGACCATCGTGGGCGCGGCTCCGCGTTTCATGCTGGTGGGGCCGGAGATCGAAACCCTTGCCGAACAAATCCTCGCCGAAACCTACCCGACGAAATCCGACGAAGTGAACGTCGCGGCGAGCAAGCTCACGCTCCTGGTGGAACCCCGTCTCGAAGGGGATGCCGTCTACATCTTCGCCGATCCGGCGCGGCTGGCGGCGCTCCGCTACGTCTACCTCGCCGGGGCGGAAGGCGTCCAAATCCAGCGGCGCGAGATGTGGGACTCCCTCGGGCTGTCCTTCCGGGCCTACCTCGACTTCGGCGCGGGCTGGCTCGACTGGCGCGGCGCGTATCTCCACGAAGGCTCCTGACCGTGGCGATGCTGACGACGCAAGAGCGACTGTCCGAAGCCCGTGAGGCGCTGCACCAGCTTCTCACGGGCACCATGGCCGTGAGCGTGACCGACCAGAACGGCGAGAAGGTGGAATACCGCCCGACCAATCGCGCCGCCCTGGAACGCTATGTCGCCGACCTCGAAGCCGAGCTTGCGGGGGCCATCAAGCCCCCGCGCCGCATCCTCTTCCAGACCTCGAAAGGACTCTGACCATGAAGAACTTCGTTCAACCCGGTGAGAATATCACCGTGACCGCCGCCGCCGCCGCGACCTCGGGCGCGGGCGTCAAGGTGGGCAACCTCTTTGGCATCGCCTCGGGCGACGCTGCAATCGGCGAGCCGCTGGTGCTGGTGACGGAAGGCGTCTTCGAGATGCCCAAGGTCGCCGCCGACGACTTCACTATCGGGGCCGCCGTCTATTGGCGCGCGAGCGACGGGGCCATGACGACGACGGCGAGCGGCAACACGAAAGTGGGCACCGCCGTCTCTGCCGCTGGCACGCGCACGGCGAGCGTCCGCGTCCGTCTCAACGGCACCTTCTGAGAGAAGGGCAACCGGGGCGATGACCGTAGCGGCTGACAGGATCGAACGCGCCTTGCTCAAGGTAGCGAAGATGCTGGAAGTCGACTCCGGCGTCGCCCCGGTTTCGAGCGCCTCGAAGCCGAGCTTGCCGACGCGCGGGCGCGGGAACGGGGCGAGACCGATGTGCAGCGCCGGGCGCGGGCGCTCTTGGCTCAGAGGGTCAAGCCTTCCAACAATTCTCGGACTTGGGCGAGCGACGCCCCGGCCCCGTAGCGTTCGCGGTCAAGCCGATGCCCGAACACGTCGCGCCGAATCCGATCATCTATACCGGCCTCAAGCATCCGATCCTCGAAGCTGTGGCGCAGCGAATACATGCTGTGGGCGGGCGTCTCCAAGAGCCTGTTGGCCCGCATGAACTTGTTGACGGTCGCGCTCAGGGTGGCGCTGTCCCGGTAGCGGGGGAAGCCCTCGGGGAACGCCTTGAAGGCTTCCAGCGAGACGCCCGTGAGCGGGATGACGCGGCGAGCATACTGACTCTTGAGTTGCCGTCCCTCGGGCTGAATCGAGATGTGGGGCACGTCGCAGTCAAGCCGGATCGTCTCCGCCGTGAGCGCAGCACCTTCCGAGGGGCGATAGCCGGTGTTGACCATGCCGAGCACCAGCCCCCGCGCATCCGGGTTGAGCCCGTCGAGCGCGCCGGGGGCGAGCAACTTGTCGCGAATCCATCCCGTCGAGAAAGGGGGCCGTGTCCGGGTTTCGCCCTCTTTGAACGAAAGCTCGCCCAAGGGGAGGTTGAGCCCGAGGCGCTTCATCGTGTTCACGGTCTTGAGCACGTCGCCGAGATGTATCAGGTCTTTGTTGGCCGAATTGGCCGTGACCTCGCCGCCTTCGATCCGCTCAAGCCAATGCTGGCGGAAGTCGAGCATGTCGTCGCGGGTTATGTTGTCGATTGCCTTGTCGCCCACGACGGCGACGAAATTCCTCACCGCCTTGAGCCGTGGATTCTTCCAGCGGCGAAGCTGATCCTCGCTCTTGCCGAAGGTCTTCTCACGGGCGAGCGTCCAATAGAGATCAAGCGCCTTCTGCACCGTTATCTGCGGCTCTGGCACCGTGCCCATGAGCGCGGCGACCTCAAGCCTCTCGGGCTCGCCAGCGGGCGCGGAGACGGCTTCCACGCGCTCGACAAGCTCTTGCACCGGGAGGCGGGCGACGCGCCCGGCGTCGAGATAGCGGAAGCCCCGGACGCGGGCCAATTCCTGGGCGGCGGCATAGCGGGCTTCTGCGTCGTCGGTATCCCCGGCAAGGCGAGCTTCCCAAGCCTCTATCATCTGCCCCCACGCCCGCTCCGCCTTGCTCTTGGCGAGCGTCGCGGAGTCCGTGTGAAGGCTGATCCAGACCGTTTCGCGCGGCTCTACCTCCCGGTATCGCCTTGGAACGCGGCGTCTCAGATGGAACGTGTCGCTCCGCTTGGTGATGCTCATGATGCCGCGCCCTCCGCTGGTGTGCGGCACATTGTGCAGCAATGTGTGCAGCAAAACAAGCGGATTTATCAACTCGCAGAAGACGTGAATGCCAAAATCTGCTTTGAAATTATCACGTTAGCTGATTTTCTGATCTGGATAAATGGCGGAGAGGGTGGGATTCGAACCCACGGTGGGCGCAAACCCACAACGGTTTTCGAGACCGCCCCGATCGACCACTCCGGCACCTCTCCGCGCTTGGGGGTCGTCTATGAGGGGCGGTGTAGCGGCAGCGATGCCGCTGTGCAACCCCGATTTGTGGCGAAGGGGCGCTCGTTGCAGCGCGGTCTCACGCCGGTTTGTGCGCCCGAACCTTGGCAAAGACCGGTGGAGAGGTTAGCTCTCTGCCGACACCCGGAAAGGATGCCGATCATGACCCTGCGCGCGCTTCTCATTGCAAGCCTTCTTCTCGCGCCGCTTTGCGGCCCTGCGGCGCTGGCCCAGACGGCGACGGAGGCGGGCGAGGGAGAGACCGGGGACGCGGCTGAGGAGCTTCGTGCCCTGTCGAAGACCATGATGATCCCCGAGCTTTTCGCCTTGCTGAAGGCCGAAGGGGTCTCGCGGGGGGGAGGATATGGAGGCCGACATGTTCCCCGGCCGCGGCGGCGAGCGCTGGAAGGCCGCCGTCGCTGCGATCTACGACATCCCGCGCCTGCAGGGCGAGTTTGAAGAGATCATGGCGCGCGAATTGTCGGGCGATGCTGCCGCGATTGCCGAGATGCAGGCGTTCTTCGGATCCGAGCCCGGCCAGCGGATCCTGAAGCTGGAGATCGATGCCCGCTACGCCCTGCTTGACGAAGCCACCGAAGAGGCCGCCCGCGTTGCCTGGGACAAGGCCGTCGGCGCCCGCGACCCGCGTGTCAAGCTGATCCGCAAGCTTGCCGAAGCCAACGAACTGATCGAGATGAACGTCGCCGGTGCGATGACCGGAAATCTGGCCTTTTTCCAGGGGATGAACGAAAGCGGCACGCTGGGCCCGGCGATGAACGAGCAAGACATCATGGCCGATGTCTGGGGTCAGGAGGAGCAGATACGGAGAGACACCGAGGCCTGGCTCTATCCTTTCCTTCTGCTCGCCTACACGCCCCTCTCCGACAGCGAGATGGAGGCCTATGTCGCCTTTTCCGAAACCGCGGCGGGACAGCGCCTGAACGCTGCCCTCTTTGCCGGTTTTGACGTCGTGTTCCGCGGCATCTCTCACGATCTTGGCCGCGCGGCGGGCCTGGCGCTTCAGGGCAGCGACATCTGACGCCCGAGATCGGCGGTGACCCCGTCTGCGGCAGGCCGAAGTCAGGGAGAGCGGGCTGACCACGGCATGGCATCGTCCGCAGCGCGCGGGCGTCAGGGCAAGCCCAGATGCCGGGCTGTCACCTCGATGATCTGCGCGTGAATGGCCGCGCGGTCCGCGCCTTTCGGGTCCGTGCAGACCGGGTCGTCGTTTTCCTCCTCAAGAATCATCGCGCCCTTTTCGGTGCAGAGCGGCAGGACCGAGAAGTGGAAGGCGGGCGCGATCTCGATCAGCCTGGCCTTGGGCACAAGGCCGGTCAGGTTGCTTCCCGTGGCGGAGATGTCCGTGCTGTCCAGCCGGTCGTCCCCGGATCCAAGCTGTATCAGCAGGGTCGGAACGGTCAGCGAGGCGAGGTTGACGGCACCAAGGCCATAGGTCAGGCCGGGATCGATCGCCACCACGCTGGAGATTCGGGGATCGGAATGGTCTGCATCCCAGGCCCTGGCATCAAGCGCCGCCAGATCTGCCCCGCCCTTCGCAATGTCGCGGCAGTGGCCGGAGGGGGCAGTGGCACAGTGATCCCGGTATCCGGCAAGGTTGCCGCGCACCCCGCCAAGCGATAGCGCGGTCCATCCGCCATAGGAAAATCCGGCGGCACCGATCCTGCCCGGATCGATCAGCGGGCCAAAGCGGGGATCAGCCAGGACATGATCCAACGCCAGCCGCAGATCGTCGGCGCGGGTCCAGTGCTGCAGGCCAGCCTGCATGTCGAAATCGAAGACGGTGCTGTTGGGGTGGTTCACCGCGAGTACGAGGGCCCCGCGTTGCGCCAGCCCGGCGGCCAGCCACCCCAGCGAGCGGTAATGCCCGCCAAGCCCATGCGACATCACGACCAGCGGGTAACGCCCCGGCAGCGGGTCGGTATCCACCGCCACATCCACGGGACGAAAGACAGGATTGCCCCCGAAAGGTGCGGTCCTGCTGTCCTGCGGCGCGGGATACCAGAGCGCATATTCCATCGTCCGTTTGTGGTGCGGCGCGGGCATCTCGCCCTCTGTGACACCGGCTGTCTGGGCGGAAAGGGTGGACGGCGCCATGGCAAGCAGGGCGCAGAGGATCAGGCGTTTCATGGGACACTCCATCGGTTGCTGTCCGCCCTGCCTGCCCGGAACCTGCGCCCTGCGCGCCCTGAAACCGGTTCGAGGTTGTGCAAAACCGGTTCGAGGACTACCGCTATCGGCATGATCGCACTGCCCATGCCTATTGTCCTGAGCCTCATTCTTGGCTTCCAAGCCTTTCGCATCCTGTTGCGCGGGCGTCCGGTGCCGATGATCGCGGCGCTGCTGGCACTGCTGGCTTTCCAGGCCGTGATCAACGCGCTGGCCCTGCATTACGGTGTGGCCTGGGCGCGGCTGGCACAGCCTGTCTCGGCGATGGCTGCGCCGCCCCTTGCCTGGCTGGCCTGGAAAACCGATGGCCTTGGGCAAAGACTGGCGCTTCGCGATGCGGTGCATGCGACTGGTCCCTTGGTGGCAATCGCCCTTCGGTTTCAGCAGTCGCTTTTGCTTGAGCTTGTGGTTCCGCTTTCCTTTCTTTGCTATGCGGCGGCGCTTGCGCTTGGTTTGCGCAAGGCTGGCGCGGACCTGCCGCGTATGCGGCTGGGGCAGGGCGGCATGCCCCGCCTTGTCTGGGCCGGGATCGCGGCTGCGCTGGCGCTGTCGGCCTTCAGCGACATGGGCATCGCCTTCGCCGTCGCACGGGGCCACACGGCGCAGGTGCCCGTGATGGTCGATCTGGCGACCTCGGCGCTCTTGTTGCTGATCGGGGCGCTGGCCCTGGCCGCGGATGGAATGACCGGTCGTGAGGAGATCGCGGAGCTGCCGTCCGGTTCCGGCCCGAGCGAGGATGATCACGCCCTCTTCGCGCGGCTGGAAGATCTCATGCAGAGCCGCCGTCCCTGGCGCGATCCGGATCTGACGCTGGCGCAACTCGCCCGTCGCCTGCATGTCCCTGCCAAGCGGCTTTCCGTTGCCGTGAACCTGGTGACCGGCGACAACATCTCGCGCCACGTCAATGCGCACCGCATTCGGGCGGCCTGTGAGGCATTGAGCTCCGGTGCCACCGCGACCGAGGCGATGCTGGAGGCCGGTTTCCTGACAAAGTCCAACTTCAATCGCGAGTTCCGCCGCATCACTGGAAAAACCCCGACTGAATGGCAAGCGGCCGCTCCGGCGGCGGTTTCGACCTCCGCCCCGTCCGCGCGCGGCAATCCCTGACCGCGAAAGGGGCGGTTCGCCTCTGAACACCATCCGCGACGGGGAACCGCTTGACACCGCCGCCTGCCCGCCGCATAAGCGCGCATCCCGGCGAGGGGCGACTCTCGCCGGGCCATTCATTCATGACGCCCGCAAGGGCGCGCTGTCCGAGGCGGGGAAACCCGAAACACCCGTGAAGGGGGCCGCAGGGCGCGGAGCAAGAGAAGGAAAGACCCATGTTTGCGGTCCTCAAGACCGGTGGCAAGCAGTACAAGGTGCAGGCGGGTGACGTTCTGCGCGTGGAAAAGCTTGCGGCTGTGGCCGGTGACAAGATCCAGTTCAACGACATCCTGATGGTCGGCGGTGACAAGGTCACCGTGGGCGCGCCTTTCGTCAAGGGCGCCGCCGTGCAGGCCGAGGTGATCGAGCAGATCAAGGGCGACAAGGTCATCCACTACGTCAAGCGCCGCCGGAAACACTCCAGCCAGCGCACCAAGGGCCACCGCCAGCACCTGACGCTGCTGCGGGTGACCGATGTGCTGGCCTCGGGCGCCGAAAAGTCGGGCGTTGCCGCCGCGACCGGAACCGCGGACGCCCGCCGCACCGCGCATGAGACGGGGGCGGCGAAACCCGCGAAAGAGGCAAAGGCAGCGGCACCGAAAGAAGCTGCCGCCAAGCCTGCGAAGAAAGCGGCAGAGGCAAAGGCCGAAGCCCCCGCTGCAAAACCGAAGCGCGCCGCCAAGGCCGCTGAAGCGAAGGAGTAACACCCCATGGCACACAAAAAGGCAGGCGGCTCATCCCGCAACGGTCGCGACAGCGCCGGTCGCCGTCTGGGCGTGAAACTGTTCGGCGGTCAGGAAGCCATTCCCGGCAACATCATCGTGCGTCAGCGCGGAACCCGCTGGTTCCCCGGCAATGGCGTCGGCATGGGCACCGATCACACGATCTTTGCCACGGTCGAGGGCCGCGTGACCTTCAAGAAAGGGTTCAAGGGCCGCACATTTATTTCGGTTCTTCCCGCCCAGGAGGCAGCCGAGTAAGCCGAACCTTTACAATTGACTTGTAGATGGGGGGTCGGCGGAAGCGCCGGCCCTTTTCCTTTGCCCCGGCCGGGCCGGGAAGAGGACAAAGGAAGATCACGCTTCTGCCATCTTCTCTTGGCAGAACAAACGCAAGTTCCCATCTGGATATGGGAGAGGGAGCGCGCGCCGATCCTTTGGATCGGTCGCGTGAGGTGGAGGTATAAGTCATGACGCTGGACATGAATCCTGCGGTTTTCGAAGGTCAGATTTCTGCTGGCCGTTTTGTCTTGCGCCCGGTGCGCCATTCCGATGCCGGCCTTTTCGCAATGTATGCCGGTGACCGCCGGGTTGCCGAGGCGACGCGCTCCATCCCGCATCCACTGCCACCGGGGGCAACCGAGGCCTTCGTCACCCGTGCGATGAAAGCATCGGGGCCGAAGGATGTCTGGGTGATCGACGGGCTGGCCATCGGACTGCCCGAAGTTCTGGGGGTCATCAGCCTGAAGCGGATGGATGAAAGCCGGTTCGACAGGGGCCAGTCCGAGATCGGCTACTGGGTCGCGCCCGCGTTCTGGAACCTTGGCATCGCGTCCGAGGCGGTGCAAGCGCTTGTCGCCGCCAACCCGCAGAAGAACCGCGCGATTTTTGCCGAAGTCTTTCAGGACAATCCCGGATCCGCCCGGGTGCTGACCAATGCGGGCTTCCAGTATCTTGGCGATGCCGAAAGCTATTCGGTCGCGCGCGGGGCACAGGTACCGACCTGGACCTATATCCGCAAGCTCGGGTAAGGGGTGATGGCCCTCCGCGCCCGGCTTCGGACGGCGCGGCTTACGCTGCGCCCGCTCGTCGCCTCGGATCAGGCGGCGCTGGTCGGGCAGGCGAGTGACCTCGAGGTCTCGCGGTGGCTGACCGTGGTGCCCTATCCCTACAAAGCCAGGGACTTCCGCGCCTTTCTGCCGCGGGCACATGCCGGTCGCGTCTGGGTCATCGCCGATGAAGCCGGGTTTCAGGGATTGATCGCGCTGGAAAGCCAGTTCGGGTACTGGCTTGGCCACACCGCCTGGGGCCGCGGCTATGCGACCGAGGCAGCAGGGGCCGTGCTGGCAGCGCATTTCGCGGATCCGGCGGCAAGGCCGGTCGTTTCGGGATATTTCCTGGGGAATGACAGATCCGCCCGGGTTCTGGCGAAGCTTGGTTTTGTCGAAACCGGGCAGGGGATGAAACACGTGCTCGCCCGAAAGGCCGACGCCAGACACATCGACATGCTGCTGACGCGCGACGGCTTTGCCCGCGCCAACCCGCTGGTGATCGAAACGGCGCGGCTGCGCCTGGCGCCTCTGGACGCCGACCGCGACTGGGAGGCGCTGTCGCGGATCGGCGGGCGGCCAGAGGTCGCGCGGATGCTGATGTCGGTGCCCTCACCCTGGCCCGAAACCCTTGTGCGGGACTGGATCCGTCAC
>JAAURK010000121.1 GCA_012032275.1 Tabrizicola sp.
GATGTCGCCAAGGTACAGTTTTGCCAGCTCGCGGGCCTCTAGCTTATCTAGCGCATCACCTGCTTTTATCAGAGTAACTATCCGAGCTTCGAAATTCTTGTATTCTTCAGAAACGGCCTTGAACTCGCTAAAGTCGGTGTCGCCGTTCTCAATCTTCTTTAGGACTTCGCTGTAGGCAGACAAAGGCTCGCGCTCGCGCCAGATGATATACCCCATCCCCGGCAGGCCTTCTTTCTGCGCAAAGGCATTCATCCGGTCGGCAAACTTCCGGCTGCCGCCAGTGGGGGCCGGAATGGCACGGACCTCGTTGCCTTCTGTCTCCAGCAACTTCGCAAAGATCGCAAACCCGACCCTGCGAAATGCTCCGACACATCCTGCATCCGGATCGGGTTGCGCAGGTCGGGCTTGTCGCTGCCGTACCACTTCAGACTGTCCCGATAGGCAATGCGCGGCCAGTCGGCATGGACCTTGCGACCCTTGCCGAAGTGTTCGAACAGCCCTTGCAGCACCGGCTGGACGGCGGCGAAGACGTCGTCCTGGGTGACGAAGCTCATCTCGAGGTCAAGCTGGTAGAAATCGGTCGGCGAGCGGTCGGCGCGGGGGTCTTCATCGCGAAAGCAGGGGGCGATCTGGAAATAGCGGTCGAAACCCGCCACCATGATCAGCTGCTTGAACTGCTGCGGTGCCTGTGGGAGCGCGTAGAACTTGCCCGGATGCAGGCGGCTTGGCACCAGAAAGTCGCGCGCGCCTTCGGGGGAGGAGGCGGTGATGATCGGCGTCTGGAACTCGGTGAACCCCTGGTCCCACATCGCGTTGCGCAGCCACCGCACAACGTTCGACCGCAGCATCATGTTCTGGTGCATCGTGTCACGGCGCAGATCAAGGAAACGGTAGGTGAGCCGCGTCTCCTCGGGGTATTCCGCATCGCCAAAGACCGGCAGCGGCAGCTCCTCCGACGCGCCGAGAACCGTCAGCCCGGTGGCATAGACCTCGATCTCGCCGGTCGGAAGCTTTGCGTTGACCAGCGCCGCATCCCGCGCCTTCACCCGCCCGTCGATCCTGACCACCCATTCGGCGCGCAGCTTCTCGATCCCGGCAAAGGCCGGACTGTCACTGTCGGCAATCACCTGGGTGATCCCGTAATGATCGCGCAGGTCGATGAAGAGCACCCCGCCATGATCGCGCACCCGATGCACCCAGCCTGCAAGCCGCACCTCGGCCCCGACATGGGCGGTGTTCAGGTCGGCGCAAGTATGGCTGCGGTAGGCGTGCATCTTCATTTCCTTCAGGGCGCAGAGGCAATCGCGTCGATACACCCTTCCCGATGCAAGGAGTCAAGCCCATCGCCCTTTCATCTTGGCGAGAAATATCCCCGCCGGAGGCATCATGCGGTTGGGCCGGGAGCCTCCGGCGGGGATATTTGACCCAAGATGAATACGGCCGGGATCAAACCGCGCAGGGCATTTCCGACCCAAAGCCGCACCCGCGGGAGGTCGGCCGCCATCAGCACCTCTTCCGGGCAAGCCATCGCGGCGCGCAGCACGCCGGGCAGAAGGCCTGACGACAAAGGCGGCGTGCGCATACCCTCGCCGCGGTCGAAGAAGACCGTCGTGATCGTGCCGTCACAGACCTCGCCCCTCTCGTTCAGCAGGATCGCTTCGTCCGCGCCCGGCGCAAGGGCGGCTCTTGCGGTTTCATAGGTGCCGCGACGGCTGGACTTGATGCGCAACCAGGGGTCGGAGGACAAGAGCCGCTCTGCCGCGATCGACACGGTCCAGCGGGTCGCGGGAACGGGCATCGGGGAGAGTGTGGCCTCGAACCTCCCTTCCGCATCCAGCGTCAGGCGCAACCGTGCCTCCGCCATCGGCGGCAGCCCGTTGATCGCGGCCATTGCCGCGCTTTCGTCCCATCGCCAGCCGAGAAGCGCCGCGCCCTGCGACATCCGGGCCATGTGCAGCCCGCGGTACCGGATCCCGCCTGCCTCCCGCGCCATCGTCTCGATCAGCATCAGGCCCGGCGCATCGCCGCCTTCACGAAGCGCGCTTTCCACAGCGCCTCCTCCCATTCGCCATCTGCGGTGGAACCATGTACGACCCCGCCGCCCACATTCATCACGATCCGTTGCCCCCGGACATGCATCGTCCGGATCGCCACCGAAAAATCCGCGCGCCCGTCCGGGCTCATCCACCCGATCGCGCCGCAGTACACCCCCCGGGCATGGGGTTCCACCTTGCGGATGATCTCCATCGCCCGGATCTTCGGCGCGCCGGTGACCGACCCGCAGGGAAACAGCGCCCCGATCAGACGCGGCAGCGACGCGGGCTCCTTCAGCTTACCCTCGATGGTCGAGGTCATCTGGTGCACGGTGGAATATTCCTCCATCGCAAAGAGCGCGGGCACCCGGACCGTTCCCACCTTTGCCAGCCGCGAGATATCGTTGCGCAGGAGATCGACGATCATCAGATTTTCCGCCCGGTCCTTGGCCGATCCCTGCAATGCGGCCTTGATTGCGGCATCGCGGGCGGGGTCGGGGTCTCGCGGCGCTGTTCCTTTCATCGGCCGGGTGACGATCCGCCCGTCCGCCTCCAGCCGGAAGAAGAGCTCGGGGCTACGCGACACCAGGGCTGTGCCGGTGCCGAAATCCACGAAGGCCCCATGGCCGACGGGCCCGGTCCGCCGCAACGCGCCGTAAAGCCCGAGCGGCGTGCCCGCCTCAAGCTTTGCCGTCATCGGAAAGGTCAGGTTCACCTGGTAGCAGTCGCCCGCCGCGATCCACGCCAGCACCTCTGCCATCGCCCGGTCATAGGCCGCGCGGCTGATCACTGGCCTTGGCTCCGACATCGCCGTTCCGCGCCCTTCCTCGGCGGCCCGGGCCAGCACGTCCTCCGCCGCTTCCGGGCCTTCGAACGCGCCAAAGGAGATGAGCGGCCCGGGCCTCCGGCGTGGCATCAACCCCTCGAGGCGCGGCTCGAGCGCATAGCCCGCCTCATAGGCGACGAAACCGGCGATCCATTTGCCCCGCGCCCGTGCGGCATCGGCCCGCGCAAGAACCGGGGCGACCTCACGCATGCGATGGGCCGTAAAGACCGATGTCGCGCCGTGAAACAGCGCAGGTACACCGCCCGGTCCGTATTCGCACAAGATCAAGACACGCCACCTCCGTTGTGCGGCCGCTCCATGGCTGACCTAAGCCCTTCGTGCCGGGGCCGCCAGATGGTTCATGCCCGCTGGCGGCGCGTTTGCGACCTCTGCCGACAAATGTCGTCGACGGACGTCGGGCAGCGGCATCCTGGCTGCGTTGACAAAGGCACGTCTTTCATCGCCTCATGCGGGGATCACCAGAAATGGGGGCCGCATGACCTATCTGTTCGTCAAGGCCGCCGTCTCCGGCATCCTGATCGCCATCGCGTCCGAGATCGCACGCCGCCAGCCCGGCATCGGCGCGTTGATCGCCTCGCTGCCTCTGTATCGGTGATCGGCATGATCTGGCTCTGGCACGATACGCATGACGCCACGCGTCTTGCCGATCATGCCGGGGCGACGCTCTGGTTCGTCCTGCCATCCCTGCCGATGTTCGTGCTGATCCCACTGCTTTTGCGCCGCGGCATGGGGTTCTGGCCCGCGCTTGCACTGGGCTGCGGGCTGACGATCGTGCTTTGTCTGCTGGTCCTCCTGGTCGCCCGACGCCTTGGCATCCGCCTTTAGGAGCCGGTCGGCGCGGCCGTCCGATCGCCCCTTGCGCCCCGGGCCCGCATGGCTATAACCCGCCAAGTTTTGCGCGATGGATGGGGGCTGACATGCCGAAGCGGACCGATATCAAGTCGATCATGATCATCGGCGCCGGTCCCATCGTCATCGGACAGGCCTGCGAATTCGACTATTCCGGTGCGCAGGCCTGCAAGGCGCTGCGCGAGGAAGGGTACCGGGTGATCCTGGTCAACTCGAACCCCGCGACGATCATGACTGATCCGGGGCTGGCGGATGCCACCTATATCGAGCCGATCACCCCCGAAGTCGTCGCCAAGATCATCGAAAAGGAACGCCCCGACGCCCTGCTGCCGACGATGGGCGGGCAGACCGGCCTCAACACCTCTCTGGCCTTGGCAGATATGGGTGTGTTGGAAAAGTACAAGGTGGAGCTGATCGGAGCCAAGCGTGAAGCCATAGAAATGGCAGAAGATCGCAAGTTGTTCCGCGAGGCGATGGACCGGATCGGACTTGAAAACCCCAAGGCAACCATCATTGCCGCGCCGAAACTCGCCACCGGCAAATACGACATTGCCGCCGGTCTTGCCGAGGCCATCGCGGCACTGGAATATGTTGGCCTTCCCGCCATCATCCGGCCCGCCTTCACCCTGGGTGGCACCGGAGGCGGTGTCGCCTACAACCGCGACGACTACGAAGCGATCGTGCGTTCGGGGCTGGAGGCCTCTCCCGTGGCGCAGGTTCTGGTCGACGAATCCCTCCTTGGCTGGAAGGAGTTCGAGATGGAGGTGGTGCGCGACACCGCCGACAACGCCATCATCGTCTGCTCCATCGAAAACGTCGATCCGATGGGCGTTCATACCGGCGACAGCATCACCGTGGCCCCGGCCCTGACGCTGACCGACAAGGAATACCAGATCATGCGCAACGGCTCGATCGCCGTCCTGCGCGAGATCGGGGTGGAGACGGGCGGGTCGAACGTGCAATGGGCGATCAACCCGGCGGATGGCCGCATGGTGGTGATCGAGATGAACCCCCGCGTGTCGCGGTCCTCGGCCCTGGCGTCCAAAGCCACCGGTTTCCCCATCGCCAAGATCGCCGCGAAACTGGCGGTCGGCTACACGCTTGACGAGTTGGACAACGACATCACCAAGGTCACGCCCGCATCCTTCGAGCCCTCGATCGATTATGTCGTGACCAAGATCCCCCGCTTTGCCTTCGAGAAATTCCCCGGGGCAGTGCCGAACCTGACCACCGCGATGAAATCCGTGGGCGAGGCGATGGCCATTGGCCGCACGATCCACGAGTCGCTGCAAAAGGCGCTTGCCAGCCTGGAGACCGGTCTTACCGGCTTTGACGAGATCGCCATCGCAGGGGTTTCAACGACGGGCGTCCCCGACAAGGCCTCCATCGTCAAGGCCCTGGGTCAAGCCACCCCCGACCGCCTTCGCGTCATTGCGCAAGCCATGCGCCATGGTCTCTTGAACGACGAGATCCAGGATGTCACCGCCTTTGACCCCTGGTTCCTCGCCCGCATCCGCGAGATCATCGACACCGAGGCCGACATCCGCAAGCAAGGCCTGCCCACGAACCCGGACGCCCTTCGCGCGCTGAAGATGATGGGGTTCACCGACGCCCGTCTTGCCACGCTCACCGGCCGCGACGAGGCGCAAGTGAGACGCGCCCGCCGCAACCTTGGCGTCACTGCCGTCTTCAAGCGGATCGACACCTGCGCCGCCGAGTTCGAGGCCCAGACCCCCTATATGTATTCGACCTACGAGACCCCCGCGATGGGCGACGTGGAATGCGAGGCACGGCCCTCCGCCGCCAGGAAGGTCGTCATCCTCGGCGGCGGTCCGAACCGCATCGGCCAGGGGATCGAGTTCGATTACTGCTGCGTCCATGCCTGTTATGCGCTGACCGCGGCGGGCTATGAGACCATCATGATCAACTGCAACCCTGAAACCGTCTCTACCGATTATGACACGTCGGACAGGCTTTATTTCGAACCGCTCACGCTTGAGCATGTTCTGGAAATCCTCCGCGTGGAGCAGGACAACGGCACCCTTCACGGCGTCATCGTGCAGTTCGGCGGCCAGACGCCGCTGAAACTTGCCCAGGCGCTTGCCAATGAGGGCATCCCGATCCTTGGCACCACGCCCGATGCCATCGACCTTGCCGAAGACAGGGAGAGGTTCCAGCAGCTTCTTCACAAGCTTGGCCTGAAGCAACCCGTCAACGGCACTGCCCGCTCTCGTGACGAGGCTTTTGCCGTTGCCGAAAAGATCGGTTACCCGCTGGTCATCCGCCCCTCCTTCGTCCTTGGTGGCCGCGCGATGGAGATCATCCGCGACGATGCCCAGCTTGACCGCTACATCCGCGAGGCGGTTCAGGTTTCGGGCAAGAACCCGGTTCTTCTCGACAGCTACCTCTCCGGCGCCATCGAGGTTGACGTTGATGCCCTGTCTGACGGCACACACGTCCACGTCTGCGGCATCATGGAACATATCGAAGAGGCGGGCGTCCATTCCGGCGACAGCGCCTGCTGCCTGCCGCCGCATTCGCTGAGCCCCGAGACGATCGGAGAGTTGAAGCGCCAGACCGTGCAGATGGCGCTGGCCCTGAATGTCGTCGGCCTGATGAACGTGCAATTCGCGCTGAAGGACGGCGCCGTCTATGTGCTGGAGGTCAACCCCCGCGCCAGCCGCACTGTGCCCTTCGTCGCCAAGGCGACCGATTCTGCCATCGCCTCCATCGCCGCCCGGCTGATGGCCGGAGAGCCGTTGTCCCATTTCCCGATGCGCGCTGCCTATGACCATGGCGTCGGCCCCGATACAGACCTGCCGCTCGCCGATCCGATGACGCTGGCCGATCCGATCACGCCGTGGTTCTCGGTCAAGGAAGCCGTCCTCCCCTTCGCCCGCTTCCCCGGCGTCGATCCGGTGCTTGGCCCGGAAATGCGCTCGACAGGCGAGGTGATGGGCTGGGACCGCACCTTCGCGCTGGCCTTTCTCAAGGCGCAGATGGGTGCGGGCACCGTGCTTCCGGACGCGGGCCGCGTGTTCCTGTCGATCAAGGACATGGACAAGACCGAGACGCTTGCCGCCGCGATGCGCGATCTGGCCGCCATGGGCTTCGAGATCGTCGCCACCCGCGGCACCACCGCCTGGCTTGGCCGCGAGGGCATTCCCGCCACCCCCGTGGCCAAGGTCTACGAGGGCCGCCCGAACATCGTCGACCGGCTGAAGAACAACGATATCGCACTGGTGATGAACACGACCGAGGGCAGCCAGGCCATCTCTGACAGCCGCGACATCCGCCGCGTCGCCCTGATGGACAAGATCCCCTATTTCACCACCGCCGCCGCAAGCATCGCCGCCGTCGCCGCAATGAAGGCGCGGGGGGAAGGGTATGGGGTAAGGACGTTGCAGGGGTGAAGAATCTCATCTGGGCCGGGAAAAGATTGCCACTACCGTTCCGTACATTGGCCCTTCTAGCTCATGTAACTCATGTGTGAGATCCATGTCCTCGCCAAGTTTGCTTGTCCAAGCGCCTGAATCTAGCTGTCGTGCTGCGTGTGTTGGTTGACCATCAAATAGATTGGCGTACAGGGCAATCTTCTTTAGTCCAGCTTGTAGAGAACGATCTTGTGACTGCTGCCAACCACTGCCACTCAGATAATCTTGAAAAGCCTCCATCGTGGCCTTTCCATCAAATGGAACCGGCCAGTAGCGCCGTCGCATGGGCCACCACCATTTCGTGTTGTCTTCAAATGCCCAAGCAATGCAGTTATACTGTGGCGTTGGCTCGCTGGTTTTCTTCGCTTGAGCGTTGAGCAGCCGCGGGAAATCAACACTAAACAAGTAGTTATCCGTTTGCTTCCAAATATGCCAACCAACGATTTGTCTGCTTCACAACATCACCTTCGTCTCCCGGAGCGTAAGGATCGAACCCGAAATGGTCCTCCAAGACCCAGATCAGGTTGGATGGCTCGCGCGAAAGCTGCATTTTGATTAATGGGATAACGGCATCGGCATTCTCGACCAATGCGACAAAACTCGGATGTGAAGTGATCTTATATGGATCAGACAGGAACTTAGTTTCGCTTTTCCACCTACTTAACACCGCATAAAAAGAGCCAACGAAATCATCTGGCTTCGGAGTGTAAAGACCGGGAGACTTAGTATTTGTGTTGCGTCTACCATAAAAGCGAGGCGACTGGCCCAGCGTAACGGTCTCTACTGTATTTGTTGCTCTCATCATTTTACCACTTTTTGTGTGCTGCGAATTAGCTCGACCTGCTGGGTTAGCCACGTAGCTAGACTCTCCGCGACGCTCGCTGACATCATAATGTCAACTGGCATTTCCCTTACAATCGCGTCACGGGAAATGCGCTTCTCGATAATCTCTGTACCAAGTCGCTGTCCTGCTTCCCCATCATCCACGACAGAGAACACTTGTCGACGAGGTATCGCCGGACGCTCGGAGTAGACCGCTAGATGGACGAAGCCTGACGGTGTCACTCCGCCCACAGCACCATCTGCCCAAACGGTGCGAAAGTCGGCAGACTTTATGTATTCAAACGCTACAGTGCTGTCGTCCATAGGATTGCTGCCACCCACCGATTCAGCATCCGACATGCTACGCCCTTACATTGCTCTGATCAGACGCTACCAACTAGGTTCACAAAGGTAAAGGTTTTGTGAGGAAGCCCCACTGGAAACACTGAGTTCTCGCAACACCCCCGCCAGTTGTCTTCTTCAGCGAGGGTGGAAGGCTTTGGTTCGGTGCCAACCCACCATGTCCGCCGAAGCCGCGCCCCGATTTCCAACCGTCAAGGCAAGCCGATAACCCCTTGCCTTCCGGCTTCAAGCCTCCAGGCAATCGGGTCGGGCGACTGTCCACTGGACAGTCGCTTTTCCGACCCTCTGGCCAACCCACTCCTGCCCGTCGATCAGCGGCCCATCTCCATTTCGGCCAGCAGAACCGCCCAGGCGGCGCCGTGCATGTCGCGGTCCTCGCGGCTGCCCTGGACCACGGGGCGGGGGAACGAGAATTTTACAACCGACAGCGCGGGGATGTCGAAGCGCCGCAGCGCCGCCTCCGCTTGCCGGTAAAGGGCCGCCACCCGGGCCGTGTCGATCCCCGCCGCCACTTCGGCAAACCGGACCGGATCGCCGCAGAAGATATCGACCGTCACCCAGAACGGCCCGGCGTTTTTCGACCGCACCTTCACCACAAGGTCACCCAGCCGCGACATCGCTCACCTCCAGCCGGAAAGCCTCCATCGGGTCGTCCATATCCATCACGTGATTGAGCGCGAATTCATAGGCGGCGCCGCGGTCGGACTGGGCCGGGGAATAGGGAAAGGCGAAGGTCGGCAGCTCTTCATCGGCGGCCAGCGGATAATGGAGGACGAAGGGATTGATCAGCTTGCCGATCTCGGCCGCGACTTCGGCGCTCTCGGCGGTGATCAGGCCCAGGACGCCAAGCTCCACCGGGCTGCCGCGCCGGTTTTCCAGCGGCCCGAGGCAGGCATCCAGCCCGATCAGGCGGAAATCGAGCGCGTAGGAACCGGCGGAAAGCCCCATCCGGTGCGCGATGGTTTCGGCCAGAAAGGCCTGAAGCCGCGCGATCCAGTCCTCGGCATGGGTCACGTAACGGGGATCGCGCAGGATCGCGAGGATGCTGGTCTGGAACCCGGCCACCCGTGCGCCTTCAAGCTTTACCTGATAGGGCGCCGGGTGCCAGACCGATCCGGTCACCCGCACCCGCCGGGGCCCAAGGGCCTGATAGGACGCGCCGGTCACATCAAGATACCCGCCCGGTTCGTGCAGGATGAAGGGATCGGCGTTTTCATAAAGCATGTGGGCCGACACCGAATGCGGCGTGCAGGCTGCCCCTTCCGCCATCGGCTCGACCTCGAACCCGGTGTCGTCGAAATCGACGAGGATCACGCCGCTCGTCGGGTTGGTGGAACACAGCGCCCCGCATTCCGCGATCTTCGCGCCATGCCAGGCCGCCCCCGGATGATCGCCGCGCTGAAGCGGCAGGGCGGCAATGATCCCGGTATCGGTCGTGCGTCCGGCGATCACGATATCGGCGCCGGTGGCCAGCGCCGCCTGTATCTGCTCTGCCCCGGCCAGCGCCACGATATGCGTCATCTGCGGCAGATCCGCCTCGGTCAACGCGGGCGCGGGCGTCAGGGGGTGAAGCCTTCCCGCCGAAAGCGCACCGGCCAGACGCGACGGCGGCTGGCTGCTGTAAAGCCGGGCGATCCTCAGGCGCTGGCCCAGTTCCGCGGCAAGCTCGACGGTGATTTCATGCATCCAGTCGACGGTGCTGTCCGTGCCGCAGGTTCCCGCCGTGCCGATCACCAGCGGCACGCCCGCTTCGGCCCGGGCACGCATCAGTTGCCGCCATTCCGATCGGGTGACGGCGCGGGCGTATTTCGACGTCCCGGTGCCAAGCGAGAATGGCCCGCTGTCGGTGGACCCCCCGTCGATGGCGATGATGTCGGGACGGAACGCCACCCCGCGGGCCAGCGCCACGGGGTCAAAGCCAAGGCCCAGAACGCCCGAAGGAACAAGCACGCGCGTCGGCATGGTCTCGTCTAATCCTCCGTTCCCTCGGTCTGCGACAGGTTGGGCTTGCGCAGGACATTGCGCAGGAACATCGGCGCGATGAAGCCGAGGAACGCGGCCAGCCAAAGCCCGATGGAGATCGGCGAGGAGAAGAGATAGGTCCAGTCGCCATCCGAAAGAACCATCGCCCGGCGCAGGTTGTCTTCCATCGAATTGCCCAGAAGGATGCCAAGGATCACCGGAACGGTCGGGATCTCCAGCTTTCGGAACACCCATCCCAGAACGCCGAACGCGATCATCAGCAACATGTCGAACGACGATCCGGTCAGCGAATAGATCCCGACGAAGGACACCATGGTCACGCCCGGCAGCAGGATCCAGCTTGGCACCTGCAGGATATGCACGAAGACCTTCACCATCGGCACGTTCATCACCAAGAGAACAATATTGGCGATGAACAGCGTCGCAATCAGGCCCCAGACCACATCCGGCCGTTCGGTAAAGAGAAGCGGCCCCGGCGTGATGTTCAGCGTCAAGAGCAGCGCGAGCAGCACCGCCGTCGTCCCCGACCCCGGCACGCCAAGCGGAGTTTGCAACAGGCGGTAGGCCTCAGCTGTCATCGATTACTCCGATAGGCCAATTGAACATCCCGCTCCCGTCGCTTTTCAGCACGATTCATCACCCAACCCGCCAGCGCCACCCCGACACCAGGAAGGCCGCCCACTCACCAAACGCGCTGTGGGTAAAATTTCAGGAAACACAAACCCGCGAATACTGATGTATACGCGGGATACAATTCGGTACGCAGGCTGGCATCGGGGGTTACGCCAAAATAAAAGAGCAA
>JAAURK010000122.1 GCA_012032275.1 Tabrizicola sp.
GGCGGTTGGTCGCCGCAACCCTGCGCGTGGCGACAAGCGGCGACAGCGCTGGCGCGCAGGTCGAGGCCGAGATCGGCGCCGAAACTGTCGATGGCGGCGACCCGTGCGGCGGGATCGGCATCGAAGCGCAGCGTCAGCAGGCGTTCCAGTCGCAGCTTGCGCGCCTTCAGCACCGGATCGGTTTCACCGTCGATGGCGGCCCGCAACGGCTCCAGGCTTTCGGCGGTGGGATCCTTGGCAATCGAAGCCAGCGCCGCCGCCCGGCGCGCGCGGTCGGGATCCGAAAGGGTGAACTGCACCAGCGCCGTCGCGATCAGCCCGCGCACGCCCGCATTGGGCTTCAACTCGGTGATATCGGCCTTCGCGGCCGTTCCGGCAGCGCTGCATCCAGCGCCGTCAGCGCAAACCCCTCGGCATCCGCGGCCAGCAGAAAGAACGCGCCGTCGGATTTGCGCTGCCCCAGGGCCTTCCCCTCCCAGGCCTGCAGAAAAGGTGCCGCCATGGGATCGCCGCTTGCGACAAGCGCGTCGATCACCGGGCCGATGGACTGGCGCGAGGGTTTCCTGATCGCGTCGGAATTGCTGGCCACGATTTCGGCCAGGGTTTCGGCCCGCGCGGTCGAGGCAAGCGCAAGACAGAGTGTCAGCGCAATCATCAGCGCACGCAGCATCGCGGTCTCCGGATGGGGGATGACGCCAGGCAAGACCGGGAAGCGCGCCGTGGCACCTCCCGGTCCGGCCAGTGGCTCAGTAGTTCGAGGTCAACTGGACGCAGGCCTTGGTCTGCGTGTTGTACATGCCGCATTTCAGGTCTTTCCAGTCCGCCTCAAGCACGGCGGATTCCGGCAGAAAGTCGGTCCAGGCATCGCCGGGAACCGGATCGGTCTGGCTGATGATGTCGAACTGGCCGTCGCTGCGGATCTCTCCGATCAGCACCGGCTTGGTCAGATGGTGGTTCGGCAGCATCTCGGCGATACCGCCCGTCAGATTGGGGAATGTCTGCCCGACCATCGCGTCGATGACCGGATCGACATCGGTGGTCCCTGCTGCAGTGACCGCCTGCACCCACATGTTGAAACCGATGTAATGCGCCTCCATCGGGTCGTTCGTCACCCGCTTGTCGTCCTTGATGAAGGCCTTCCAGGCGGCAATGAACGCGGCATTCGCGGGCGCGTCGGCGGATTGGAAATAGTTCCAGGCGGCCAGATGGCCGACGAGGTTCGAGGTATCAAGCCCTGAAAGCTCTTCCTCGCCCACCGAGAAGGCGACGACCGGAAGCTTGTCGGCCGTTACCCCCGCCGCGGCCAGCTCCTTGTAAAAGCCGATGTTCGCGTCACCATTGATGGTCGAGATGACGCCGACCTTCTTGCCATCCGCACCAAGCGCCACCACATCGGACACGATCTTTGACCAGTCGGAATGGCCGAACGGGGTGTAATTGACGAAGACATCCTCCTTCGCGATGCCTTTTTGCTGCAGATAGGCGTCGAGGATGTTGTTGGTCGTGCGCGGATAGACATAGTCGGTGCCCAAAAGCGCGAACTTCTCGATCCCAAGCTCTTCCAGGAAATAGTCCACCGCCGGGATCGCCTGCTGGTTCGGCGCAGCGCCGGTGTAGAAGACGTTCTTGGAGCTTTCCTCGCCCTCATATTGCACCGGATAGAACAGAAGGCCGTTCAGCTCCTCGATCACCGGCAGCACCGATTTGCGGCTGACAGAGGTCCAGCAACCGAACATGCAGGCGACATTCTGAACCGTCAGCAATTCGCGCGCCTTTTCGGCAAAGAGCGGCCAGTCGGAGGCCGGATCGACCACCACGGCCTCAAGCTGCTTGCCCAGAACGCCGCCCTTTGCGTTCTGCTGTTCGATCAGCATCAGCATCGTATCTTTCAAGGTGGTCTCGGAAATCGCCATCGTGCCCGACAGCGAATGCAGAATGCCGATCTTGATCGTCTCCTGCTGAGCGAAGGCGATGCGCGGTGCGGCGATTGCGGCGACACCAGATGCCAGCAACATGCGGCGGGTCAGTTTCATTCGTGTTTCCCCATCTTGGCCCCCGGGGATGGTTCCGTTTTGGTGGCGGAGATCCATCGTCGGGTGGCAGCTCCCGTTACAGACCATGCGGCGACGGCTGTCTTTCAGTGCCTGACCGCCCATTCACGTGTGACGCGCGCCCTGATGCGCCGCCCGGTTGTGATGAAGCGGTGGCCCCCGGTGTTGGGCAAGCCGCGGGCGCCCCCGGTCACCGACGCGCCCCGTCGATTGGGCTCCGTTGCCCAAATCTTGGGCTTAACCGTTGGTATCAGCACATAAATCTTGCTTTGGGTGAAGCGGCGGACCGGATCGGCCAGCCGCGTGCGGCCGACGAATGCCCCGACGAATGCCCCGACGAAAGCCCCGGCCTTCATCCGCCGGTCCCGGGCCGACCGCACCTTCGATCGCCGGATTCGCTTCAACTTTGCCTATCTGCTGCGCAGCGAGGCGTTTCGGCGCCCCAAATATGCGGCGACTGCCATTCAGCGGGCAAAGTCGGCGCGCAAAAGTTGACGGACCTCGCCGCGCCCGACCATCGTGAACCCGAGATTGAAGGATAGGGTTCCGGGGCGGCTGCGCCCGTCTGGTCCGAGAGCCCTCACTGCGCGGGGAGACATCCCGGTCAGGCACACGGCGGGACAAAAGCCCGGGAGACCTCGCAAAGCCAAGGGATTGGCGCTGCTTTGGTCTGCGTAAATCCCTGAACAATTGAAAACAGGGATGGTCAGCATGAATAACTTTCGCCGCAGAATTGCAGCCTTCGGGATGGTTTGCCTGGCAACGATCGGCACGCCGCTGCTTGCGCAGGAAAAGACCGACTTCAAGGTCGCCTGGTCGATCTATGTCGGCTGGATGCCGTGGGGCTACGCCGAAAAAGCGGGCATCGTCGACAAATGGGCCGACAAATACGGCATCACGATCGAGGTGACGCAATTCAACGACTATGTGGAATCGATCAACCAGTACACGGCCGGTGCCTATGATGCGGTGACGGTGACGAATATGGACGCGCTGTCGATCCCGGCCGTGGGCGGAGTGGACACGACCGCCGTCATCATCGGCGATTTCTCTGCCGGCAATGATGCGGTGATCCTGAAGGACAAGACCACGCTGCAGGACATCGCTGGTCAATCGGTCAATCTGGTTCAGTTCTCGGTATCACATTACCTTCTGGCGCGGGCGCTGGAATCGGTCGGGCTTGCCGAAAAGGACGTGACGGCGGTCAACACCTCGGACCCTGATATGGTTGCCGCGTTTCAGACCCCGGAGGTGATGGCCATGGTCACCTGGAACCCGATGGTCTCGGAAATCGCGAAACTGCCGGGGGCGACCAGCGTCTTTGACAGCAGCATGATCCCGGGCGAGATCATCGACATGATGGTGGTCAACACCGATGTGCTGGCCGCCAATCCCGATTTCGGCAAGGCGCTGGCGGGGATCTGGTATGAAACCATGGCGATCATGGTGGCCGACACGCCCGAAGGCGCTGCGGCGCGGACGGCCATGGGGCTGGCCTCGGGCACCGATCTGGCCGGGTTCGAGGCGCAGATGGCCGATACAAAGCTCTTTGCCGATCCCGCCGAAGCGGTTGCCTTCACCACCTCGCCCGACCTGAAGACGACGATGGACCGGGTGCGCGGCTTTCTTTTCAACGCGGGGCTCTTCGCGCCGGGGTCGGCTTCGGCGGACGTCGTCGGCATCGAATTTCCGGATGGATCGGTCCTGGGCGATGCGGGGTTTGTCAAGCTGCGCTTCACCGATGCCTATATGGCCGCGGCGGCGGCGGGTGGCCTTTAGGCAGGCGGACCCCGGAGCATCGGCCATGCGCTGGATCAACCGGAAACCCGATCGGACCACGATGCTGGTTTTTGGTGCGCTGCCGTTCGTGCTGCTGGCGGCGGCTATCTGATCGGGTCGGCCCTGCGCCTTGAGGTGAACGCCAACGACAAGCTGCTGCCGTCGCTGGCGACGATGGCGGATACGGTGGCGCGGATGGCATTCTCCGCCGATCCCCGCACCGGAGAAGTGCAGCTTTGGGTTGATACTTCCGCCAGTCTTTTCAGGCTGTTGACCGGGCTTGGCATTGCCGCGGCGCTGACCCTGCTGATCGGGCTCGTGGTCGGGATGCTGCCGGTCGCCCGGGCCGCGCTGGCGCCGGTTATCGATGTGGTCTCGATGGTGCCGCCGCTCGCCCTGCTGCCGATCCTCTTCATCACCCTCGGTCTTGGAGAGGTCTCGAAGATCACGCTGATCGTGATCGGCGTGATGCCCGTCATGGTGCGCGATCTGGCGGGCAGGGTGCTGGAACTGCCGCGCGAACAGATCGTGAAGGCGCAGACACTGGGCGCGTCGTCCTGGCAGGTGGCGATCCGGGTGGTGCTTCCGCAGGCGCTGCCCCGGTTGATCACTTCGTTTCGGTTGCAGCTTGGCCCGGCCTGGCTGTTCCTGATCGCGGCCGAGGCGATTTCGGCGGAGGCCGGTCTTGGCTACCGCATCTTTCTGGTCCGGCGGTTTCTGGCGATGGATGTGATCTTTCCCTATGTCGTCTGGATCACCTTCCTCGCCGTGGTGATGAGCTGGGGGCTGGAGCGGCTGCGCGCCCGCGCCTTTCCCTGGGTGGAGCTGGGCCAATGACCCCGCCTCTCATCCAGATCGAGAATGTGTGGAAGGAATTCGGCGATCAGATCGTGCTGGAGCGTCTGTCGCTCAGCATTGCGCCGCGGTCTTTCGTGGCGCTCGTCGGCCCGTCGGGCTGCGGCAAGACGACCTTCCTCAGGATGCTTCTGGGCGAAGAGGCCCCGACCAAGGGCCGGATCCTTCTGGACGGCAAGCCGCTGCAGCCAGAGCCGGGGCCGGATCGCGGTGTCGTCTTCCAGCGCTATTCCGTCTTTCCGCATCTGACGGTGCTCGGCAATGTGATGCTGGGGCTTGATCTGAAGGGCGCGCCACGGATCGGTCGGCTTTTCGGGGCGCGGCGCAGGGCGGCAGCGGATCTGGCCCGGGCGCTGATCGCCGAAGTCGGCCTTGCTGGCGACGAAGGGAAATATCCGGCACAGCTTTCGGGCGGGATGCAGCAACGTCTGGCGCTGGCGCAGGCGCTGATCACCCGGCCGAGGGTGCTGCTTCTTGACGAGCCCTTCGGCGCGCTTGATCCCGGCATCCGCGCGGGCATGCACGAGCTCATGCAGCGCCTCTGGCATGAAACCGACCTGACCGTGGTGATGGTCACGCATGACCTGAGCGAGGCATTCACGCTTGCCTGCCGCGTTCTCGTCTTTGAACGGCTGCGCGACAGGGCGGCCGAAAAGCACCGCTACGGAGCCGTGCTTGCGCAGGACATGGCCGTCTGGCCGCCGCGCATTGCGGGCCAGCCCACCCCACCAAAGAGGAGCCAGGCCGCATGAGCCAGCATCGCCCCGCCGCAGAGATCGCCGCCAACCGGGCCCGCTATGAAGAACATCAGCGCAAGGGTCTGGAGACTGCGCCACGGGCGCTTCCGCCGCCATCACCGCGGCCTGCGCCGCCTCTCGCGGGGATCCTGCGGCAAGAGACGATCCCGCCCGGATGGTACTGGGCCACCCGCCTGCGCAAGGGCGAGGCTTTGCGCGTGGCGCAGACCGGGGCGCATGCGGCCGTGGCGCTTGTCTGCTGGCGTGCGGATGACCCGGGCGAAAGGCTGAACCTGCCCGACACGATCAAGGTGCAGTGGACCACCGTGATCAGCAAGGGCAGGGTGCTCTTTTCCGACGCGGGCCGCGTGCTCTTGTCAGTGATCGAGGATTCCTGCGGCGCCCATGACGTGCTGGTGGGCGGATCGACCGCGGCGGGCAATGCACAGGGCGGCCATGGCCGCAACACCCGTGACAATCTGGTGCTCGCCGCGGCCAAGTTCGGCCTTTCGCGCCGCGATATCCCGATGGCGCTGACGCTCTTTGCGCCGACATCGGTGGCCGGGGATGGCTCGCTTGGCTGGCAGACAGGCAAGCTCAGGGGCGATGATTTCGTCGATCTGCGGGCTGAAATGGATGTGCTGGTGGCGCTGTCGAACTGTCCGCATCCGCTTGACCCTGCCGAAACGGGGGGTGCGGCGGTGGAGATCAGCTGCTTTGCGCCGCCGCCCGCCGCCCCCGATGACATCTGCCGCACCGCCACCGCCGAGGCGCGGCGCGGGTTCGAAAACAATGCCAAGATCCATGCCTGAGAGAACCGCCATGCCCCGTTCCCCAAAGACCGCCGTGCAGGACCATCATGTCGCGGCCGAAGCGCCGTTTTCCTGCCGCGTTGCCAAGGGCCAGACGATCCGCATCGTTGACAGCCATGGTCAGCAGGCGGTGGATACCCTGTTCTACAACGCCGCCGACTTCGCCGAACGCTACTCGGCGCAGGATACCATCCGCACCCAGGGTGCCGCCTATATCGGTGTCGGAACGCGGATCATGTCCAACGAGGGCAATGTCATGCTGACGGTCACCGCAGACACCAGCGGGCGGCACGACACCTGCGCCGGGGCCTGTTCACGCGAAAGCAATACGGTGCGTTTCGGGCACGAGGCCTCCTATCTGCATGCCTGCCACGAGAATTTCATCCTGGAGGTCACGCGCCACGGCATGACCCGGCGCGACATCGTGCCGAACATCAATTTCTTCATGAACGTGCCGATTTCGCCTGATGGCCGGATGACGATCGTCGACGGCCTTTCGAAACCGGGCGACCATGTCGAGATGGTGGCCGAGATGGACGTGCTCTGCGTGATCTCGAACTGCCCGCAGATCAACAACCCCTGCAACGGCTTTGACCCGACGCCGATCCGCGTGCTGGTCTGGGACGCGGAGTAGCACATGTTCACCAAGGTGCTGATTGCCAACCGGGGGGAAATCGCGCTCCGGGTGCTGAGGACGCTGCGCCGGATGGGCATCGGCTCGGTCGCGGTCTATTCGGACGCGGACCGCTTTACGCCGGCGGTCCTGCAGGCGGATGAGGCGGTGCGGCTTGGCCCCGCACCGGCGGGCGACAGCTATCTGAACATCGCCGCCGTGATCGCCGCCTGCCGCGCGACGGGCGCCGAAGCGGTGCATCCCGGCTATGGTTTTCTGGCCGAGAACGCCGATTTCGCCGAGGCGCTTGCGGCAGAGGGGATAGCGTTCATCGGGCCCGCCCCGGCACAGATCCGCGCCTTCGGGCTGAAACATGCGGCGCGACAGATCGCACTGGAAAACGGCGTGCCGCTGCTGCCCGGAACGGGGTTGCTGACCAGCCTCGACGAGGCTTTGGCCCAGGCGGTCGAGATCGGGTATCCGGTGATGCTGAAAAGCACGGCGGGCGGCGGCGGCATCGGCATGACGCTCTGCGCCGATGCTGACGGCCTCCGGGCGGCATGGGACGGGGTGGCGCGCACTGCAGCCGCCAGTTTCGGCGATGCGCGGGTGTTTCTGGAACGGTTCGTCGAGCGGGCGCGGCATGTCGAAGTCCAGGTGTTCGGCGATGGCAAGGGCCGGGTCATCGCATTTGGCGAACGGGATTGTTCGCTGCAGCGGCGCAATCAGAAGGTGCTGGAGGAAACTCCGGCGCCCGGCCTTTCCGCGGCTCTTCGTTCGCAGTTGCACCTTGCGGCGACACGGCTTTGTGCCGCGGTCCGCTATGAAAGCGCGGGAACGGTGGAATTCATCTACGATCCGGTCCGCGAAGCGTTCCACTTTCTGGAAGTGAACACGCGTTTGCAGGTCGAACATCCGGTTACCGAACAAGTGTTCGGAATTGATCTGGTGGAAATGATGATCCGGCAAGCGGCGGGAGAGGAGGCGATGCCCGCCACGCCGCTGGAACCCGAAGGTGCCGCCATCGAGGTGCGGATCTACGCCGAGATGCCCCATGCCGGGTTCAAGCCTGCGGCGGGCCGCCTGACGGGCGTCGTCTTTCCGCCGGACGCCAGGGTCGAAAGCTGGGTCGCGGCGGGCACCGAGGTGACGCCGCATTATGACCCGATGCTGGCCAAGTTGATCGTCACCGCACCAGACCGGGCACAGGCGATCGCGGCGTTGCGCAAAGCGCTTTGCGCCACGCGCATCGACGGTGTCGGCTCCAATCTGGCCTATCTGCGGGCCATTGCCGCATCGGATCTGCTCGCATCCGGAGAGGTTGCCACCGATGCGTTGAAAGATTTCGCCTTCACGCCTGACCTGATCGAGGTGCTGGCCCCCGGTGCGCAAAGTTCGGTGCAGGATTTGCCGGGCAGGCTTGGTCTTTGGCATGTGGGCGTGCCGCCAAGCGGGCCTATGGATGCGCGGTCCTTCGTTGATGCCAACCGATTGGTCGGAAACGCCGATGGGACGGCCGCGCTGGAGCTGACTGTGTCTGGCCCAAGCCTGCGGTTCCTGTCGGATTGCGTGGTCGCTCTCGCCGGGGCCGAGATGAGCGCGCTGTGCGACGGGCAGACCATGCCGCATCATCAGGCCTTCGCGGTGAAGGCGGGGCAGGTGCTGACGATCGGCGCGATCAAGGGGCCGGGACAAAGGGCCTATCTTGCAGTTGCGGGCGGCTTTGACCTGCCCGACATCTACGGCTCCAAAGCGAATTTCTCGCTTGGCCAGTTCGGCGGCCATACGACGGGAACGCTGCGGGCGGGTGATATCCTGCCCCTGGCGCGCGCGGTCCAGCCGCTGGCCCCGCCGCCAGAGCCGCCCCCGGCACTTGGCCATGACTGGGTGATCTCGGTGGTCTACGGCCCGCAGGGCGCGCCGGATTTCATGCTGGACCGCGATATAGAGGCGCTGTTCACAACGCCCTACGAAGTGCATTACAACTCGTCCCGCACCGGCGTGCGACTGATCGGCGCGACCCCGGAATGGGCCCGCGCCGATGGCGGCGAGGCAGGACTTCACCCTTCCAACCTGCATGACAATGCCTATGCGGTGGGGGCCATCGACTTTACCGGCGACATGCCGATCATCCTGGGCCCCGACGGTCCAAGCCTTGGCGGCTTTGTCTGCCCCGCGGTGGTCGCGCGCGAGGATCTGTGGAAGATCGGTCAGTTGAAGGCCGGGGACAAGCTGCGTTTCGTCCCGGCTGCGCGCCCGGGGGATCCGCTGGCCGGGCCGGTGATCCGCCGCGCCGGTTTCGAGACCGGCTCGGCTCTGCTCGGCGAGAATGCGCAAGGCCCAGTGCCGGTGGTCTACCGCCGTCAGGGGGATGACAATCTTCTGGTGGAATACGGTCCGATGGTGCTGGATATCGGCCTCCGGCTTCGGGTGCATCTGCTGATGCAGGCCCTTGCCGCCGCGGGGCTGCCGGGGTTGATCGACCTTACACCGGGCATCCGCTCGCTCCAGGTTCATTACGACGGCACCCGGCTGCCGCGCCGGCATCTGCTTGGGCTTCTGGCCGAGATCGAGGCCGGGCTTCCGGCTGCCGAAACCATCACGCTGCCCAGCCGGATCGTGCATCTGCCGCTGAGTTGGGACGACCCCGACATCCAGCTTGCCATGAGCCGGTATCAGGAAAGCGTGCGGCCGAACGCACCCTGGTGCCCGTCGAACATCGACTTCATCCGCCGCATGAACGGCTTGCCCGATGCAGAGGCGGTGAAGCGGATCATTTTCGACGCAAGCTATTTCGTGATGGGTCTGGGCGACGTCTACCTTGGTGCGCCTGTGGCCACGCCGCTTGACCCCGCGCACCGGCTGGTGACGACCAAATACAATCCCGCCCGCACCTGGACGCCAGAGAATGCGGTGGGGATCGGTGGCGCCTATATGTGCATCTACGGGATGGAGGGTCCGGGCGGATACCAGCTTTTCGGCCGCACTATCCAGATGTGGAACACTTGGCGTCAGTCTGCGGCCTTCGGCCATGGCAAGCCCTGGCTTCTGGATTTCTTCGACCAGATCCGGTTTTTCCCGGTCTCTCATGCCGAACTGGCCGAGGCGCGCGCGGCTTTCCCGCATGGCGCCTACCCGGTGCGGATCGAACAGGCGACATTCGACTATGCCGCCTATACCACTGCCCTCGACCGGCGGCGCGACGAGATTGCGGGCTTCAAGACCCGCCAACAGGCCGCGTTTGATGCCGAACGGCAGCGCTGGAAGGAGGAAGGGGTCGATACTTTCGCTACCCCGCAGACCACGGACGCAAGCTTTCCGGTGACGGTGCCGCAGGGCTGTACGGGCGTGCCGAGCACCGTTTCCGGCAATGTGTGGAAAGTACTTGTCGCGCCGGGAGAGACGGTGCGCGCGGGCAGCCCGATCGCGATCGTGGAGTCGATGAAGATGGAATTTGAGGTGCAGGCCACGCTGGCAGGGCGCGTCCGCAGCGTTGCGGCCACCGCCGGCACCAGCGTGCGAAGCGGCGATACGATTCTTGTGCTGGAGGAGATCTGATGCTGCCGCTGATCCTGGATATGGAGACACTGTCCGACGGATATCGCGCGGGCGCCTTCACCCCGCAGGATGTGATCGAAGAGGTCATTGCCCGCAGGGCCGCAGCGACCGATGGCGCGATCTTCATCTCGACTGTCGACGACGATGCGCTGCGGGCGGCGGTGGTCGCGCTTCTGGCAGCGCATCCAGCGCCCGGCTCGCTGCCGCTTTGGGGCATTCCCTTTGCCGCCAAGGACAATATCGATGCGGTGGAGCTGCCAACGACGGCCGCATGCCCGGCTTTCGCCTGTCAGCCTGACAGGGATGCCACGGTGATCGCGCGGCTGAAGGCGGCGGGCGCGATCCTTGTCGGCAAGACCAATCTCGATCAGTTCGCGACCGGGCTGAACGGCACACGCTCGCCCTACGGTGCGCCGCGCTCGGTGTTCGATCGGGCCTATGTCTCGGGCGGCTCCAGCTCTGGTTCCGCGGTGGCGGTGGCATCGGGGATCGTCAGCTTCGCGCTTGGGACGGATACCGCCGGGTCGGGCCGGGTGCCCGCGATGTTCAACAATCTGGTCGGGATCAAGCCGACCCCGGGTTTGCTGCCGAATGTTGGCGTGGTTCCGGCCTGCCGGTCGGTCGATTGCGTGACGGTGCTTGCCGCCTGCGTGGCCGACGGGGTAGCCGTGCGCCGGGCGGCCGAGGGGTACGATCCCGACGATCCCTATGCGCG
>JAAURK010000123.1 GCA_012032275.1 Tabrizicola sp.
AACCGGCCGCAGACGTCGGCTGCGGCCACATTCGCCTCTCGCCGCGACGGGGCTTTCCTGGTGGGTGCGGTTCCCGCGACGCAAGCGGCGGAGCCCGTGCCGGAAGATCAGCCGAGCCTTGCGCTCGATGGCCCTTCGGACGCGGCGCAGGTGCCTTTGCCGAACGACGATTTCATCCGCGCCTTCCAGTTTCCCGAAACGCCGGAGGATACGGACGGATTCAGATCGCTTCGCCTCGCGTTGCAGGACCGCAATGTGGCAAAGATGATCCGTGCGGCACAGGATGTACTGACTCTGCTCAGCCAGGAAGGCATCTATATGGATGATCTTTCGCCCGAGATTGCCCGCCCCGACCTTTGGAGGCGCTTTGCGCAGGGCGAACGCGGGCGAAGCGTTGCAGCGCTTGGCGGGATCCGCGACCGCGACGTGCTGGAACTGACCGCGGCCCGCATGCGCGAAGACCCGGTTTTCCGGGATGCGGCACATCATTTCCTTCGCACCTTCGACAAGATCTTCGCGACTTTCGAAAGCGGCTCGACCGACGATGACCTGCTGCGGCTGGCCGATACCCGCACGGCACGGGCCTTCATGCTGTTCGGCCGGGTGACCGGCACCTTCGACTGACCCCGCTTTTCCGGGCATCTTGCGCACGGGTCCGTTCGCCCCGGAACAAGAACGTGCGGTTTGGCCGAAGACGAAATCAAGCTGCCCCGCGTTCAGGAGGCGGACCATTTCCGAGAGCTTGAGCTCTCGAAAAATCACCTGACGCCGGGCGCGGCACGGCCAGACGGGTCGATCACCAGATCGACACAGCTGTTGCCAGCCAGCGACTGCGCTGTATGAAAAGTATAGGCAACCGGTTCTGGATACCGTTCGCCGATCTTGGGCGCCAACTGGTGCCGTCGGCCAATGGGGAGAGGCGCCGCGCTTCCTTTCTTCGGTCATGTGACTTTTCCAGGCATCGGCATTTTACTGGAAGATTTTTCCTATTTGGCGCCTTTCAGAGGCAGGGGGATGCAACGTTGCTCCGCTTCGCCTATCTTCGAACCAGACGGTATTCCAACCACCCGAGGTTCCCATGTCCATCCGCATCAATGACATCGCCCCCGACTTCACCGCCGATTCGACCGCTGGAACCCTCCGGTTCCACGAATGGCTGGGCGACAGTTACGGCATCATCTTCAGCCACCCGCGCGATTTTACCCCGGTCTGCACCACGGAATTCGGGGCGGTCGCGCAGCTTGCCGGCGAATTTGCCAAGCGCAACACCAAGGTTATCGGCGTTTCGGTGGACAGCGTCGACGATCACCAGAAATGGAAGCGGGATATCGAGGCATTCGGCGGCGCGCCCGCGAACTTTCCCATCATCGACGATACCAGTCTCGCGGTCGCCAAGGCCTATGACATGCTGCCTGCCGATTTCTACCTGCCGCAGGACGGCCGCACCCCGGCCCATTCGGCAACGGTTCGGACGGTCTATATCGTCGGGCCGGACAAGAAAGTGCGGCTGTCGATGACCTATCCGATGTCGATCGGCCGCAACTTCGCCGAGATCATGCGGGCGCTCGATGCCGTGCGGATGACCGATGGCGTGCCGCTGGCGACGCCGGCGAACTGGGTTCCGGGGCAGGATGTGATCGTGGCGCTGGCGCTGAACAACGATCAGGCGAAAGAGCGGTATGGCGAGCTTGACATCCGGCTGCCCTATCTGCGGTTTGCCAAGGCGCCGACCTGACCTTCGCCTCGAAAGTGGCTGAACGGCGTTCAAAAAATAACTTGAACGCCGTTCATTTTTTGCGTTACGGATATCCTGAACGTTGTTCAAGGAGGCCGTCATGCATGTTATCGCCGATACTGAGAGACTATCGATCGACGGGGTCATCACCGCCGATCACGCCAGGATCATCCTGTCGCGGTCACGCGAAACGATGATGCAGCTGGCCATTAACGCAGTGCTCTGCTTTGGCATCATCGCCGCGACATTCGGCACCATCTTCTGGCTGGCGGATGCGATGGCGGTTGGTGTATTCGGCACTGTCCTTCTGGCCGCGGGCCTGCTTCTTCTTGGCAAGGGGGCCGCGGCGTGGCGGATGTTCGGCAATGCGGCCGCGCTGATCGGATCGGGGATGCTGATCGGCGGGGCCGGGCTGGAGCTGGCCGACAAGTACCCTGAGATCGCGGGCTGGGTCATGCTGGCAAGCGGCATCGTGGTGGCGGCAATCGCCGGGCGCGCGCTGATGTTCGGCGGGCTCACCGCCCGGTTTGTCGCGGGCGCGATCTTCCTCATGGGGCTTGGGCTTCATCTTGGCGGAATGTTCTATCTGCTTGATCAGAATGCCATTTCCGGTGCCCCCATCGCTGCCTTCTACCTTTATGCGACCGTGGTGATTGCTGGTGCCGGATGGTTGACCGATGTCGTCTCGTTACCGCACTGGCCATCCTTCCTTTCGCGCAGATGCTGGATACCGGGACGTTCTATTGGCACGCGATGTATGCCTTCTACTCGCCTGAATCGACGCTTTCGATCCTGCAGATGAGCGCCTTGATGGCCGCGATGATCTGGCTTGCCGGAAAGACGGCGGAGCGCAGCCGACGCCATATGCGAAGCCTTGCCGTGATGGCCTTCGTGGTTGCCAACATGTGCGCGCTGGTCGGCTCGCTCTGGGGTGACACGATCGGGAAAACCATCTGGGGACCGGACCGGGTATCTGAGCTTGGCTATGACGCGTGGAAGGCCGCGAATGCGGAGTTCATGGAGACCGCGATCACGCTCTCGCCGGATGTCTACTCGATCCTTTGGGCGCTGGTCCTGGCCGGGATGATCTTCTGGGCTGCCCACAGCAATCGCCGGCCGCTCTTCAACGCCGCGATGACCTTTGCAGGCATCCACGCCTATACCCAGCTTTTCGAAAGCTTCGGCGACCAGCCTCTTGCCTATGTCATCGGTGGATTTGCTGCGATCCCGCTTGCCTGGGGGATCTGGCGGCTGAACCAGCGGTTTGGCGTGCAGCAGCCGGTTTAAGATGGCAAGGCCCGCCGCATCTGGCGGGCCTTTCCCTCAGGCCTGCGACTTTTTCGGATACAGAACGACCTTCGTTCCGATCGGCGCATCCCTGAACAGGATGGCGATATGTTCATTCACCAGACGCACGCACCCGTTCGATACCGCAGACGCGATTGTCCAGGGCTGCGGCGTGCCGTGAATGCGCAGGAAGGTATCTCCCCGCACATCGTCAAAGAGATAAAGCGCCCGCGCGCCCAGAGGATTGGATGGCCCGCCCGGCATTCCCTTTTCCCATCGCGCATATTGCGCGGGATTACGGGCGATCATCTCCTTCGTCGGGGTCCAGCTTGGCCATTCCTTCTTTGCCCCCACGCTGAAGACGCCCGGCTCGTAAAGATTTGCGCGCCCCACCCCAACGGTATAGCGGATCGCCGATTTCTTCGGCATCGTCCAGTAAAGCGAGAAGGTATTGGGATCGACAAGGATCAGCCCGGGCTCGAAATTGTCCCGCAGGCGAATTTTTGTCGGCAGATACTGCTCTGGCAAAGTCCAGTCTGCTGGCGCCTCTTCGGCAATCGCGGGGAAGGCCGCCGCGGCAATGGCAGAGGTGATGAAAAGACGGCGGTTGATCAAAGGGGCGGCAAACATGGAATCCTCTCTCGCATCCGAATGGGCTGACATTTGCCGATCACTCCGCATGATCCAACTGGTTTTCCGCCGATCAACAACAAGTGATGTCTGACACGTCCGGCCGCAGGGATGAACCACCGGAAATGCCGCCCATGAAAAAGGCCCCGGATCTCTCCGGGGCCTCGAGTCATGATCGGGAAAAGGTCAGCCCTCGGCCGCCTCTTCCTTCTTCTCGGCGATCTCTGCGCCGGTTTCCTGATCGACCATCTTCATGCCGAGGCGAACCTTGCCGCGATCGTCAAAGCCCAGAAGCTTGACCTTCACTTCCTGGCCTTCCTTCAGAATCTCGTTCGGATGGTTCAGGCGCTTGTTGGCGATCTGGCTCACATGCACCAGACCGTCGCGCTTGCCGAAGAAGTTCACGAAAGCGCCGAAATCGACCAGCTTCACCACCTTGCCGGTGTAGATTTGGCCTTCTTCCGGCTCGGCCACGATCGACCAGATCATGTCATAGGCGCGCTTGATCGCATTGGCGTCGTTCGAGGCGATCTTGATCACACCGTCGTCGTTGATATCGACCTTGGCACCGGAAACCTCGACGATCTCGCGGATGACCTTGCCGCCCGATCCGATGACTTCGCGGATCTTGTCGGTCGGAATCTGCAGGGTCTCGATCTTCGGGGCATATTCGCTGAAGCCTGCGGGGCCGACAGCGCCTTGTTCATCTCGCCCAGAATGTGCATCCGGCCGTCCTTGGCCTGCGCCAGGGCCTGCTCCATGATCTCCGGTGTGATCCCGGCGATCTTGATGTCCATCTGCAGCGAAGTGATCCCGTTCGCCGTTCCCGCAACCTTGAAGTCCATGTCGCCGAGATGATCCTCGTCGCCAAGGATATCCGTCAGCACGGCAAACTTGCCGTCGTCTTCCAGGATCAGACCCATCGCCACACCGGCCACCGGCGATTTCAGTGGCACGCCCGCATCCATCATCGACAGCGATCCGCCGCAGACCGACGCCATCGACGAAGACCCGTTGGATTCAGTGATCTCCGACACCACGCGAATGGTATAGGGGAAATCGGTCGGTGCGGGCAGAACCGCCTGCAGCGCCCGCCAGGCAAGCTTGCCATGGCCGATCTCACGGCGGCCGGGAGAGCCGACGCGGCCCACCTCGCCCACCGAATAGGGCGGGAAGTTGTAGTGCAAGAGGAAGTTCGACCGGCTGTTGCCATGCAGTGCGTCGATGATCTGCTCATCCTCGCCCGTGCCGAGCGTGGTCACCACCAGCCCCTGGGTCTCGCCCCGGGTAAAGAGCGCCGAGCCATGGGTGCGCGGCAGGATGCCGGTTTCGGCAATGATCGGACGCACGGTCTTGGTATCGCGACCGTCGATCCGGACGCCGGTCTTTACCACATCACCGCGCAGGATCGCCGATTCCAGCTTCTTGATCGCCGGATAGAGGTTGGCATCCGCCTGATCCTCTTCCGACATCGCGGCCTTGATCGCTTCGACCGCGGCTTCGATGGCGGCCGTACGCTCCTGCTTGTCGCGGATCGCAAAGGCAGCGCGCATCTGCTTTTCGCCGACTTTCTTCACCTTGGCATAAAGGGCGGAATAGTCCGGCGCCTGGAAATCGAACGGCTCCTTGGCGCAGGCTTCGGCGAAATCGACGATCATGTCGATCACCGGCTGCATCTGCGCATGGCCAAATTTCACCGCGCCAAGCATCTCGGCCTCGGTCAGCTCATAAGCCTCCGATTCCACCATCATCACGGCGTCCTTGGTGCCCGCGACAACCAGATCAAGCCGCTGATCGGGGTTCAGCCGCAGGTTCTGCATGTCGTCCACCGCCGGATTCAGCACATACTCGCCCGCCGAAAAGCCGACACGCGCCGCGCCGATCGGGCCCATGAAGGGCACGCCCGACACCGTCAGCGCCGCCGAAACCGCGATCATCGCGACGATATCGGGGTCGTTTTCCAGATCGTGGCTCAACACCGTGGCCATCACCAGGACTTCGTTCTTGAAGCCGTCGACGAACAGCGGACGGCAGGGCCGGTCGATCAGTCGCGAGGTCAGCGTCTCTTTTTCGGACGGCCGGGCCTCGCGTTTGAAAAAGCCGCCGGGGATCTTCCCTGCGGCATAGTATTTCTCCTGATAATGCACGGTCAGCGGGAAGAAGTCCTGCCCCGGCTTCTGGTTCCGTGCATAGGTCACATTGGCCATGACAGAGGTTTCGCCCAGCGTGGCGATCACCGAACCGTCGGCCTGACGGGCAATCTTGCCCGATTCCAGGGTCAGCGTGTCACGGCCCCACTGGATCGATTTCTTCGTTACATTGAACATCTGGTTTCCTCAGGGACCGGCCCCCTGGCCTGTCGTCCCAAACATCTGGCGGCCCCATTGCCGCCGCCCCCTATCCTTTGCATGTGGCCGGGGGCATGGCCTCACGTCGCAGATTGCGGGCGCATACAGCAATTGCCCGGGCTTGGGAAGGGGCGGCCGGGTCGGCCCGTCGCAGCGCCACTCCTGCCGGCGTCACGGGGCCGGTCGGTACCCGCTGCCTTATGCCGAAGGCGGCACCGCCAAGATAACGGAACATCCCGGGAAACCCGAACTCCACGACACCACCGGAATGGCGCCCGGATGCGGAAAGAGATGGGAACGGGGGCGCATGTACTGCTGCGCTGATCAAGCAGCGCAATCCCTCGCATATCGGGCAAACCGCCCGCCGCTTGCACGACAGGCGTTTCCTGAAATGTGCGGTTCGCTTAGCGGCGCAGGCCGAGCCGGGTGATCAACGAGGAATACCGCGCCTCATCCTTGCCCTTCAGATAGTCCAGAAGCTTGCGGCGCTGGGCCACCATCATCAACAGACCACGACGCGAGTGGTTGTCTTTCTTGTGGCCCTTGAAGTGTTCGGTCAGCGTGGCGATGCGCGACGACAGGATGGCAACCTGCACTTCCGGCGAACCGGTATCATGCTCTTTGGTCGCATATTCCTTGATCAGACGGGCCTTCTCTTCAACGGTAATCGACATCGGGGTCTCCTTGGCAAAAGGGTTATGGCGCAGGCCGGGATGTCGTCCAGCAAGGCCCTTGGAGGTGCCGCAATCGCTGCGGATGCGGGCGTATAGGGGCAAAGCCCCGGAAAGAAAAGCGCTAA
This sequence comes from Tabrizicola sp., assembly GCA_012032275.1. GTDB lineage: Bacteria > Pseudomonadota > Alphaproteobacteria > Rhodobacterales > Rhodobacteraceae > JAAURK01. Next base: position 6,800 of record JAAURK010000123.1, read on the forward strand.
GTTCCGGCAAAAGGGCGGCGCGTTGCGTCAAATGCAATTAACTTTGAGTCCAAATAGCTGGCGGGGCGAACCTGAACCGTCTTTTTGACGGGCCTCGACTATGGTAGCTTGCATCCTCGGGAAAGCGTTGTAATCCAGATGGTTAACGAAGGGTGGCAGAGGTGGCTTCGCCGCGCTGCACCCAAGTCATGGGTGAGTGGTCATGTTGGCATTGTTGGGCCTTCTTGGGGTTGTCGTTGCCGGTTTCGCGGCGGACGCCGTCATGTCAGACAACGATGAGGCCGAGGGAGATGTCGTTGACACCCCCGACGAAAGCGACGGGCCGACAGAGGCAAGTAACGGCGATCTTCTGGCAGAACAGGACGATAGCGATGCCGATCTGTCGGAAGGAAACCCGCTTTCTGATGATCTTGAAAGGGCCGGTGACAACCCGGTCGTGTTTGAGGGCGGGGAGAGTGACGATCTCATTTCCGGCGCGGGCGCGGGCGATCAGCTGGACGGCGGCGCCGGTGACGACCAGATCGATGCGAAAGCGGGTGATGACAGCATTTCTGGCGGCTCCGGTGACGATATCGTGTCGGCAGGCACGGGCGATGACCAGGTTTGGGGCGGAGAGGGCAATGATTCCGTCGATGGCGGCGCCGGCGCGGATTTCCTCGCCGGAAATGCCGGCGACGATCAGCTCAATGGCCATTCCGGCAGCGACACCCTGATCGGGGCGGGGGGGAACGACAGCCTGAATGGCGGCTCCGGCAACGATGTGCTGGAGGGTGGTTCGGGTGATGACTGGCTCGCCGGTGGCTGGGACGACGATGCCCTGAACGGCGGTGCCGGATCTGACACGCTTGACGGCAATGACGGTGACGACAGCATCGATGGCAGCAATGCGGATGGCGATGAACCGTCGGTCGACTACCTGAACGGTGGCGCCGGAAACGATACGCTGACCGGCAATGCGGGGGATGTGCTGACAGGCGGGGACGGACAGGACAGCTTTGTCATCGATCCCACATCAGAGGCGGAAAGCCAGTCATCACCGCTGACCCGGATCGAGGACTACGACTTTACCCAGGATGAAATCGTGGTGATCTACGACGCGCAGGTTCATCCCGATCCGCAGCTTTCGCTGTCGACGCAGGACGGGACAGAGGATGTCGTCATCCTGCTTGACGGCGCGCCGGTGGCGCTGGTTTCAGGCGGAAGTTCCGTCTTTCTCAGCGACATCAAGCTTTGCGCAACCGCCGCGTGATCGGCGTTTCGGCGAAGTTGGCCCGTCTGGCACGCGTCACAGTCTGGCACGCGTCACCGTCTGGCGCGCGTCAGGTGACCCGGCGGGCAATCTCGTCCGGCTCGACGATTTCGGCGTCGTCGGCCGGGCGGTCGCGCCGCGCCAGCTCTGGCTGTGCGGGCAGCAGCGGCAACAGATCCTCGATCCCCGCCACCTGTGCCGTTGCAGCCGGCGGGGCCCGCCAGCTCAGCGTGTCGAATCCACCGCAATTCTCGCAGACCGGATGCCAGACGCGATGCACCGCCTGACATCTGTCGCAACACCATTGGGGTCCGCGCGGTGCCGCAATCGCCTGCGAAATCAACTCGCTGACATGCGCATCATCGGCGCCCTCGCCGCGTTCGATCGCAGCGAGCAGTGCCAGCGAGCGTTGCGTCGGGCTGGTCAGGGGAAGATCGCCCAGCGCCCGCCGCGCTGCCGGAAAATCCTCGGCAGCGATCTGCAACTCGGCCAGCAACATCCGCGTCTCATCGCTCTCGGGGTGAAGCACGGTCAGCGTCCGGAACCGCTTCAGCCGCTGCACCGGGGTTTCGTCGGGCTCGATCTCGGCAAACGCGGCCGCCAGATCGGGATGTGGCCGCGCCTCCCATGCCTTTTTCAGAACGCGCGCCGCCCCCCGCCGGTCACCCTTTTCGATATAGCCCCGCGCAGCCATCGCCGCAGCGGGGATCAGATCGGGTGACAGCCGATTTGCCTCGATCGCCGCCTCGCGCGCCTCGACGGAGGCGTCTTCACTGATCACGGTCTTGGCTTCCTGCAACGCAAGGACCGCATCGCGCCGCCGGTACACATCGCGCGGCAGGGCGCCCGCCTTCAGCTTTGCCCCTAGCGTTTCGCGCGCGCCATGCCAATCGCCGGATTCCGATTGCAGCCGCAGCAGCAGATCCTGCGTCTCCAGATGCTTTGGCCGCAGCGCGAATGCCTTTTCCGCAAGCTTGAGCGCCGTTTCGGAATCGCCCTCGTTCAATTTCTGCTTCATCAGGCCGCGGATCCCGACAAATCGGGTTTTCTCATCGGATAGCAATGCCTTGTAGGCTTCCGTCGCGCGGGTCTTGTCGCCAGAGGCCTCGGCCGCCTGTGCCATCAGAAGGGTCGTGAGTTCGGGTTTGTGCAGCATCCGCTCTGCAGTTTGCGCGCGGCTGAGCGCAAGACGATACTCGCCCGACGCCAGCGCCAGCAGCCCTTCGGACAGGGCCTGATACCCCTTGCGTTCGCGGTTTCGGTCAAAATACCGCGAAATGGCGGTCTCATCGCCATTCAGGAACCGCAAGGTCGCAAGGACAAGGCCCGCAATCTTGAACACCAGCCAGACCAGAAGAATCGCCACCGCGCCGACGACGACGGCCTGAAGCGGGCGCAAGGTGAATTCCAGACCGGCAGCGGTGATGCGGATCGCGCCGCCCGTATCGCTGAGCAGGCCCGCAAGCAGAGCGAGTGCCGCGACCAGCAGCACGAAAAGAACGATCTTCACCAGCGACCAGATCATCGCCCTACCCTTCCACTGACGCCAGAAGCGCCGCAACGGCCTGCTCGGCCTCCAGGCGAAGCGAGGCGCGGGCGATCCACTCCGTGAGCGGAGCACGAACGGCGGGATCAAGCCCCTCTAGCTCTGCCAGAGCATCGGCCAGACGGCCGTCGGCCAGTGCCGCTTCGGACCGCGAAAGGATCGCATCGGGGTCGGTACCCTCACGCGGGGTCAGCGACCGCGCCCCGGTCTGGGCCTGAAGGAAATTGACCAGACGCGTGCCCCATCCCTGATCCGCCGCATCGTTTGCGCGCGCGATCATCAGCGCCGCCCGCGCCGCATCGGGAAAGCCCTCCTGCAAAGAGGCGCGTGTGACGATACCCGCAGCCGCGTTTTCGGCCAGAACCGGGGGCACCCTGTCGGCGGGAAGATCAGTCAGCAGCGCGGAATAAGGCACGCCACTTTCGATCGCCGCCCGCAGCCGGTCCACCGCGGCCCTCTGCCGCGCCAGTTCTGCGGCGGCTTCCGCCTCGGCGGCCTGTGCGGCGGCCCTGGTTTCTGCCGCGTCGATGCGGGCCATGGCGGCCTCGATCTCGGCGGAGATATCCGCGGGCAGATCCGCACCCACACGCGCCAGCTCTGCCACCTTCCTGTCAAGCGCATTCACCTTTGCGGTAAGCGCCGTCGTCGTCGCATCGCTTCCATCGGCGGGCAGGGCTTCGATCTCTGCCATCCGTCCATCCAGCGCGGTCAGCCTTTCGTCCCGCTGCTCAAGCGCGCCCGTCATCGCCGTTTCGGTGGAGGCGATGCGGCTCGTCAGCTCTGCCGTGCTGCCTGCAAGATCGGCGGTCAACGCTTCGGTCGCTGCGCGCACGGCGGCAACCTCGTTCGACTGGTCCTGAAGCCGGGCCGAGAGCGCGTCCATGGCCTGGGTAAGGGCCGCGGTGTCAATCTCCGGACGAAGGCTCAGGGCGTTGTAATGCGAAAGCGCAAAGCCCCCCATCGCAGCTAGGGCCCCGCCCGTCAGCGCGCCGAAAAGCCCGGCCCGGCCAAGAATGGCCTCATGCGACGATGGATCGACGCTTGGTTTTTCCACCTTCGGCGCAGGCTTGGGGTCTTCGGGCAGAGCGGGCGGGATCGGGTCTGTGTTGTCAGTCATCCAAGGACCCCCCATTTGCTTCCCCTGCTTAACTAATCATCGGCAGCGGCCGGGTTCAAGAAGCATGGCCTAATCCAGCAATTGACCGATCCCGGCCAGCATCGCCTCGCCATTCGGCCGGGCGGCGATCAGCATCCGCGCGGGAGTCATCGGCATCGCGGCATCGGCGATCTGATGCGATACGCGGCGCTCAATCAGGACGCCGGTCTGCTGTCGCGCTATGGCGACTCCCGGCCAATGGCCGATGAGCTTTTTCGGCAAATTGCCTGATCCGGGCATGATGTCGCGTTACAGCGAGGAGCAACTCTGCGCTCTGGCGCTCTATATCTACTCGCTCAAACCTCCACCCAATCCCAACAAGCGCACGGCCATTGCAGTGCGGGGCGAAGATATTTTCGGC
>JAAURK010000124.1 GCA_012032275.1 Tabrizicola sp.
GCCTTCGGCGCGCAAGGCGAAAAGTCGCGCCGCGATCCGCTCGGGGCGCGACAAGGCATTCGGCGACGCCGATATCGAAGGCCTGGTCGTCCCAGCCCTTCCCCTGCATGCCGTGGCGCAGGACCGATTGCGTGGAAAGCAGCGCGAAAAGTTCGCCCGTCATGAAGGTCTGGAAGCTGATCACCTCGCCCGCGCTGACATGCGCCCATTTCGAATGCGTGCCGGGCAGGCAAAGCACGCCGTCAAAGCCGGGGCGCAAGGCCATCGCGCCGGAAATCTGGGTCTCTTCGCCGCGCATCACATCCGGCGGCGTCAACTGGCGCAGCCCCGGAGCCAGAAGTACCCGGATCCTCGGATCGCTGGTCGGCGCGGTGACAAGCGCGGTCGCGTCCAGCGGCGCACAGGGCACCGTGCGGTAGGGCGCCTCATGCCAGCCCTGGCGCGATCCGACCATGCCGCAGGCGATGACGGTGGTCTGGCCTTCGCCCAGCCAGGGGTCGATCAGGCGCAGAAGTGCCGGCTCGAAAGCGTCACGGGCCAGCTTTCCCATACCGTCGTCCGACATCGCCTGATCCAGAACCGCGCCGCCCGCCCCCATCGCCCAGGCGCGGAGGTTGGAGGTTCCCCAGTCAACGGCAATCCAGGCGGCTGTCATCCTGTCACCACGACACCGCCGTCGATGACAAGTGCCTGCCCCGTCATCATCCGGGAAATCCGCGAGGCGAGGAACAGCACGCCGCCGACGATGTCGTCGGGGTCGAGCGTGTCTTTCAGGCATTGCCGGGCCACATGGCTTGCCAGCCCTTCGGGTGTCACCCACAGCTCTTTCTGCTTGTCGGTCAGCACCCAGCCGGGGGCGAGCGCATTGACGCGGATCCGGTCGGCGCCGAACTCGCGGGCGAGGCTTCGGGTCAGCCCGTTGATGCCGGAATTGGCAGCGGTATAGGCCGGATAGCCCGCATTGCCCATCATGTAGCTGATCGAGGTGAAGTTGATGATCGATCCGCCGCCCGCCGCCTTCATGCCCGGAATGACGGCCTGCGCGGCAAAGAAATAGGCCTTGAGATTGATCGCCATCGACCAGTCCCAGAAGGCTTCGTCGACCGCCAGCGTCTCGTGCCGCTTGTCGTTCGCGGCGTTGTTCACCAGCACGGTCACCGGCCCGTTCACCCGGGCGGCGGTGGCCAGCGTCAGTTGCAGCTGATCGACCAGCGTGATGTCGCAGGGCAGGAACAGCGGCCGGTTGCCGGTCGCCGTCTCCATCTCGTCGCAGAATGCGGTCGCATCAGAGCGTTGGCAGAAGGCAACCTTGGCGCCCTGACGCAGGAACCCTTCGGTCAGCGCCGCCCCGATGCCGGACCCGCCTCCGGTGACAAAGACAGAGGCGCCGTTCAGATCGGGGAAAGTTGCTTGCGTATCGGTCATGGTGCTACCTGGTTGTCAGGGTCAAAGGCGCATGCCTTCAACCACCCACATTGTTTCGGGAAAAGACCAGGGCAAGGTCAACCCATGGTGCATGAGATAGGTGCCGGAAAGCGTGACCGGGCCGGATTTCAGCGCCGGCATGCCGCGCGAGAGGCCGGGGGCGTTCTGACGGTTGATCAGTTCCACCCGGTAGCTGGCAGCGGGGTCGAGCCGGGTCAGCCGCAGTGGCCGGGGCACGATCTGCGCCGAGGTCGCGCCCTTGCCCGCGAAGACGACGAACCGGCCCTGATCGCGGGCCAGTTGCTGTTCGGCCAGCACGGCGGGATCGGCGCTGTCAAGCCGCAGGATATCGGCGGCAAGCATCCAGTCGCGGTTGGCCTTCCACCAGCGGGTGACCTCTGTCAGAACCGCGGCTTCGCGGTCGTCAAGTTCGCGCGGGTCCATCTCGAACCCCATATGGCGCTGCGCGGCGACCCAGGCGCGGAACGAGATGTCCAGATGCCGCCCCGAGGTGTGGCAGCGGCGCGGGCCGACATGACTGCCGGTGACCGAGGCGGGCAGGAACAGGGCTGCGTCATGCTGGATCCGCAACCGCTCCAGCGCATCGTTGCTGTCGGACAGCCAGACCCGATGCGTGCGGGCCAGGATGCCGAAATCGATCCGCCCGCCACCCGAGGCGCAGCTCTCGATCTCGACCTCCGGAAACGCCGCGCGCAGCCGGTCGATCAAGGCGTAGGATCCCCGGGTCTGTGCCGCATCCGGCATCGGCAGAACCCGGTTGTGATCCCACTTCACATAATCGATTTCGTGATCCGTCAGGATCGCGGCCATCCGGTCGAAGAGGAAATCGCGCACCTCGGGCAGCGCCATGTTCAGCGCCTTCTGCTGGCGGCCAAGGGTCTGGTCCTGCGCGCCAAGCGCCCAGTCGGGATGGGCGCGGTGGATATCACTGTCGGGATTGATCATCTCGGGCTCGAACCACAGCCCGAAGGTCATGCCTAGCCCATGCACATGGCCGATCAGCGGGTTCAGACCATCGGGATATTTGCGCGGGTCGACCTGCCAGTCCGAAAGACTGCGCGTGTCGTCGTCGCGCTGGCCGAACCAGCCATCGTCCAGAACGAACCGTTCCGCCCCAAGCGCGGCGGCACGGGCGGCGATATCCATCAGCACTGGCAGCTGGTGGTCGAAATAGACCGCTTCCCAGCAATTGTAATGCACGGGCCGCGGTCGTTCGGGTTGTGGCAGCCGCACGATCCGGTCGCGCAGATGGCGCTGGAACGCGACCGCGCAGCCGTTCAGCCCATCGGATGAATAGGTGATGTAAAGCGGCGCGGTGCGAAACTGCGTGCCCGGCACCGTCTCCATCCGCACTGCATGGCCGAACTGGATCTGGCGGCGGCCGTCGGGCAGCTCTTCGGCGATCATGCGGTGCCCGCCCGACCAGCCGTAGTGAAAGCCGTAGACCTCGCCTTGCGTGTTGGTAGCACCCCGGCAGGGGACCAGCAGACCCGGGAAATGCTCGTGCCCCGTGCGACCCGTCCGGTTTTCGCGGTAGCGCATTCCGGGGGACCAGGGGGTGCGGTTCAACTGGAATTCACCGCACCAGCGCCCGGCAACGTCGATCATCTCGTCGGAAAGCTGCGGGCCGGGCAGAACCGGCGCGGCCATCCAGTGCAGATGAACGGGCGCACTTGACCGGATCTCGGCCGAGAGGGTGATCATCCGGGTATCGCTGTCGGTGACGAATTCGGCCAGGTAGACAAGGCCGTTCCCGGCATCTTCGTAGGTCAGTTCCAGCCGACCTGCGGTCTCGGTCGCTCCGGCAAGGCAGAACTTCGGCAAAAGCGGCGTTCCCGCACGGTCGCGCAGGATCAGGCCCGGCTGGCCCGGAAAGCTGCGCACGGCCTCGGGGCTGATCGACAGATCGGCGTTTTCGTCCAGCATGCCGCCAGTGATGTCGATCGCATGGGCGGCAAGCAGGGTCGTCAGATCCTCCGTCGCGGGCAAGGGCGCGCCCCAGTAGACGCATTCGGGCAGGCGATCGCGGCGCGACGCGAGGACAAGGGTTTGCCGCCCGTCGTCAAGCCTCCAGCAGTGGATCATTTAACCGCCCCGAGCGTGAGGCCCGCGATGAAATGCTTCTGCATCAGGAAGAACATCGCGACAGGAGGCAGCGCCGCCAGGATGGAGCCCGCCGAAACCAGATGCCAGGCGGCGACCCATTGGCCGTTGAGCGAGGAGAGGCCCGCCGTGATCGGCTGGGTCTCGGGCGAGGTGGTCAGCACCGTGGCCCAGAAGAAATCGTTCCAGATGAACGTGAAGATCAGCACGCTCAGCGCCGCGATGGCAGGTCGCATCAGGGGCAGCACGATATACCAGAAGATCCGCCATTCGGTCACGCCTTCGACCCGCGCCGCCTCGATCAGCTCGAACGGCAGCGCCTTGATGAAGTTGCGCATGAAAAGGGTACAGAACCCGGTCTGGAAGGCGATGTGGAAAAGCGCGAGGCCATACCAGGTGTTGTACATGCCAAGATCAAGCGTCAGATCGCGCACCGGCACCATCAGGATCTGGAAAGGTACGAAGTTTCCGGCCACGAACATGAAGAAGATCAGAAGGTTGGCCTTGAACTTGTAGATCGCCAGCGCAAAGCCCGTCATCAGCGACAGGGCCACCGCGCCGATCACCGTCGGGATGGTGACGACGAAGGAATTTACGATGTATTTCGCCATCGGCGTGTTGCGGAACACATCGGCATAATTCTCGAACGCGAGATAGGAGGGGATGCCGAAGTAGTTGCCCTGCGCCAGATCGGCGGCCGGGCGAACCGATGTCACCGCCACGCCAAGCAGCGGAAAAAGCCACAGCAGCAGCGCAACGGGAAGCGCAAGCCTGTAAAGCCATTGCGTGGCCGCCGAGGTCTGCTGGATGGGTCTGGGAAACATGGGCTACCGCTCCGTCTCGTCGCGCCACATCTTCCAGATGAAGCCCGAAATGAACACCATCATGATCCCGAAGAGGACGACGGCGATGGCCGCGCCATAGCCCATGCGATAGCCGTATTCGCTGAGCGCGGTTTCATACATGTAATAGCTGAGGACGCGGGACGATCCGAAGGGGCCGCCGCTTGTCATGATCGACACGAGGTCGAATGACCGCAGCGCCCCGATCACGGTGACGACCACGGCGATGAAGGTCGCAGGCCGCAGCTGCGGCAGGATCACGTACCACAGCATCCGCCAGCCCTTGGCCCCGTCCAGCCGCGCGGCCTCGACCTGATCGGGGGCCACGTTGTTGAGGCCGGTGAGATAGAGGATCATCACATAGGCGATCTGCGGCCAGAGCCCCGCGGCGATGATCCCGTAGGTCACGAGGTCCGGGTCGGCGAGGATCGCGACACCGGTTCCGGTGAAGAACTCGATGACCTTGTAAAGGAGGCCAAAGCCCGGCGCGTAGAACCAGGAGAAGATCAGCCCGACGACGACCTGGCTGATCACGAAGGGAAAGAAGAACAGGGATTTGTAAAGCCGGATGCCGCGCACTGTCTGGTTGAGAAAGATCGCGATCAAAAGCCCGGCGGGCACCGACAGCATGTAGAGCGCCAGCCAGATGATGTTGTTCTTGAACGAGGTGACCATGTTCGGGTCGCCCGCCAGCTCGGCGTAATTCGCGGTTCCGATCCATTTCGCCTCGCCCAGGCCGTCCCAGTCGTAAAAGCTGATCCACATGCTCTGGAATATCGGCGCGATCACATAGACCGCGAACATGATCAGGCCCGGCGCGAGGAAGAGCCAGGGGGCAAGGCGGCGTTGGTTCGCTTTCCAATAGGCGGACATCGGGAACCTCGGGCTATGGTCGGAAAGAGGCAAAGACCCCGGGGACATGCGCCCTCTGGCACATCCCCCGGGGCAGTCGTGAAGCGGGCATCTGCCGACGCCCGCCCGGGAGCCTTATTTGTAGACCTGGCCCCGCACCTGCTCCAGCCGCTCCAGGATCGCGTCCAGCTGATCGGGCTGCACCAGGAACTGCTGGATGCCTTCCATACCGGCCTTTGCCATTTCGGCAGGCGCGTCGCGGTCGAAGAACTGCGCCAGGGCATGGGCCTCGGACAGCATCTTGAAGCCTGCCGTGATGAACGGATCGTCGGCAGCGACGGTCGAGTTCTTGTTCGTCGGCAGTTGCCCGATGGCGGCGTTCAGCTTGGTCTGCGCGTCAGCCGAAGCCACGAAGGCCAGGAACTTCTTCGCATCCTCGACATTGGTCGCACCGCTCGGGATGTGGATCGTGTCGGTTGGCGCATCTTCGGACCGCGGGATTCCGGGGGTGATTTCCGGGAACGCCATGAAGCCGAGGTTGTCGTTCGTCATGCCGCCTTCCTTGAAGACGCCGACGGCGAAGTTGCCCATCACGTAGTTGGCGGCCTTGCCCTGCACCAGAAGTGCCGCGGCATCCTGCCAGTCGATCGCCGCATGGTTGGCGGTGACATAGGGCTGGACCTTGGCCAGTTCGGTGAACACCTTCTTCACCGACTCGTCCGTCCACGCGATCTTGCCCGCCGTCAGGTCCATGTGCCACTCATAGCCGTTCGTGCGCAGCGACATGTAGTCGAAGATGCCAGCCCCGGGCCACAGCGCCTTCGTGCCGGTGGTCAGGCAATCGATGCCGGCCGCCTTGAACTTTTCGCAGTTGGACACGAAGGTCGCCCAATCCACGCCTTCGGGGCCCGGAACCTCGACGCCTGCCGCTGCATAGGCGTCCTTGTTGAAATAGATGCCCCACTGATAATAGGTGTAGGGAACGCCCCATTTCTTGCCATCGATTGTCATCGAGGCGGCGGCGGAACCCAGCGCCTCGTTCAGGCCGTTGGCGTCCCAGACATCGGTCACGTCCATGAACTGCCCGGCGGCGACAAAGGGGGCCATCCGGTTTCCGGCGTACCAGTTCGCGAGATCGGGCGAGTCGGCGGTCAGGAAGTTGCGGATCGCGGTCTTGTAGCCTTCATGGTCGAAATTGTTCAGCTGCACGTCGATATCGGGGTTCGCGGCCTCGAAATCGGCAATCAGCGCTTCCATCGCGGCCAGCGGAATCGGATCGTAGTCGGCGTTGTACTTCAGGATGCGCTTTTCCTGCGCGATCGCGGACGACGACATGAGCAGCGCCGCCATGATGGCAAGCGCACCCGCTTTTCTATGGACCATGGTTTCCTCCCGTTTGGTTCCATTATGTGAAACTTAGTCTTGAATATTGAAAACTATGTCCGCTATCCTCAAACCTGTCAACCACAGTCGTCGCAGGATAGCAGATGGGGTCCGAAGGGCATACGGACGGAACGGTCGGCAAGGCGCTCGACATTCTGGACATGGTCGCACGCCATGACCGGCCCGCCCGGTTCAGCGAGCTTCTGGCAAGCGGCCCCTTCCCGAAAGCCACGCTCTACCGGTTTTTGCAGACGCTGACGAACCAGGGCATGCTGACCTATGACGCCGATCGCGGCACCTATGCGCTGGGGGTCCGGCTGGTCCGGCTTGCCCATGCAGCCTGGTCGCAAAGCTCTCTGGCGCCGATCGCGCTGCCCTATCTTGATGAATTGGCGGCGGAAACCGGCGAGACGATCCATCTGGCACAGATGGATCAGGGCCAGGTTCTTTATGTGGACAAGCGCAATGCCGCGCGGCCGGTGGAGATGTTCGCCCAGGCCGGCAAGATCGGTCCGGCCTATTGCACCGGTGTCGGCAAGGCCATGCTTGCCTTCCTGCCCGACGAGGCCCTGGATCATGCGCTGGCGCGACAGTCGTTTCACCGCCATACCGACCACACTCTTGACACGCCGGCCAGACTGAAGGCGGAGTTGCAGGCCATCCGTGCCCGTGGTCATGCGTTCGACCGCGAAGAGCACGAGCCGGGAATCATCTGCTGTGCCGCGCCCATCCTGACGCGGAGCGGGCGGGTCATCGGGGCCCTGTCGGTGACCTCGACAACGGCACGGACGACGCTCGCGGCGCTGGAGGAGCGCTCCGGGCGGATCAAGCAGGTTGCGGCCCGGATCGGGGCCGAGGCGGAAAGCTGGCGCTTTCCGGAACAGGGATAACGGGGGAGGAAAATCATGACGGGCGTCACGCTGAACAAGGTCGTCAAGCGCTATGGCGATGTGCAGGTCATCCACGGGGTCAATCTGGATATTGAGGACGGGGAATTCTGCGTCTTTGTCGGGCCGTCGGGCTGCGGGAAATCGACGCTGCTGCGCATGGTCGCGGGGCTGGAGGAAACGACGGCGGGCGCCATCCGCATCGGCACGCGCGACGTCACCCGGGCCGATCCGGCAGAGCGCGGCGTGGCGATGGTGTTTCAGACCTATGCGCTTTATCCCCATATGACGGTGGCGGAAAACATGGGCTTCGGCCTGAAGATGACCGGGCATCCCAAGGCCGCGATCGAGCAGAAGGTGAAGGAGGCCAGCCGTATCCTGAAGCTGGACGACTACCTCTCCCGCAAGCCGAAGGCCCTGTCCGGCGGGCAGCGCCAGCGCGTGGCCATCGGCCGCGCCATCGTGCGCGGGCCGGAAGTGTTCCTGTTCGACGAGCCGCTGTCGAACCTCGACGCCGAACTGCGGGTGGAGATGCGGGTCGAGATCGCCCGCCTGCACCGCGAGATCGGCGCGACCATGATCTATGTCACCCATGACCAGGTCGAGGCGATGACACTTGCCGACAAGATCGTCGTCCTGCGGGCGGGGCGGATCGAGCAGGTGGGCAAGCCGCTGGATCTTTACAACGATCCGGACAACCGCTTCGTCGCGGGCTTCATCGGCAGCCCGGCGATGAACTTCTTGGCCGGTGTCGTCGAAGGCGCCGATACCATCCTGTGCAAGGGGCTGATCGATCAGGTGCAGACGCGGGCCACCCTGCCCGCGGCAGGATCAGAGGTCAGCGTCGGCCTGCGTCCGCAGCATCTGCGCATCGATCCCGCAGGCAAGAGCCACCGGGTCGAGATGACCGAGGCGCTGGGCGGGGTGAGCTTCGTTCACGTCACCGCACCCTCGGGCGAAAAGCTGATCATCGAAAGCCACGACCAGGTCGGCGTCGGCCGCGGCGACATGGTCGGCGTCCGGTTCGCGGCGGCGGATGCGATGGTGTTCGACCATGCCGGGTCGCGGCTGCGGTAAGGCTGCGCCGTCAGGCGAGGTAGGCGCGGAAGCTTCGGATCACCTCTTCATAGACGGCGCGTTTGAAGGGCACGATTTCGGCGATCATCGTTTCGGCGTCGATCCAGCGCCAGCTGGAAAACTCGGGATGGCCGGTCGCGATGCGGATATCCTCGTCGCGGCCCTTGAAGCGGAAAAGGAACCACTTCTGCTTTTGCCCGCGATACTTGCCGCCCCAGACCTTGCCCAGAAGGTCGGGCGGCAGATCATAGGTCACCCAGCCGTGGGTCTTTGCCATGGGAGCAACCAGCTCGCGCGTGACGCCGGTTTCCTCCCACAATTCACGGAGCGCGGCGGCTTTCGGTGTCTCGCCCTCGTCAATCCCGCCTTGCGGCATCTGCCAGGCGGGTGAGGGGCTTTCGATGCGCTGGCCCGCAAAGATCAGCCCCTGATCGTTGATCAGCACGATCCCGACACAGGGGCGGTAGGGCAGCTTCTCCGGATCTCTGGCCATCGCGCGCGCCGGGCGGGAAGACCCCGCCCGCCTTTCTCAGGGCTCTTGCGGGGCGATTGCCGTCAGCCCCTTGATGATGTCGACGGCATAGGCGAGCTGATAATCCTCGTCGCGCAGCTTGGCCGATTCCTCGGCCCGGGACAGTTCTTCCTCATAGACCCGCTTTTCGTCATCCGTCATCGAATCGTTGGACAGCGCGCCGCGCAGATCGGCCTCGGAGCGGTTTCGCGTGCCCGCGGCCGCGGCCTCTTCCTCGGTCCCCACGCCCGCTTCGCGGACCGGTTGCTGCACCACGATATCGGGCGAGATTCCCAGCGACTGGATCGACCGGCCCGAGGGCGTATAGTAGCGCGCCGTCGTCAGCCGCATCGCGCCATCGCCGCGCAACGGGATGAGCGTCTGGACCGAACCCTTGCCGAAGCTCTTGGTCCCCACCACGATCGCGCGCCGATGATCCTGCAGCGCCCCCGCGACGATCTCGGACGCCGAGGCCGAACCGCCGTTGATCAGCACGACGATCGGCTTGCCGTTGATCAGGTCTCCCGGTCGTGAATTGTAGCGCTCTCCGCTTGCCGGATCACGGCTGCGGGTGACACGATCTCGCCCTTCTCAAGAAAGGCGTCCGAGACCGAGATGGCCTCGTTCAGAAGACCGCCGGGGTTGTTGCGCAGATCGATCACGACGCCGTCAAGCTTGTCGATGCCGCCCAGCTCTTCCAGCCCCTTCTTCAGGGCCGAGGTCACGCCGGGCGTGGTCTGGTCGTTGAAGGTGGTGATGCGCAGCACGACGGTGTTGCCGACAACCCGCCCCTTCACCGCCGTCACCTTGATCGTGTCGCGGATGATCGACACGTCGAAGGGTTCCGGCGTGCCCTCGCGCACCACGGTGATGATGATCTCCGATCCGATCGGGCCGCGCATCATCTCCACCGCCTTGTCAAGCGCAAGGCCCTGCACCGATTCGCCGTTCACATGGGTGATGAAGTCGCCGGCCTGAATGCCGGCCGCCGCCGCCGGGGTGCCGTCCATCGGCGAGATCACCTTGATGAACCCCTCCTCCTGCGTCACCTCGATGCCGAGACCGCCGAACTCGCCCCGGGTCTGGACCTGCATATCCTCGAAATCCTTGGCCGAGAGATAGCTTGAATGCGGGTCAAGCGAGGTCAGCATCCCGTTGATTGCCGCCTCCACAAGCTTGTCGGTCTCGACCGGTTCCACATATTGTTCGCGGATCCGCTCGAAGATATTGCCGAAGAGATCAAGCTGTTCGTAGACCGAGCTGTCCTTTTCGGCCTGTTGGGCGATCAGCGGGCCAGCCACCTGAGTGGTCAGCAGCGCGCCTGCAACCGTTCCGCCCAGGGCGGCCATCGCGAATTTCTTCATCAGCGTCTCAGTCTCCTGTTCGGGCGGTTGCGGCGAACCACTCCAGCGGGTTCACGGGCTCTGCGCCCTGTCTCAGTTCCATATAAAGCGTTTCCGTGTCGGTTCGGCCAGAGCCATTGTCGGCAGTTCCGGTGAATTCCGCCGAGCCGGACGCGGTTCCGCCCATCAGGCCCAGCGGGCTGTCTTCGGCAACCACCTCTCCCACCTTGCCATATACTGTTTCGATCCCGGCCAGAACCAGCAGATAGCCCTCGCCGGGCTCCAGGATCATCACATTTCCGTAGTCGAGAAGCGGGCCGCTGTAGCGGATCGTCGCGGGCCAGGGGGCGGTGACAAGGGCGCCGGGGCGGGTGGCCAGCGGTCGGCGAGGCGGGAGGCCGTCGGGGACATGCTGCGAGTCAAGAACCCGCAGGACTTGGCGGCGGGTGCGTTGCTCGAGTTGGCGACGCTGGCGCCGGATCGGGCCGACCGGTTGGTGTTCGATCACGCCACCGCCCCCGGCGGCTGGTCCCGGCAAGTGCTTGTCGACGCGGTTGGGTCGCGTTGACGGATGCCGATCGGCGCGCGCTGGTGTCGACGACCGAGCCGGGTGTGTTGGTGGAGATGATGCGCAACACGGGGGT
>JAAURK010000125.1 GCA_012032275.1 Tabrizicola sp.
GCAAGCCGCCCGTGGTCGGCGGGGCTGGCCGGGGCTGCGGACAGGCGCTGGCCGGTGGCACCCGCGATCGACGTTGTCGAAAAGGACGGGAACCTCGAGATCACGGCGGAACTGCCGGGGCTGGCCGAAAAGGATGTCGAGGTCAAGATGGTCAACAACACCCTTGTCATCAAGGGCGAGAAGACCGACGAAACCGAGGAGCGCAAGAAGGATTACTATCTGTCGGAACGGCGCTATGGGTCGTTCCAGCGAAGCTTCCGCCTGCCCGAAGGCACCGATGCCGACAAGATCGCAGCCCGGTTTGACAAGGGCGTGCTGACGGTGACGTTGCCGGTTCCCGCCAGCGCATCGGCAGCAGAGCGGCAGATCCCGGTCACGACCTGCGTAGCGCCCGCCCGGCCCCTGCCGACGGCGGGGCCGCGCAGACCGCCCGGCGCATCCCCGCGCGATTGCAGGCCATTGACGGAAATCAACGCAACCGCCCGTGTCCGCGCTAGACTTCGTGTCGCTATCCATTCGGGAGGCCGCGATGTTCCTGCGCACGATCCGGCTGGTCAACATATTCGGCTTTGAGGTCAAGGTCGACGCAAGCTGGCTTCTGATTGCGGCCCTGATCATGTGGAGCCTCTCGGCAGGCTATTTCCCCGCCGTCGCGCCGGGTCTGCGCCAGCAGGACTATCTGGCCATGTCTGCCGTGTCGGTGGTGGCGATGTTCGCCTGCCTGATCGCGCATGAACTGGCGCATTCGCTGATGGCGCGGCGGTTCGGGCTGAAGATCGGGGGGATCACGCTTTTTCTGTTCGGCGGCGTGGCAGAACTGGAGAACGAGCCGCAAAGCGCACGGTCCGAGTTCTGGATCGCCCTTGCCGGGCCGGTGATGAGCCTTGGCCTTGCCCTTCTTTTCTCGGCGGTGCAGCCCTTGCTGGAGGGTGCAGGCGCTTCGGCAGCGCTGCAGGCGGGTATCGGCTATCTTGCGCTGATCAATCTGGTGCTGGCGCTTTTCAATCTGATCCCGGCTTTTCCGCTGGATGGCGGGCGGGTGTTGCGCGCCGCCCTTTGGGCGCGGCTTGGCGACGTGACGCGCGCCACCCGGATCGCCACGCGGATCAGCGTGGCCTTTGCCTTTGCGCTGATCGGTTTCGGCTTTCTGGCGCTTTCGTCCGGCAACATGATCGGCGGCATCTGGCAGGTGATGATCGGGTTCTATCTGCTGACAGCGGCGCAAGGCAGCTATCAGCAGCTTGTGCTGCAGACCGCGCTCCGCGGACAGGTGGTTGCCGATCTGATGACGATCGATCCCCGGATCGCCGCCCCAACGACGCTCCTCTCCGATCTCGTCACGCAAACCATGCTTGGCAATGCGATCAGCTTCGTGCCGGTGGTCGAGGCGGGCCGCCTGATCGGTTATATCGACACCGGCATCGTGCGGCGGATCGATCCGGAGAACTGGCCCGTCACCAGTGTTGGCGATGTCTATGTCGCCGTCGACAGCGACAACAGCGTGCCCCCGGACCTTCCGGCGCAGTCCCTGATCGCGCGGATGGCAAAGACCGGTCGGCGCAAGTTCCTCGTGCCGAGTGGCGACCGGCTGGCCGGCGTGATCTCGTTGAGCGACCTTGTGCATCTTCTTGCTGTGTTGCAGGATCTGGGCCTGCCAAAAAGCACCGGCGCATGGCGCGGTGACCATGCCGAAGGGGCGCCGCCGGGCTGACAACGACCAAAGCCCGCCTGCGATCCGGAACCGGACCCCGGCACCATGCGTCACAGATGTGCGGACCGGGACGGCAAAGTCCGCGCTGGCCGCTTGGCGGACAGTGGAGCATACTGGTGCCAACGTCATGGAGGGATCTGTCTGTGGCCGCCACACATATCCTCGTCGTCGATGACGAGGCACCCATGCGCCGCCTGCTCAGCCGTTGTCTGGAAACCGAAGGCTATGAGATCAGCGAGGCCGCAAGTGCGGCCCAGGTGCAGGCGATGCTGAAACGCACGAAATTCGACCTGATCACGCTGGATGTCAGGCTGGGCGACAGCAGCGGATTCGAGCTTTTGCGGCAAATCCGCTCCTGCACCGATGCGGCGGTGGTGATGATCAGCGCCAAGGATGATGTGATCGACAAGGTTCTGGGACTGGAACTTGGCGCCGATGACTACATCACCAAACCGTTCCATGTCCGCGAGGTCCAGGCCCGCATCATGGCCGCCCTGCGCCGCCGCAGCGCGCAGGGCCAACCGCCGGGGCCGATCAACGGCGCGGTCTACCGCTTTGACGGCTGGACGCTGGATGCGGGCAAGGTGGAACTGACCGATCCGCATCAGGCGGTCTGCGATCTGACGACTGCCGAATTCAAACTGCTCTGCGTTCTGGTGCAGCATCCGCGGCGGGTGCTGTCACGCGACCAGCTGATGGATCTCACCGGAGGCTTGCAGTGGACGCCGCTTGACCGCACGATCGACAATCAGATTGCGCGGCTCCGGCGCAAGATCGAGGCAGACAGCGCCGATCCGCGGCTGATCAAGACGGTGCGCGGGATCGGCTATCTTTTCGCGCCCGATGTCGAGGTTTCCGACAGCAGCAGCCCGATCTGGGCGGAAAGCTCGCTGATCCGGTAGGGTTTGCGCAGAAGCGTGATGTCGTTCAGCCTCATCCGGTCGGCATGCACCACATCCTCGGCATAGCCCGAGGTCAAAAGCACCGGCAGCCCGGGATAATGCTCGCGTACATGGTCACAGAGATCGAGGCCGGACATCGGCCCCGGCATCGCAAGATCGGTAAAGACCAGATCGAAGGCGACCCCGCGGCGAAGCAGCCGGACGGCTTCGTCGGCATTCGCCGCTTCGGTCACCTGGCAGCCCAGGTTCTGCAGCCGCACCGTCGAAATCGTGCGCACGCGGGCATCATCCTCCACCAGCAGCACATGGGCGTCAAACTGCAGCAGGCTTGCGGGCCTCGTGACCGGCGCGGGTGCCATGCCCACCGGCGCAGCGGTGTATTCCGGCAGATAAAGGTTGATCGTCGTGCCGAGCCCGACCTCGCTGTAGATCGCCACATGCCCGCCGGATTGCCGCGCAAAGCCGTAGACCATCGGCAGACCGAGGCCAGAGCCTTGCCCGGATGGCTTGGTCGAAAAGAACGGCTCGAACGCCCTGCGTTTCACATCAAGCGACATGCCCGTGCCGGTATCAGACACCGAGATGACCAGATACCGGCCCGCCGTCATCGCCAGCTCGACCGCCATGAAATCCGCATCCACCTCGACGATACGCATCTCGATGGCAAAGCGCCCGCCGTCTGGCATCGCATCGCGGCTGTTCAACGCCATGTTGAGGATGGCGGTTTCCAGCCGGACCGGATCGACCATGACGGTGCCGGTCTTTTCGGGAAAATCCAGGATCACCTCATCCGGCGGCCCATCGTCGCCTCGAGGATCGGCGCGAACCGCCGGATCAGGACGGCCGGGTCAAGGGCGGCGGGCTGCATCTGCCCGCGTCGGGCGAACAGCAGCAACTGCCGGATGAGCTGCGATCCGGCTTCGGCCGCCTCCACCGCATCGCGCGCCAGTGGCAGGTCCGCGGGCGGCAAGCCGGTGGTCTGCAAAAGCTCCAGATTGCCGATGATCACGGTCAGGAAGTTGTTGAAATCATGGGCCAGTCCGGCGGTCATCTGGCCAAGGGCATCCATCTTCTGCAACTGCCGCAGCAGCTCTTCCCGCCGCTGTTGCCGGGTCAGATCGCGGAAGATGCCGACGAAACGCTTCTGGCCGTCGACGTCATATTCGCCGATGGTCAGATGCACCGGGAACACCGATCCGTCCTTGCGCTGCGCGTGAAGATCTCTCCCGGTGCCGATGATGCGCTTTTGCCCCGTTGCCGCATAGGTGGCCATGAAACGCGCATGACGCTCGGCCCAGAACACGGGCATCAGCACCTCGATGTCATGACCGACGAGCGACGCTTCGTCGCGCCCGAACATCTCGCAGGCGGCCCGGTTGACCGAGACAATGCTGCCGCCGGCATCGGCGATGATGAACCCATCGACAGCGGCATTCAGGATCGCGTTCAACTCGTCCATTACTGTCACGGCGGCGGCCTGCACTCAGGGGGGTAATCCCAGGCTATAGCCTGTCTGGCAAAAGGGGAAAGCGGTTTTGGCGAAGGACAGGCGGAAATGCGGAAACGTGCCCTCCCTCCGGCGGTTCGGGAAGGCACGGAAGGTCAGGCCGCATATCGCGCGGGGGCAGGTGCCTCTCCCTCCGCGAAACCGGTGAGTGCAGCGAGATCGCTCAGGCAGACCCGGTCGGGCCGCGGCAGATGCACCAGCCCGGCCACGCGCAGCCGCGTCATCGCGCGGCTGACCGTTTCGACCGACATTCCAAGATAATCCCCGATATCGGTGCGCGACATCGGCAGATCAAAGCAGACCCACCCCGCCGACGCGGCACCGGCCCGCCCGCCAAGCAGGGCGAGGAAGGAGGCAAGGCGCTCGATGGCGGATTTCTGGCCAAGGAGAACGAGATGGCCCTGCATGTCATGCATCTCTTGTGCCGCAAGCCGCAGCATCGCACTTGCCAATGCCGGGTCCGCATGGGCGATCGCCGCGAACCGGCCCGTCGGCAGAACGCTGAGCACGGCGTCGTTCAGCACCTCGCAGTCGGTGTGATGCGTTCCGTCATGGGCCAGGCCGATGACCTCGCCGGGAAAGGCAAAGCTCAGGATTTGCCGACGCCCGTCGCAAAGCAGCCGCGAAAGCCGCAGCGCACCCTTCTGGACGCAATAGACCTCGCGCGCGGGATCCCCGTTGAAGTAGACCGGAGACCCCTGCGCCAGATGTATCGTGTGGCCATGTCTCGCCGCCTGAGCCGCCATCTCCCTGCGGCAGTCTTCGATGGTCGCCTGAGCGTTGAGGTCGCATGTGACGTCCATGGCGCGTTCTCCCCGGGCTGTTGTCCTGAGGCCCATATGGGCGCGCAATCGTAACGGGGGGCGGGGCGATCTGTATCAAAGTGTATCCTCCCGCTCCCTCGGCGCCGATCCGCCGCCGTCCTGATGCGCCGCGGCAAGGATGGCGCGCACCAGCGCCGCGACAGCCAGAAGCGCCATCGTCCTGCGCATCAGAACGGCCGGCAGGATGCGGAGGGACATGGCCAGTGCGGTGCGCCGCAGTCGGGATCTGTCCCGCTCCCTTCTGCGGTCGGCCCGGTTGGCGGCGCGCACGGCCAGGATCAGCCCCAGCGCCAGAAGGAGTGCTGCCCCCGCAATGATCGCGGCCCCGGTGACGGCTCCGAAGCGCTGGCCAAGATGAACCACAAGACCGCCGACCGCCACGACATAGGCGGTGGCGATCAGCAGGGTCGCAGCCACGAAAGCCGCCGCGGTTCGCGCAGCCCGCCGTGCCGTGCGGGGATGATCCCGGGTGAGAAATGTGGCGATCCGCGCTGCCGTATCCGTCCTGCGGCGCGGACCGCCCGCTACCTGCGCAGCAAAAGCACGATCAGAAAACCCAGGCCCACCGCCGCGAGCAGCGCTTGCAGGGGATGCGCCCTGACATGGCTTTCCACCTGCGCTTCCAGATCGGCGATCTCTTTGCGCAGATGTTTCATGCTGTCTTTCGAGGTGTCGAGAAACTGCTCCGAAGCCTGGCCCGCCTTTTCGGCGAAGTCGCCCAGCCGGGCTTTTCCAAGGCTGGCGACACTCTTGGCGAGGGCCGCGATGTCAGAGCGCAGTTCCGCCAGTTCAGCTTCGATTTCGCGGGAATAGGCATCGGAGCGCTGATCGTCCTTCTGGGATGAGGTTGCTGCGGCCATGTCACTTCTCCTCTGGTGTGGGTGCCCGGGCGCGGCCAAGGACGGCCGGTCCGGGGCGGGCGTTCCTCGAACATACCCCCATCCTGACCGACCGCCGGTTGAGCGCATTGACCGTCGTCAATGCGCCGCGGGACTGGCTCCTTCAGGGTAGGGCCCTCACCCGGTCGGCCGCGGGTTTGGGCCAGAGGGCCGGGCATTTCAGGGAGAGGCGAGATGAGCGTTTCGAACGAGGCCCCGTCACCGCCGGTGGAACTGCGCGACAGGTTTCCCACCGCCTACACGATCCTTTTCGTGCTGATCATCGTGATGGCCGCGCTGACCTGGGTGCTGCCTGCCGGTCAATATGACCGCGCCCCGAACGAGGCGCTGGGCAAGGACGCGCCGGTTCCCGGGACCTATCAGACGGTCGAGGCCGCGCCGCAGGGGCTGGTCGACGTGCTGCTTGCACCCATCGCGGGCTTCTATGACCCGGTGGAATATGTGGCGAATGCGATCGACGTCTCGCTTTTCGTGCTGATCATCGGCGGGTTTCTCGGCGTGGTGAATGCCACCGGGGCCATCAACACCGGGATCGAACGTGCCATGCTGCGCCTGAAGGGGCGCGAAAAATGGATGATCCCGGCGATGATGCTGCTTTTCGCCGCCGGGGGCACGACCTACGGCATGGCGGAAGAGACGCTGGCCTTCTACGCGCTGCTGATCCCGGTGATGATCGCGGCGGGCTATGATGCGCTGACCGGTGTCGCGGTGATCATGCTTGGTGCCGGGGTCGGGGTCATCGGCTCCACCATCAACCCGTTTTCCACGGCCATCGCCTCGAATGCGGCGGGGATAGCGTTCACCCAGGGCATGCCGCTGCGGCTGGCGATCCTCGCCGCCGCCTGGCTGATCGCCGTCGTCTTCGTCATGCGTTATGCCGAACGGGTGCGCAAGGATCCGTCGGCATCCATCGTCGCCGACATGAGGGCCGCGAACGAGGCGCATTTCCTGAAAGACCGTGCCGCGACCCGCAGCGCCCTGCTCAGCGGACGCCAGCAGATCATCCTGATCCTTTTCGCCGCCACCTTCGCGGTGATGATCTGGGGGGTGTCGTCGCAAGGCTGGTGGATGGCAGAGATGTCGGCGCTGTTTCTGGCGGCCGCCATCGTCATCGGAAGCGTCGGCTGGCTGGGTGAAAAGCCGTTCACCACGGCTTTCGTCGACGGCGCGTGCGATCTTCTGGGGGTGGCGCTGGTGATCGGGCTTGCGCGCGGCATCGTGGTGATCATGGACAGGGGCATGATCACCGACACCATCCTGCACAGCTTCGAAGGCTGGATCGCCGGGATGTCCGATGTGGCTTATGTGAACGGCCTTTTCGCGGTCGAGGGGGTTCTCAGCTTTCTGGTCCCCTCCACCTCGGGCCTTGCCGTTCTCAGCATGCCGATCCTTGCCCCGTTGTCGGATTTCGCCGGGGTCGGGCGCGATCTGGCGGTGACCGCGTTTCAGACGGCCATCGGCATCACCAACCTCATCGCGCCGACCTATGCCGTGGTCGTCGGCGGGCTGGCCATCGGCCGCGTGCCCTATCACCGCTGGCTCATGTTCATCTGGCCGGTGCTGCTGCTGCTGACCCTGATGTGCATGGCGTTCCTGAGTGCAGCGGTGCTGCTATGAGCGGGGTCGGCGTCTTTTCCGAAGTCGGCAGGCTGCGCCGGGTCATCGTCGCCTCTCCCGGGCTGGCGCATGAACGGCTGACCCCGGCCAATTGCGACGCGCTGCTCTTCGATGACGTGTTCTGGGTGCAGGAGGCGCGCACCGATCACTTCGACTTCGTCGCCAAGATGCAGGAGCGCGGGGTCGAGGTGCTGGAAGTGGGCGATCTTCTGGCCGAAACGCTGGCAATTCCCAAGGCGCGCGACTGGGTCTTGCGCCGCAAGATCACGCCGGATCAGGTCGGCATCGGCATGCTGGAGGAACTTCTGGCCTGGATGACCGAATTGCCCGCGGCCGCACTTGCGCGCCATCTGATCGGTGGCGTGGTGGTGCATGATCTGCCCTTCCGGCCGCATGGCATGTTCGGCAGCTACCTCGGCCGCGACGGCTTTGTGCTGCCCCCCTTGCCCAACATGCTTTTCACCCGCGATACCAGCTGCTGGATCTATGGCGGGGTCACGCTGAACCCGATGCACTGGGCGGCACGACGGCAGGAGACGCTGCTAATGGCCGCGATCTACCGCCATCACCCGGCCTTTTCCAAGGCGGACATCCGGGTCTGGTGGGGCGATCCCGACACCGATCACGGCCCTGCCACGCTGGAAGGGGGCGATGTGATGCCCATCGGCAATGGCGCGGTGCTCATCGGCATGGGCGAAAGGACAACCCCGCAGGCGGTGGGACAGGTGGCGCAGGCCCTGTTCCGGGCCGGGGCCGCCACGCGGGTGGTTGCCTGCCAGATGCCGAAGTCGCGCGCGGCGATGCATCTCGACACGGTGTTTTCCTTTTGCAACCGCGAGGTCGTCACCAGCTTTGTCGAGGTGGCAGAGAAGATCAGCTGCACCACACTGACCCCGGGCGACGACGCAAGGCTGCTTTTCCACCGCGAGACGAAGCCGCTCTTCGAGGTGGTGGCGGATTGTCTCGGGGTGAAGAAGCTGAACGTCATCCCGACAGGCGGCGACAGTTACGAACAGGCGCGCGAACAATGGGATGACGGCAACAATGTCATCGCGATCGAGCCGGGCGTGGTCATCGGCTATGACCGCAACACCCACACCAACACCAAGCTGCGCAAGGCCGGGATCGAGGTGATCACGATCCGCGGGGCCGAGCTTGGCCGTGGCAGGGGCGGGGGGCATTGCATGACCTGTCCGGTACTGCGCGACGCCTGAACCGAAAGGATATCCGATGGCTTTCAACCTCAAGAACCGCAGCCTGCTCAGCCTGCGCGACTACACTCCCGAAGAGATCGGTTTTCTGCTCCGCCTTTCCGCCGATCTCAAGGCCGCGAAATATGCGGGGACCGAACGGCCGATGCTCTGCGGCAAGGAAATCGCCCTGATCTTCGAGAAAGACAGCACCCGCACCCGGGTTGGGTTCGAGGTGGCCGCGCATGATCAGGGCGCGCATGTCACCTATCTCGGGCCGTCTGGCAGCCATATCGGCCACAAGGAGACGATCAAGGACACCGCCCGCGTGCTGGGGCGGATCTATGATGCCATCGAATACCGGGGCTTTGGCCAGAACGTGGTCGAGACGCTGGCGAAATGGTCGGGTGTGCCGGTCTACAATGGGCTGACCGACGAATTCCACCCCACCCAGATCCTCGCCGATCTGCTGACGATGCGGGAACATTGCGACAAGCCGCTCCGCGAGATTGCCTTCTGCTTTCTGGGGGATACCGGCAACAACATGGGCGATTCGCTGCTGATCGGCGGGGCCAGCATGGGCATGGATGTGCGGCTTTGCGGGCCGAAGTCGCTTTGGCCGGGCAAGGAGATCATCGCCGGGGCCGAGGCGATCGCCCGCCAGACGGGGGCGCGGCTTCTGGTGACCGACGATGCCGAGGCGGGCGTGAAGGGATGCGATTTTCTTTACACCGACGTCTGGGTGTCGATGGGGCAGCCCGACACGATCTGGGCCGAACGGATCGGGCTTTTGCTGCCCTATCAAGTCAATGCCCGGCTGATGCAGGCGACCGGCAATCCCCGCACGCGTTTCATGCATTGCCTGCCCGCCTTTCATGACACCGAAACCGAACTGGGCGCGCAGATTGCCAAGGCGCATGGCATCACCGCGATGGAGGTCACTGACGAGGTCTTCGAATCCGCCGCCTCGATCGTCTTCGATCAGGCGGAAAACCGGCTCCATACCATCAAGGCGGTGCTTGTCGCGACACTGGGAGGTTGAGATGCGGGTGGTGGTGGCACTGGGCGGCAACGCCCTTCTGCGCCGGGGGGAGCCGGTCACGCCCGAGGGCCAGCGCGCCAATATCCGGCGGGCCGCCGCAGCACTGGCCGCTTTGCTGCATCAGGGGCACGAGGTGATCATCACCCATGGCAACGGGCCCCAGGTCGGCCTTCTGGCGCTGCAGGGGGCAGCGGCGGGATCGGCAGCTTTCCCGCTGGATGTGCTCGGGGCCGAAACCGAAGGCATGATCGGCTATGTGCTGCAGCAAGAGCTTGACAACGCCTATTCCCCCAAGGCCCGGTATGCCACGCTCCTGACCCAGGTCGAGGTTGACCCCGGCGATCCGGCCTTCCGTCACCCGACGAAACCGGTCGGCGCGCTGTACACCAGGGCGCAGGCGGAGCGCCTGGCGTCAGAGCGCGGCTGGACGGTGGCTGAGGATGGCAACGGCTGGCGGCGGGTGGTCGCCTCCCCTCGACCGCAGCGGATTCTGGAGATCGAGGTGATCCGGCTTCTGGTCGGGCAGGGGGTGGTGGTGATCTGCGCGGGCGGCGGCGGCATTCCCGTCGCCCGGCGGCCGGACGGGTCGTTTGTCGGTATCGAGGCGGTCATCGACAAGGATCATGCCAGCGCTCTTCTGGCAGTCGAGGTGAAGGCGGATGCGTTTCTGATGCTGACCGATGTTGACGCGGTCTATACCGGCTGGGCACCCCGGCGCAGCGCGCGATCGGTGACATTGCAGCCGAAACACTGCAGGAAATGGCGTTCGCCCGGGGCTCGATGGGCCCCAAGGTCGAGGCCGCCTGCGCCTTTGCCCGCCAGACCGGCGGCATCGCGGGCATCGGATCGCTGCAGGATGCCGGTGACATTCTGGCACGAAAGGCGGGAACCCGCGTCATGCGCAAGGTTCCCGCCTGACCTTCGGCAGGGGCCAATCCGGGGCAGACGGGACCAGACCCTCGCGGCTTTCCGCGCCGTGGATGCGGCGGAAACCCGACGTGGCCGCTATCGCCGTCGTCGGGGGGCAGCGGCCCCGGCCGCCCTGCGCCAAACTTCTGCCGAGGATCGCGCAAGGTGCCCCCCGCATCACTGGCGCACGCCCAAACGGTGCCCTTGTATGATGCGCTCCCATGGCCGGGTCCGATATGCGTGCCACAGGTATTGCCGCCAGATTTCGGAAGTTGCTGGCAGATGCGGCTCCGGTCCTGGGTGCTGGCGCTGTCCTTGACGTCGATCAACGCGCGCTCCGCCGATCCGGCCTATCCGTCCGGGGACCGCCGTTCCGCGAGGGAGAAAGCCATGTCGATCGCAGCCTGTCGCAGACCTGCCGTCGGTTGGGCGGCAGCCGTCCCGACCGCGCCGCATCCGGCACGCCCTCGATGAT
>JAAURK010000126.1 GCA_012032275.1 Tabrizicola sp.
GTCGCCCTGGCGGGGGCGCCGGGATCGGGCAAAAGCACGCTGGCCGATCGACTGGCCGCCGATCTGAACCGCGCGGAGCCCGGTCTGGCCGCGGTACTGCCGATGGATGGCTATCATTTCGACGACCTGCACCTTGGCCCCACGGGCCTTCTGCCGCGAAAGGGTGCGCCGGAAACCTTTGATGTGGGCGGGCTGCGGCAGACGCTGCTGCGCCTGCGCAAGCGGGATGAGGCCTTCGTCGCGGTCCCGGTCTTTGACCGCAGCATCGAGATCGCCCGGGCCGGCGCGCGGCTTTTGACGCGCGATCTTCGCGTGATCATCGTCGAGGGCAATTACCTCCTTCTCGACCGCGCGCCCTGGGCCGCGCTTCGCCCGCTTTTCGAGGTGACGGTTTTCATCGATGTGCCGGAACCCGTGCTGCGCGCCCGTCTCACCGCGCGCTGGCAAGGCTTCGGCCTTGACACCGCGGCCATCGCGGCCAAGCTTGACGACAATGATCTGCCGAACGGGCGGCTGATCGCTGCCGAAAGTGCCCCGCCGGATTACCGGCTTTGGAACGGATGAGGTCGCGGGATGGAGCTGATCGACACGCACCAGCACCTGATCCTGCGCGACCGGATCGGCTATGCCTGGACGGCGGAGTTTGCCGCGCTGCGAAGCGGCGATTTCACCCGCGCCGATTATGCGGCGCTCACGGCAGGGAGGGGGATCGTCGGCACCATCTTCATGGAGACCGGCGTTGATGACGGCGACTATCAGGCCGAAGCGCGGATGGTTGCCGACATGGTCGGAACGGGCGGGATGCTGGGCCAGATCGCCTCGATCCGCCCGGAAACCGACGAGGGCTTCGATGCCTGGCTGGACGAGGTGGTGGGGCTGAACGTGGTCGGCCTGCGCCGCATCCTGCATGTGGTCGAGGACGAACGCTCGCAGACAGAGACGTTCCGCCGGAACCTGCGGAAGATCGGGGCGAGGGGGTTGCCCTTCGATCTGAATTTTCTGGCGCGGCAGTTGCCGATCTGCGAGGCGCTGCTGCGGGCCTGCCCGGATCAGGCCTATGTGCTTGATCACTGCGGCGTGCCGG
This sequence comes from Tabrizicola sp., assembly GCA_012032275.1. Classification (GTDB taxonomy): domain Bacteria; phylum Pseudomonadota; class Alphaproteobacteria; order Rhodobacterales; family Rhodobacteraceae; genus JAAURK01. Next base: position 1,085 of record JAAURK010000126.1, read on the forward strand.
ATGTGGCGGCCGGGGCCTTCGATGAATGGGCGGCCGGGATCGACCTCATCGCGCCGTTCCAGAATGTGGTCGTCAAGATGTCGGGGATCACCACCTACTGCGCACCGGGCACGGCCTCGGTCGCGCTGATCCGGCCCTATATCGAGCGGCTGCTGCAGGCGTTCGGCCCCGACCGGATGCTCTGGGGCGGGGATTGGCCTGTCGTCAACCTTGGCGCGGGGTTGCCGGGCTGGATCGGGATGACGCGGGAGCTTCTGGCAGAACTGACACCGGACGAGCAGTTCGCCATCGGACAGGGCACCGCGCGGCGGGTCTACCGTCTGGACTGAGGCGGATCAGACCGGCAGTTTGCACCCCGCCTGCGCCGCCGAGGCTTCGGCCTGATCAAGAAGCCGCTGCAACACCGCGCCGCGCGCGAAATCCGGCTCGGCTCCGGCCTCGCCGCGGATCGCCACGATAAACCGCTGATAGATCGTGGGCACCGCAGGGCAGGGGATATCCGTCCAGGTCGCGGTCTGCAGATCGGGCGCGAAACAGCCGCGCAGACGGCTTTCCGCCCGTTCGAAGCTAACCTCCAGGCCGCCCTTGTCGCCATAGATCCGCAGCCGCAGATCGTTCAGATGACCGCTTGCGAACCGCGTCGCCGCCACCGTGCCAAGGGCGCCGTTTTCCAGCACCAGTTGCATCGTGGCGCTGTCGTTTGCATCCAGAACATATTCGCCGATCCGGTTTCCGGTCGCCTTGCCGAAGGTGGCCAGAAGGCAGGAGACCTCGGTTGCGGGCATCCCGGCGACGAAGGTTGCAAAGTCGAGGATATGGATGCCCACATCGCCAAGCACGCCTTTCGATCCATGCGCTGTCGACAACCGCCAGAGCCATTGCGGCTCTTTCTCCCAGGCGCCCCAGGCGGGCTGGGTCAGCCAGCTTTGCAGATAGGAGGCCTCGAAATGGCGGATCGCACCGATCGCTCCGTCGCGAACCAGCCGCGCCGCCTCCTGCACCGCGGGCACGTTGCGGTAGCTGAGGTTGACCATGTTCACCACACCCGTCCGCGCGGCCTCTGCCGCCATCTCGGCCGCATCGCCCGCGTTGGTCGCCAGCGGCTTTTCGCACAGCAGATGCTTGCCGGCGGCCAGCACCGGCATCGTCGTCGCATGATGCGCCGCATCGGGCGTGACATTGGTCACCGCATCGAACTCGCCCCAGGCCAGCGCCTCTTCGACAGAGGCGAAGCCGCGGGCGATCCCGTGTTTGGCGCAGAACGCGGCCAGCTGTTCCGGCCGGGTATCGACGCCGCCTGCCAGCGTGACGCCCGCGATGCCCGCAAACCCCTCGGCATGATTGTTGGCCATGCCGCCGGTCCCAAGGATCAAAAGCCGGACCGGCGTCATCAGCGATACCCCGCTTCACCGGCATGATGCAGCTTCGGCCCCGCTCCTCGATCTTCTCCGGCGCGGCCTCCACCGGCACGTTCGGCGCATCGTTCGGGTCGGCGATCCGGGCGGCCGGGTTATGCGCCCACCGGACGGCATTGGCGATCACCTGCTGGACGACCGGCTGGTGATAGGTGGGATAGGTTTCATGGCCGGGGCGGAAATAGAACACATTCCCCGCCCCCCGCTTGTAGGTCAGGCCAGAGCGGAACACCTCGCCGCCCTGGAACCAGCTGATGAAGACCGTCTCCAGCGGCTCGGGCACGCCAAAGGGCTCGCCATACATCTCTTCATTCTCAAGCTCGAAGCAATCGGGCAGCCCGGCAGCGATGGGATGGTTGCGGCTGGTGACCCATAGCCGCTCACGCTCGCCCGCCTCGCGCCAGGTAAGGTTGCAGGGGGCCCCATCAACCGCTTGAAAGGCTTGGCGAAATGCGCAGAATGCAGGAAGATCATCCCCATCCCGCCCCAGACGGCATTGCAGACCCGCTCGACAATCGCGTCGTCCACATCGCCATGGGCGGCGTGACCCCACCAGATCAGCACATCGGTCTCGGCCAGCCTTTCGGCCGTCATCCCGTGCTCTGGATCCTGCAGCGTGACGGTCGAGGCGGCAATCCCCGGCTCCCGGTTCAGCGCCCCGGCAATCGTGCCGTGCATGGTGTCGGGGTAGATCTCTGCCACGACCCTGTTCTTGCGCTCATGCACGTTCTCGCCCCAGACGGTGACGCGTATCGTCATGTCGATCTCCTTTGCGCCCGGTGGCGCGGTTCACATGTTCAGCGGATCGGGCGGCCATCGGCATCGAAACGATGCAGATGCTCCGCCATGGGTTTCAATGTCAGCCGCGCGCCGACCGGAACCGCCGCCTTGCCCGGACGGCGGACAATCACCGGCTCGTCGCTGCCGATATCGACAAAGACGAAATGGTCGGACCCCAGGTCCTCCACATGCAGCACCTCGCCGGACCAGGCCCCGTCGTCCGCGATCTCCACATGTTCGGAACGGATGCCGAGGGTTGCGCACTCCTGCGCACGGGCGAAATCGCCGGTCAGGAAGTTCATCTTCGGGCTGCCGATGAAACCCGCGACGAAAAGCGAATTGGGTCGATCGTAAAGCTCTGCCGGGGTGCCGACCTGTTCCAGCCTGCCATCGCGCAGCACGGCGATGCGGTCGGCCAGCGTCATCGCCTCCACCTGATCATGGGTAACATAGATCATCGTCACATCGTGCATCGAATGGTGCAGCTTGGCGATCTCCAGCCGGGTCTGCACGCGGAGCGCTGCGTCGAGGTTGGAAAGCGGCTCGTCAAAGAGGAACACCCGCGGATCGCGGACGATGGCCCGGCCGATGGCGACGCGCTGGCGCTGGCCGCCCGAAAGCTGCTTTGGCAGCCGGTCAAGCAGATGGTCGATCTGCAGAAGTTTCGCCGCCGCCTCGACGCGCTTTCTGATCTCGCCCTCGCCGGTCTTGTCGAGCTTCATGCCGAAGGCCATGTTATCATAGACCTTCATGTGGGGATAAAGCGCGTAGCTCTGGAACACCATGGCGATGCCGCGCTTTGACGGGATCAGGTTGTTGACCACCGTCCCGTCGAAGAGCATGTCTCCGGCAGTGATTTCCTCAAGCCCGGAAATCAGCCGCAGAAGGGTGGATTTGCCGCAGCCCGAAGGCCCGACGAAGACCATGAACTCGCCCTTTTCGATGGTCAGGTCGATGCCCTTGATCACCTGCACGGCGCCATAGGTCTTGGTCACATCTCTCAACTCGATCTTTGCCATGATGTATCAGCCCTTGACGCCGCCAGCGGTGAGGCCGGCCACGATCTTGCGTTGGAATACGAGAACCAGGATCACCAGCGGCACCGTCACGATGACCGATGCCGCCATGATCGGGCCCCAGGGGATCTCTTGCTGCGAGGCGCCGGAGAGCAGTCCGATGGCCACAGGAACGGTGCGCGTCGTCTCTGAACTGGTGAAGGTCAGGGCGAAGAGGAACTCGTTCCAGGCGCCGATGAAGGCCAGAAGCCCCGTGGTGACCAGCGCGGGCCAGAGAAGCGGCAGGAACACCCGGGTGATGATCACCCAAGGCGAAGCGCCATCGACGATTGCCGCCTCTTCGATCTCGACCGGCAGGTCGCGCATGAAGGTGGTCAGCACCCAGACGGTGAAGGGCAGGGTGAAGATCGTGTAGGACATGATCATCGCCCAGGGCGAGTTGAAGATGCCAAGGAACCGCACCAGCTCGAACAAACCGGCGAGCACTGCGATCTGCGGAAACATCGAGACGGCGAGGATCATCAGCAGCAAGAGCCCGCGCGCCCGGAACCGCACCCGCGCCAGCGCATAAGAGGCGGTTACCGCAAGAAACAGCGCGAAGACGACGGTGGTCGTGGCGATGAAGATCGAATTCAGGATGGAGCGGGGAAAGTTCCGCCCGCCAAGAACGCTCTCGTAATTCCCGAAATCGAAACTCTTCGGCCAATAGCGCACGCGGAAGAGATCGGTCCCCGTCGAAAACGAGGTGACGATGGCATAGTAGAACGGGAAGACCGAGAAGACCACGATCACCGCAACCAGCGCATAGAAGGCTATCGAGCCGATCAGCTTTCGGGTGGTCATCGCTGGCCCTCCCCGGACAGATCCACGCGGCCGAGCCAGATGTAGACCGAGACGAACACCGCGATGATCGCGAACAGCAGCGTCGATTGCGCCGCGCCATAGGCGAACTTGTCGAAGTCGATCATGTTCTCGCGGCTGATGACCGACATGGTCTTGGTGGCCGCCGAATTCGGCGTCAGCACATAGACGAGGTCAAAGATGCGCAGCGCATCAAGCATCCGGAAGATCACCGCCACCATCAGCGCCGGGCGGATCAGCGGCAGCGTGATGCGGAAGAACACCTTCACCGGGTTCACCCCGTCGATCCGCGCGGCCTCGTAGATGTCACGGGGCACCATCTGCAGCCCGGCGAGGATCAGGAGCGCCATGAATGGCGTGGTCTTCCAGATGTCGACGATCAGAACCGCTGTCATCGCCGTATCGGGCGAGGCGGTCCAGGCGATCTTCTGGTCGATCAGCCCGAAGCCAAGGAGAATATCGTTGATGATCCCGAACTGGTCGTTCAGCATCCAGGCCCACATCTTGGCCGAGACGATCGTCGGGATGGCCCAGGGGATCAGGATCGCCGCGCGCACCAGACCCCGGCCCTTGAACTCGGCATTGAGCACCAGCGCGACGATAAGGCCGAGGAGCGTCTCGAAAAAGACCGATGTCACGGCAAACCGCACTGTGTTCCAGACCGCATTCCACCAGGCCGCATCGACCAGCGTGCCCCGATAGATCACCCGGCCGGATTCCAGAACCCGGATCGACAGGTAGTTGTCGAAGCCGATCCATTCGCCGCCGTAAAGATTGTTCAGCGAGGTGTCGGTGAGCGAGAACCAGATGGTTCGGAGCAGCGGCCAGGCGGCGACGCAGAGCAGCGCCAGAAGCATGGGTGCGAGGAACCAGAACGCCGCGCGCTGACGCTGCTGCGACAGGCTCGGGCCGTCGTTGCTTGTGGCCATGGGGTCACTCCGGATGAGGCGCGGCTGGATCGGGCGGGCGGCGCGATGCCGCCCCCCCGAGGGTCTTCAGGCCGGTCCGGGCGGAGTTACCACTCCGATCCCTTGATGTCAGTCAGCTCGACCTCCAGCAGCTCCAGGTTTTCCGCAGCCGATCCATTGCCCGAAAGGGTCTGGTGCACCGCCGACCAGAACTTGGCCGAAACCTCGTTGTACTTGCCCTTGGTCGGTGCCGAAGGGCGTGGCACGGCCTGCAGGAACACTTCTTTCCAGCGCGGAATGATCGGCTGCGCGGCCGCGATATCGGGATCGTCGTAAAGCGCCATCAGCGTCGGCAGGTTCGATGATTTCACCGCGCGCTCTTTCTGCGCCTCGGGTCCGGCAAGGAAGAGGACCAGAGAGATCGCCGCCTCCTGCTTGGTGGAGTATTTCGATACCGCCACGTTCCAGCCGCCAAGCGTTGCGGCCGAACTGTCAGATCCGCCGCCCGTCGGCAGGGGCGCGACGTCGAAGAGGCCTTTCACCGCGCTGTCATCGCCATTGCCAAGGCCGTAGGCATAGGGCCAGTTGCGCATGAAGACGGCATTGCCGGTCTGCCAGACACCACGCGCCTCTTCTTCCTGATAGGCAAGCACGCCTTCGGGGCTGATCGTCCCGACCCAGCCCTTGACCGTATCAAGCGCCAGCGCCGCCTTCTCGTTATTGATCGATATTGTTCCGTCAGGTTCAACAATCTGCCCGCCGCCGAAGGATTTGACCCATTCGAGCGCGTTGCAGGTGAGCCCCTCATAGGCATTGCCCTGCCAGACGAAGCCCCAGAGATCGGCCTTGCCCGCGGCGCGTTCCGCGTCCTGGATTTCCTGCGCTGTGATCGTCAGCTCTTCCCAGGTGGCGGGTACGGGCTTGCCGTATTTTTCCAGCAGATCCTTGCGGTAATAGAGAGCGGGCGCATCGGTGAAGACGGGCAATGCGACCAGCTTGCCGTTCACCGTCTGGCTTTCGATGATCGACGGAAAGTGCTGCGGTGCTGCATCCTTGGCGATCTCGGTCAGATCGACGAAGTGGTCGGCCAGTTGCGGGGCCCAGATCACATCGGTCTGATAGACGTCGATGTCGGATGCGCCCGCTGCGAGCCAAAGCCGGTACTGGCCGAACTGATCGGTGGTCGAGGCGGGCATCGGCACCATGGTGACCGTGTTGCCGGTTGCCTCTTCCCAGGGTTTGACCAGTGACTTGAAATCCTCGACGGCATTGCCGACGGCCCCCGACACATAGAAGATTTCCTCGGCCAGCACCGGGCCTGACAGCACCGATACAATAGCCCCGATCGCAGCCGTGCGCCAGGCGCGGCCATTCAGTCTGGTCATGATGATCCTCCCCAAGGGCGCTGTCCGGGGCGCCTTTCCCGATTGCGATGCCGGACCGCGGAGGCCCGAAACGTTTCGGAAAAACTACGTCCCATTCCCCATTGCGTCAACGATTCGATGCGTTTCGGAGGGGTCTGTCATGACTTCGGTGCCGCGACGGAGTTTCGCGGGATGAATTCATGACGTCCCACCAGCTGCAACTCCTCCAGCACCCTGCCGTCAATCGCCCCGGCCAGCGCATCCGCCAAGGGCTTCCAGCTTTCGCTGAGCGGCGCCTTGGTGACGGTCAGTGAGGGAAAGAAGGCCGAGGCGCGCAGATTGGGCAGATGGTCATCATGCGCCATCACCGAAACGTCGCGCGGCACGGAAAGCCCCAGCGCCTCCAGCGCCTGGTAGACGCCTTTCGCGATCCGCACATTGCCGCAAAGAATGGCCGTCGGCGCAGGTCCACGGCCAGAGAAAAGCCCCATGGTCGAAATCAGCCCATGTGCTTCGGTCATCTCTCCGAACACCTCGATCCCGTCGACACCTGGCCCGGAGGCCGCCACGGCCGCCGCAAAGCCATTGCTGCGTGCGGTGACATAGCAGCGCCCCGCAACCCCGTTGACAAGCGCGATCCGGCGGTGGCCAAGCGACAGGGCGTGATCGGTCAAATCCTTGAAAATGCTTTCATTCTCGATGTCGAAATAGGGATAGTCCGGGACAGGGACGGTGCGGCCATGCACCACGAAGGGCAAGCCCGCACGCTGCAGGAACGCCACGCGGGGATCGTCGTCCTGCGGGTCGATCAGGACGAAACCGTCCAGCGCGCCGTTCCCGATCAGCCGCTGGTAAACCGGCAACACGGGTTCCGTCTCGCCCATCAGATGCAGGACGAACTGCATGCCGCGGCCCGAGAACTGGGCCGACAATCCCGAAACCACCTGCAGGAAAATGCCGTCCGTGCCAAGGCTGTCGGATTGCGGAACCACCAGCCCGACGATGCCGGACCGCCCCGACACCAGCTTTCGTGCCGACAGGTTCGGGTGATAGTTCATCGCCCGCGCCGCCCGCTTGACCCTGTCACGCGTATCCTCGTTGACGTCGGAATGATCGTTCAGCGCCCGGCTTACCTGCGTGATCGACATGTCCAGCCGTTTCGCGATGTCCTTGAGCGTTGCCATCCCAGCCCCGAAACCTGTCTGATTTTTCTATCCGAAACATTTCGGATGCAAAATCAAGCCGCAATTTTCGGAAATCTGCTTGCCCCTGGCCCGCGGGACGTGGATTTTCGGGGGATGACCGATCCGGCCCCTGCCAGTTTGCGGCTGCGTCTGCTTTTCGGCGATCACCTGGTGTTCGGTCCGGGCAAGGCGGAACTGCTGGCGCAGATTGCCGCAACGGGGTCGATCTCGGCGGCCGGTCGCAGCATGGGGATGAGCTACAAGCGCGCCTGGTCGCTGGTGGAAGAGATGAACGCGGCCTTTGCCAACCCGCTGGTGATCAGCGCGCGCGGCGGTCCGGGCGGCGGTGGCGCCCATCTTTCCGCATCGGGGGAAGAGGTGCTGGCGGCCTATCGCAACATCGTCAGGCTGACGAAAGAGGCCACCGCGCCGGATGTGGCCAGGATTGCGGCGCTGCTTGGCGATAGGTTCGGCGGGAAATAACGCTTGCCAGACCTGCGCCCGCAAGGGATATGGTTTCGCAACCGTCTTGAGGGCTGCCATGACCGTGATCCGCACCGTCCTTGCCGTGTTCCTGCTTGCCCTCGGTGCGAAGGCGGGTGCCACGGAAATCACCGTCTTCGCCGCCTCCAGCCTGAAGACGGCGCTGGACGAGGTCGCGGCGGACTGGTCCGGGGAGACCGGCACCACCGTCACCATCGCCTATGGCGGAAGCGCCGCGATGGCACGCCAGATCGAGGCGGGCGCCCCGGCTGACATCTTTCTTTCCGCGGCGCCGGACTGGATGGATGAGCTGCAGCAAAAGGGCCTGATCCGGCCCGAGACGCGCCGCGATCTCTGGGGAAACCGGCTGGTGCTGATTGCAACAGGCCCGGATGCAACGCCGCAGATCCTTTCGCCAGCGCTGGATCTGGCCGCACTTCTGGGCGAGGAGCGGCTTTCGATGGCCATGGTCGATGCGGTACCGGCGGGTCAATACGGCAAGGAGGCGCTGCAATCCCTTGGCCTTTGGGACGGGATCGCGGACCGCGTCGTGCAATCCGAAAACGTCCGTCAGGCGCTGAGCCTCGTGACTTTGGGCGAGGCGCGGTTCGGCGTGGTCTACGCCTCGGACGCGGTCGCGGAGCCGGAGGGGATCAGCGTCATTGGCACCTTCCCCGAAGACAGCCACCGCCCCATTGTCTATCCCGGCGCGGTTACGGCGGCGGGCAGGCTGCCCGAGGCCGCCCTGTTTCTGGACTACCTGTCGTCGCCGAACGCCAGCGCGGTCTTTGCGGGGCAGGGCTTCACGATGCGGAAGTAACGATGGACCACTGGCTTTCCCCCGAGGGCTGGCAGGCGGTGGCGCTTTCGCTGCGCGTGTCACTTTGGGCGACGGCGCTGAGCTTGCCGTTCGGATTGCTTGTCGCCCATGCGCTGGCCCGCTGGCGCTTTCCGGGGAGGAGCCTGCTCAACGGGCTGGTCCATCTGCCGCTGATCCTGCCGCCCGTCGTGACTGGTTATCTGCTGCTTCTGACCTTCGGGCGAAACGGGCCGGTCGGGGGCTGGCTCCATGACTGGCTCGGGATCACCCTTGCCTTTCGCTGGACAGGCGCGGCGCTTGCGGCAGCGGTCATGTCCTTTCCGCTGATGGTCCGCGCGATCCGTCTCGCGATCGAGGCGGTGGACCCGAAGCTGGAGGCTGCTGCAGCCACGCTTGGCGCGGCGCGACCGGTGGTCTTTCTGACGGTGACACTGCCCCTGATCCTGCCGGGCATCATCGCTGGCGCGATCCTGGCCTTCGCCAAGGCGATGGGCGAATTCGGTGCGACGATCACCTTCGTGGCGAATATCCCGGGCCAGACGCAGACGGTGCCCTCGGCGATCTACGCCTTCCTTCAGGTTCCCGGTGGCGAGGCGCAGGTCTGGCGGCTGGTCCTGATCTCCGTGGCGGTTGCGATGCTGGCGCTGCTCTTGTCGGAATGGCTGTCGCGCCGGGTCGCCAGAAGGATCGCGGGGCGATGATGCTGTCGGTCGCCCTCCGCCATGACTTTCCCGGCTTCAGGCTGGATGCGGCCTTCGAGGCACCGCCGGGCATCACCGCACTGTTCGGCCGCTCCGGTTCGGGGAAGACCTCCATCGTCAATGCCGTCGCCGGCCTGCTGCGGCCTGACGAAGGGCGCATTGCTATCGGCGAGGCGCTGCTCTTCGATGCCCGCCATGACCTGCCGCCGCATCGGCGACGCGTTGGCTATGTGTTTCAGGACGCACGGTTGTTTCCGCATCTTTCGGTCCGGCAGAACCTGCTTTACAGCGCGCGCATCGCCCGGCGTCCGGCGCCGGATCTCGAGGAGACCGCCGGAGTAGCCGTGGAACGCCTCGGACGCGTCGAGTGCCCGCGCGCGCTCCTCATCGGA
>JAAURK010000127.1 GCA_012032275.1 Tabrizicola sp.
ACCGCGACGGAAACTGTGACCGAAGGTGCGGCCGATCCCGCCGCGGCGCTAGACCCGTCCAAATTCGATCCGGCAGCAGTGACAGCCATGATCGACGGCTCGTCGCTCGACGAAGCGACCAAGACCGCACTGAAGACCGCTGTCGATGCGGCCGCCGCAAATCCCGCGCTGGTGGCAGATACGGTCGCACAGGTGCGGACTGCGCTTGGTCTTTGACCAGGGCCGACCGGCCTTAGGGCAGACAGGGCCGCGGGGGATGTCCTCCGCGGCCCTTGCCTTTTTCGCCGGTCAGATACCGTCGCCGACGAAAGCCTTTTCCACCACGAACTGCCGGGGATCGGAATTGGCGCCCTCGCACAGGCCGAAGCCCTCCAGGATCGCCTTCACATCCACATTGAACGCCAGCGAACCGCAGACCATCGCGCGGTCGTCACCAGGGTTCATCGGGGGCAGGCCCAGATCGGCGAACACCTTGCCGGAGGCCAGGTTGTCGGTCACCCGTCCCATGTGGTGAAAGGGTTCGCGCGTCGTGGTCGGGTAGTAGACAAGCTTGTCCCCGACCATCTCGCCAATCAGCGGATCGTCCTTCAGGCTTTCCACCAGTTCCCGGCCATATTCCAGCTCTGCCACCTCGCGGCAGGTGTGCATCATGATGACCTGATCGTATTTCTCGTAGGTTTCCGGCTCTCGCATCAGGCTGGCGAACGGGGCTATGCCGGTGCCGGTGGCCAGAAACCAGAGCCGCTTGCCCGGCAAAAGCGCATCATGGACCAGGGTGCCGACCGGCTTTGGACGCAGGATGATCTCGTCTCCGGGCAGGATATGCTGGAGTTTGGAGGTCAGCGGTCCGTCGGGCACCTTGATCGAATAGAACTCCAGCGCGTCATCCCAGGCGGGCGAGGCAATGGAATAGGCACGCAGCAGCGGTTTGCCGTTATCGCCTATCAGGCCGATCATCACGAATTCGCCGGACCGAAAGCGGAGCGATTGCGGCCGTGTCACCCGGAAGGAGAACAGCCGGTCCGTCCAGTGCCGGACCTCGGTCACGATCTGCGCGTCGGGCAGATGCGGCTTGGCGGTGGGGATCGGGCTCGCTTCGGTCATCATCGTCGCTTCGGTCATGAAAAACACCTGCCGGACTACACCGGTCTTCCTCTTCTAGCCTTGATTCAGGTCATGTAAAGGCGCTGTGGATCAGGCGCGCAGGCGGGCCTGATACTCGTGCGCCTGCCAGTCGGCCCGGAAAAGCCACTGACTTTCCGGCTGACGGGCGGCAAGATCGTCGGGGATCTCCACCGCGTCGAACCCGAGACGACGCGCCATGGCATACTGATCCGCGATCAGCGGACCGACGGCATGAAGGGCGCCGCCGTAGCCCATCATCCGCAACCGGCGGGCAATGGTGAAGGCGCGGCCATCGCTGAACACCGGAAAGGCCACGCGGATCAGGGTCAGATCGGCCAGATAGGGCCGCAGGGCAGCCGGATCGTCGGTCGGCGCCAGATCAAGCACACCCCGATGCGCGGCAATCCCTGCCAGCGGCACCGCGTCGGCGGGGGGCGCGGGCAGAAAGCCGGTGTCGGTGACCAGAATGCTCATGCGGCAGTCTCCTTCGGGGCGCGGATGGCCTTGCCATCGATGAAATGGATGCCGCATTCCGTCTTGGCACTTCCGCGCCAACGGCCTGCGCGGGGGTCTTCGCCCGGCTTCACGGGACTTGTGCAGGGCGCGCAGCCGATGGAGGGAAACCCCTTCGCCACCAGCGGATGCCGGGGAAGCCGGTTTTCCGTCAGATATTCCTCGATATCCTCGCGCCCCCAATGGGCCAGCGGGTTCACCTTGATGCGAAGCTCGCCTTCGGCCTCGAAGAACTCCACCGTCTCGCGCGACGACCCCTGATAGCGTTTGCGCCCGGTGATCCAGCCGTCAAAGGTAGAGAGTGCCCGTTCCAGAGGCTCCACCTTGCGGATATGGCAGCAGGCATCTGTGTTGACCTGGTGCAGGGTGTTGTCGGGATCGTCGAAGGCCACCCGGGGCAGGGCTGCGCGGATCGTGCGGACATCGCAAAGATGCAGCCGTTCGCTCAGCGCACGCTGGTAATCGAGGGTTTCCTGAAACAGCATCCGCGTGTCGATGAACAGCACCGGCGTTTCCGGCGCGATCACGCTGACAAGATGCAGAAGCACCACCGATTCCGCCCCGAACGAGGAGACAAGCGCCACCCGGCCAAGATCGGCGTCCTTCAGCGCATGTTCCAGAACCGCTGTCGCCGAATGGTGGCGATAGCGCATGTTCAGCGCCGCGACCCGGTCCGCGACACGGCCTTCGGGCAGATCACGCGGCATCTTTTTGGCCGATCTCGCCATAAAGCGCGGTCTTGAACGGGCCGAGGCCAACGCGGCGATAGGCTTGCAGGAACGTCTCGCCCGGGTCGGTCCGAAGCGCCAGATAAGCGCGCAGGATACGCTCGATCGCGGGCACGATTTCGTCATAGGCAAAGCCAGGCCCGGTCTTTTCGCCAATCACGGCAGTTTCCGTGCCGTCGCCACCAAGCGTGATCTGGTAGTTTTCCACCCCCGCCCGATCTAGGCCGAGAATGCCGATATGCCCCACGTGATGATGGCCGCAGGCATTGATGCAGCCCGAGATCTTGATCTTCAGGGGGCCGATGTCATGTTCCAGCTTCAGCGCCTCGAAATGGGTGGCAAGCTCCTGCGCCACCGGGATCGACCGGGCCGTTGCAAGCGCGCAGTAATCCATGCCGGGGCAGGCGATGATGTCGGACAGAAGCCCGACATTCGCCGTTCCAAGCCCCGCCTTGACCAGCGCGGCATGCAGCACCGGCAGATCGGATTTGTGGACATGCGGCAGGATCACATTCTGCTCGTGGCTGATGCGCAGGTCGGAATGCCCATATCTTTCCGCAAGATCGGCGATGATCCTCATCTGGTCGCTGGTCGCATCGCCGGGGGTCTGGCCATGCGCCTTGAGGCTGATCGTGACAATAGCATATTGCGCGTTGCGGTGCGCGGCGAGGTTGGTGTCGGCCCAGGACCGGAAAACGGGATCGGCCCGGTAGAAGGCATCATGGGCCGCGACCGGCGCGTCGCGAAACGCGGGAGGCGCAAAGGCGGTGCGGATATCGGCGAGCACGGCCTGATCCCCGCCGCCAAACAGCGGGCGAAGCTCTGCGAACCGGTCCTCGATCATCCGGGAAATCTCTGCCTTCCCGGTCTCATGCACGGTGATCTTGATGCGGGCCTTGTATTTGTTGTCGCGCCGCCCAAGCGTGTTGTAGACGCTGAGCACGGCTTCGACATAGGGCAGAAGATCGGCCACGGGCAGGAAGTCGCGCACCGTGGTGCCGATCATCGGGGTGCGGCCAAGGCCACCGCCGACGATGACCTCGAACCCCGGCTCTCCGCCTGCGTTGCGGACCATGCGCAGGCCGATGTCATGGGCCTTGGTCACGGCGCGGTCACCGGGCTGCCGGTGATGGCGATCTTGAACTTGCGGGGCAGGAACTGGAACTCGGGGTGGTCGGTCGACCATTGCCGCAAAAGCTCGGCATAGGGGCGGGGATCGTCGATCTCATCTGCCGTGGCCCCGGCGAAGTGATCGGCGGTGACATTGCGGACCGTGTTCCCCGACGTCTGGATCGCGTGCATCTCGACATCGGCCAACGCGCCAAGGATGGCGGGCGCGTCGGGCAGTTTCGGCCAGTTGAACTGGATGTTCTGCCGGGTGGTGAAATGGCCGTAGCCCTTGTCCCAGGTATCGGCGATGAAGGCCAGTTGCCGCATCTGGCGGGGGCTGAGCGTGCCATAGGGAATGGCCACGCGCAGCATGTAGGCGTGAAGCTGCAGATAAAGCCCGTTCATCAGCCGCAGCGGGCGAAACTCGTCTTCGGACAGGCTGCCGTCCAGGCGCCGCGCCACCTGATCGGTGAATTGCGCCACGCGGGAGCGGACGAAAGCTTCGTCGAAGTCGGAATAGGAATACATTGCTGCCTCGGCTTTTCTTCTAGGTCGTCAGATCGGCTTGCTTGCCGTGATGGTAGTTGGACGGGCCCCGGGTGCGGAACTCCTCGCGGAAATGGGTGGGTTCGGGGCCGTTCGGTCCCGGCTTTGCGTCGGCCAGATAGGCCCCGACGACGACCAGCTTCTGCGCCGCCGCATGCAGCAGCCGCATCTGGGCATGCGCCTCATCCTCGATCAACTCCGCCTCGTGGTGGACAAGCGACCAGCGGTCATCGGCGGTCAGGTAGACGACATCGCCTTCCTGCAGCCGGTTGGCAGTGACGACTTTCGGGGCAAACGAGCGGTTCATGCGCGGACCTCCTTGAGTACAGCCAGGGTTTCGGTGGCCTTGCGCGGGGCAAGACCGTAGAGAATCACCGCGGGCCCGCTGGTGGCGGCAACCGCGTCGGGCAGGGTGGCGAGCGTTGCGGCGAAGACACGTTCGCCCGGGCGCGAGATGTTCTCGACCAGCGTGACCGGCGTGTCGCGGCCGCGCCATACATCATCAGCCTGCCCTGGATGAACCGGGCCGAAGCCTTGCCCATGTAGATGGCGGCGACTTCGCCCGCGCGGCAATCCCGCGCCAGTCTTGATCGGCGAACCCGTCCATGTCATGGCCGGTGATGATCCGGAGACTGGTGTTGCGGCCCCGGCGGGTCAGCGACTGGCCGATGCTGGCCGCAGCCACGGCCGCCGAGGTCAGCCCCGGCACGATGCGAAAGCCGATGCCCGCGGCCTGCAGCGCCTCGATCTCTTCATCCAGCCGGCCAAAAATGCCGCCATCGCCGCCCTTCAGCCGCACCACCCGCCGCCCGGCCAGCACATGCGCGACGAGTTCGGTATGGATCGCGGATTGCGCCGCCGAAGGGCCGAATCCCTCTTTTCCCATATCCACCCGCAACACCTCTGGCGGGATCAGGTCCAGAACCTCCTCGCCGACGAGCCGGTCATGGATGACCACTTCCGCGTCGGTGATCGCCTGCAGCCCGCCAAGCGTCAGATGCGCCGCAGCACCGGGCCCCGCACCCACGAAGGTGACAGGCGGAAAGTCGGAGAGGGGATGATCTGACATGGCGAAAGTCCACGGCTTCTTTCCGATAATATAGGATATTTTCCTGCCAAAGCGCCATGACCCCTTGCAGATAAGGACGATTGTTCCAATACTCGCCGCAGAGGGAACGTGGTTCCGATATTGAAAGGATCAGGCGAATGGCGGCCCAAGTGGACGATCTGGACCGGAAAATCCTGTCGGAGTTGCAGCAGGACGCCGAGCAATCGCTGGACGAGATTGCCCGCAAGGTCGGGTCGTCAAAGACGCCGGTCTGGAACCGCATCCGCCGGATGAAGGATCAGGGCGTGATCACCCGCCAGACCGCGATCCTCGATCCCGAGGCGCTGGGGCTTGAGGCCTGTTTCTTCGTCCTGATCCGGACCAGCGAACATGAGGCGGAATGGCAGCGCAGGTTCCTCAGGGCCTTGCGAGAGCGCCCCGAGGTGCTGGAGGCGCACCGGCTGGCAGGTGACATCGACTATATCCTTAAGGTCCGGGTCAAGAACGCGCGGGCCTATGACACGTTCTATCAGGCGCTGATCTCGGAAGTGCGGATATACAATGTGACGGCACTTCTGAGCATGGAAGAGATCAAATCCACGACGATGCTGCCGCTCTGACGGCGGCGGGGGCTTTGGCCCGTCGACAGTCAGCGCCCGGTCGGGGCGCGGTCAGGCGCCGCTTGTTGCCCGACGATCAGCCGGGTCAGCCCGTGAAAATGGTAGACATCGCCATAGGCTGGCGGCTCGACCAGCCGAAGCCCGGGGGAACGCCGGAACAGGATCGGCAGCGCCCGCTGCAGTTCCAGCCGCGCAAGCGGCGCGCCGACACAGAAATGGAGGCCCGCTCCGAAACTGGCATGGGGCTTGACCGGGCGATCCGGAAGGAAACGAGAGGCCTCCTCCCACACGCCGGGATCGCGGTTTGCCGCCGCCAGCAGCAGACCCACCCGATCGCCCCGGCGAAAGACATGGCCCATCACCTCGATGTCCTCATAGGCCCAGCGGGTGAACATGTGGAGCGGCGGGTCAAGGCGCAGGATCTCTTCCACCGTCGCGTCGACGCGGTCCGCAGCCAGTGCCGAAACCGCCGTTCCGGTCTCAAGAAGCATCTTCACCCCGTTGCCGATCGCATGCACCGTCGCCTCATGGCCCGCGTTCAGCAAAAGGATGCAGGTCGAGATCAGCTCGTCGGTCGTCAGCCGGTCCCCCTCCATTTCCGCGGCGATCAGATGGGTGATGAGATCGTCGGCGGGCCGGACGCGCCGCTCGTCGACATAGCCGGTCAGAAAGGCCACGAAGCTTTCCGTCGCGGCCACGGCGGCGGCCTCCATCGCGGGCGTGCGGCGGGCCTGGTACATGCCTACCATCGCGTTCGACCAGCGCAGCAGATCAGGCGCCATCGCTTCGGGCACGCCCAGAAGTCGCGCGATGATGATCACCGGCAGCGGTTGCGCGAAGGCCTCGAGAAGATCGAACGTCCCTGCCGGGAACCGGTCGATCAGCTCATGGCTCAGCGCGTCGATCTCGGGTTGCAGGGCCGCGATCCGGCGCGAAGTGAAGGCCCGCAGCACAAGGCTTCGCAGGCGGGTGTGGCGCGGCGGCTCCAGTTCCAGCATGGAATGCGCCTCGACCGCGTAAAACGGGCGCAGATGGTCGGGGACGGGCAGCGCTTCGGGGGCTTCGCGGCCAAAGCGGCGGTCGCGGAACACCGCATTCACGGCGGCGGCATTGCCCGTGCAGACCAGATCGTAGTCGGCCCAGTGAAAGAACGGCCCGAAGCTGCGGGCGCTTTCGTAAAATGGATAGGGATCCTGGACGAAGCCGGGGTCGGTCGGGGATTGATGCAGGCTTTGCATCCGGTCACGCCGGGCGGAAGATCAGGCCCTGCGCGATCAGCACGCCCAGAACCACCACCGCCGCGCCCGCAGCCTGCGTCCAGTCCCAGGCTCCGCCCAGAAGAAAGACGAAGATCATGACATAGAACGGCACGGCATTCATGTGCAGGCTGGACGCCCCGATGCCAAGCCGCCCGACGGCAAAGATCCACAGCAGCTGGCTGATCGCCAGTGACCCGGTGCCGAAGACCAGCAATCCCCCGAGTTCGCGCCAGCCGATCGCGGCCCAGTCGGGCGAGGGCGCCCCGGCTGCGGCATGGATCAATGCTGCGGCAAGGGCCGCGATCATCGCGCCGACGACGGTCACCGCTGTCCGCCCAAGCGGCGTCTGATCGGGAAACTGCGTCACCGTTGCGCGCGAACCCCATGTGTAGCAGGCAACCGACGCCAGCGCCGCCGCCGCGCCAAGACCGATGCGCAGCGCGCCGATGCTGGCAAGATAGGCCATCATCCCCCCGAAAAGCGACAGCATCAGCCCGATCAGAAGCCGGGGCGTCACCCTGCGCCCGTCGGTCACGCATTCAAGCGCGATCCCCAGAACCGGCATTGTCGCGGTCACAACGGCTACAGTCACGGCATCGGTCCGGCTTTGCGCGTAGATCAGGAAGGCCGAGGCCGCGCCCATGCAGATGCCGCCAACCCAGATGCCCCGCAGCCAGTTGGCGCGCCGCATCGCATCGCCACCCTCCAGCAGCCACCAGAGCGGCAGGAGCACCACGGCCGCCGCCGCAGCCCGCGCCGCCGTCAATGCGAAGGGCGGCATGTGGGGAATGATGAGATCGGCCGCAGGCAGCCCCGCCGCCCAGACGAGCATCGATGCCAGGCAGATGAGGTTCGCCGTCAGCACAGACTGCGGCGCGGCAAGGGCGGTCATGTCAGGCGGCCAGCGCCGCGACGATGGCCCCGAAATCGACCGCCTTGAGGCTGGCCCCGCCGACCAGGGCGCCGTCCACGTCGCTCACGGCGAAGATCTCGGCCGCGTTCGACGGCTTCACCGATCCGCCGTACAGCAGCCGCACGCCAGCCGCCTCCGCCCCGATCCGCTCGGTCAGGCGGGCGCGCAGAAAACCGTGCACTTCGGCGATCTCGGCAATCGTGGGCGTACGTCCGGTGCCGATGGCCCAGACCGGCTCGTAGGCGAGGACCAGTGTCGCCGCCGTCGCGCCCTCGGGCAGCGATCCGTCCAGTTGCGCGCCGATCACCGCCAGCGTCGCGCCGGCATCGCGCTCGGCCTCCGTCTCGCCGATGCAGACGATCGCGATCAGGCCCGCCGCGATCGCCGCCCCCGCCTTGGCACGCACCAGCGCATCGGTCTCGCCATGATCGGTGCGGCGCTCGGAATGGCCGACGATGACATAAGCCGCGCCCGCATCCTTCAGCATCGGCGCGGAGATGTCCCCGGTATGCGCGCCCGAAACCGCAGGATGGCAGTCCTGCCCGCCGATCTTCAGCGCCTTGCCCCGCGCAGCCCAGGCCATCTGCGCGATCAGCGTCGCGGGCGGGCAAAGCAGCATCTCGCATTCCGGTGCCGGATGCGCCGCGCAAAGGGCGGCCACCTCGTCCAGGGCCGCGCGCCCGCCGTTCATCTTCCAGTTTCCGGCGGCAAGTTTCCGCATCGCCCGATCCTCCCCGCGCTTCCTGCCCTTGCTCTTTGACAAATACTCCCGCCGGAGGCAACGCCTTTCGGGCCGGGGGGGCGGGCCGATGGTTCAGGCGGCGGGTTCGTCCTTGAACTTGATCGACTCGCCGCAGCCGCAGGCCTCGGCCACATTCGGATTGCGGAACTTGAAACCGGCCTCCAGCAGGCCGGTCTCATAATCGATCTCGGTCCCGATCAGGAACATCTGCGCCATCGGCGCGATCATCACCCGCGCGCCGTCCTGCTCCACGACCTCGTCCATCGGGTTCACCTCGGCCACGTAATCCATCGTATATTCCATGCCCGCACAGCCACCCTTCCTGACCCCGATGCGCAGGCCTGACGAGCCCTGTTTTTCCATCAGCCGCGCAATCTGCAGGCGCGCGGCGGGGGTCATAGTGACGGCGGCTTTGCCGGGAATTCCGAACATGGACAGGATCCTCCTTGTCAACTGAAACCTAATCGCCTTGCCTCTGCGGTTCAAGGGGAAGCGCGGGGGCGGGGGCGGGTCAGCAGCCGCTCCATCGCCATCAGCGCGCGCCGCACCGGCGGGTCGTTTCGCGCTTCGGCATGGGCCACCAGCCATTCCTCATGCGCGATCTCGTCAATCGGACCCGAAAGCTGCAAGAGCCCGCTGTCGTCATGCCCAGCGAAAACCGGCACCACGATCCGGCCCAATCCGGCCCGCGCAAGATCAAGTGCAAGCCGCATGGTGTTGACTTCCGTGACAATTCGCGACCCATGGCGGGCGCGGATCCAGCGGTCTGCCGGGGCGATGGCCAGATCTTCGGACAGGGTGATGAAGCCCTCCGGCGCATCGGCGCGGCCGAAGACGGCATAGTCAAGCCGGGCATTCGTGCGTCTGGCCGACAGCCAGGGCTGATCGGGCCGTTGCGCGCGGATGCCGATATCCGCCTCCCGCCGTGCGATGTCGAGCTTTGCATTCGCCGCCAGAAATTCGGGCACCCAGGGGTCGCCCGGCTTCCAGACATCGGCCAGATGCCGGGCCAGATAGCGCGCCGTCCAGGTGCCCGCGGTGATGCGGACGCGGGGCGCACTGCCCGGTGCGCTGCCCCAGCGGGCAAGGCGGTCCGCGATGGCGCGCAGATCGGCCGCCTCGGCCAGTAGCGCGCGGCCCTCGGGCGCAGCGCATAGCCATGCCGCCCGCGCTGAAAAGCCGGTGGCCGGTGGTCCGCTCCAGCTCGGTCATCCGGCGTGACAGCGTGGGCGGGGAGGCGCCGGTGGCCGCGGCTGCATCCTGCAACCCGCCCGCCTCAGCGACGGCGATGAACAGGGCCAGGTCATCCAGGCTGAGCGTTCGTTTCATTTGTGAAAGCCCGCTTTCGAAGCTGTCGATACCAACTGCAGAAAAATAAGGCTATTTTGGCAAGCACTTCAACAAAAATGAAATTAAGGAGGCGTTCCCATGTTTGGAAGTGACCCGCTCATTCCGGCGCCACGTTCGGGGGGATACGGCGAGGAACTGGCCCGCGTGGCGGCGGCGCATCGCAGCATTCTGCGGCATCGCCGCCAGCGACGCTGGCTCTTGCTGCGCGTTGCCCTCTTCGGACGGCGGAAGAACCGCAGCGGTTATGCGGCGGGGCCGCTGGAAGTGGTGCAGGCCTGCCACGGCAGTGGCAGCACCTAACGGCGCGGCCGTTGCGCAAGTGGCAGGAGGATCGCCGCAGTCCCGCCTCCGCCCGTCCCATGCGGCGGGTCTACATGAAGCCCAGTTCCAGCCGGGCCTCGTCGGACATCATGTCCATCCCCCAGGGCGGATCGAAGGTCATATGCACCTCGACCTGTTTCACCCCGGCGATGGGCTCGACGGCCTCGGCCACCCAACCCGGCATTTCACCGGCCACCGGACAGCCGGGTGCGGTCAGCGTCATGATGATGTCGACCTCGTTCTCCTGCCCGATCTCGATCGTGTAGACGAGGCCGAGATCGTAGATATTCACCGGAATCTCGGGGTCGAAGACGGTCCGGCAGGCATCCACCACCGACTCGTAGAGCGGATGGTCGGTGCTTGACGGCCGGATCAGCGGCGCTCCTTCGATCTGGTCCTGCATGGGGGTCATCCTGAAATCGCCCGAGTTGTTGAGCGATTATATAGGGAATGGCCCGGCGAAGGTCCAGTGTCAGCCTCAGAACGGGATTTCGTCATCCATGTCGGACCGCCCGCCAGAGCCGCCGCCCTGGCCACGCCCGCCGGA
>JAAURK010000128.1 GCA_012032275.1 Tabrizicola sp.
CCACCTCGTCGATCCTCACCCCGCGCCGCACGGTCACTGCGGCGGGCGAGGAGATCGACCTGATCACCAAGGGCCGCCACGACCCCTGCGTCGGCATCCGCGCCGTGCCGGTGGGCGAGGCGATGATGGCCTGCGTGATCCTCGACCACTGGCTGCTCGATCGCGGACAGACAGGCGGACTTCGCGGCCGGATCGGATGATCCCGGCCGGCCGGGCACCTCCGGCCCGCGCCAACCCGCCTTGTCCGGCACAGGCTCCAGAGTGGTCGTCCGGATCAGACGTTCGAGGTTTTGCCGACGGGAGCGGTGGGCCGGCAACGACCCTACGCTTGCTTGGCAACACCATGGTGCCCGCCAGTCCCGTTGCCATCACGCCACCTCTGTCGCTTTGTACAATGTCGGAGTTTTCAGCCCCGCCGCCTTGATCGCATCCCTGAGTTCATTGGAGATGAGGACATTCGGCATCCAAAGGCATCTTTCGCGCCAAAGATGCGCGCCATGAAAGGCCGTACGCGAAAAGGCTAGTGAAGAAGGCGAACGATCAGCAGATAATGAGAAGTACTGTTGATGCTTATTAATCGAGTCGAATTCTACCCTAAAGTGTTCTGCGTCGCTGTGCTGAGGGGAGAAGCTGTCAATGAACCGGCCGATCATCATAGAGAAATGTTTCCCCGGAAAGTCTTCGTCATGCTTGGTGGTGATCCGCACAGGGCGGAACTGGTGGATACCGGGATCAAGCAGTTCGATGATATCCCGCATTGCCGCGTCAACCACCAGTCTTTCGGCCCCCCCCCCATATCGAGCAGCGACTTCAGTGTTCCGAATCGTTTGTTCGCCAAGTCAGTCTTGTAGACGGTGGGCCATTCATGTTCTTCCACTGGCCCGAATGGATCGGTAGACATGTCCCACCGCGTTCCGGGCTCTAGGTAAAACTTTTGTTTGGTGTGGCTGACATATTGGCCGTAGTGCGCGTATTTCGCCTTGAGTTCCGGATGGTCGGAAAAATAATCTTTCAGATACTTTATATTGGCCTCGAAATTCAGTGGGATCGTGGTCGCTCCCGTGCCGGTGAGTATCCAAACCATCTCGGGCCCCCTTTGCCGTCTTCGCCGCGCCCATCTTCTCCAAGAGCTCCTTCTCCACAAGCCCCCCGATCTGCGGATGGAGCCGCAACGGCGGCGGTGCGCTGTAGCGCACCCTTGCTCCGAATTGTGCCGGAAGACGGTCGGTTGACCAGCGAAAGACTGTGGACCCAAGAAAGCGTGGGATTTCAGGGGGCTAGCGCTTCCTCTTCCGGCATAATTGGTAACACGCCACCGACCAGGCGGAGCTTGCTCGGTGCCAATCTCCCCTATCGGGATACGCAGAGGGTCGAAATGGGGCGGACGGCAGTCAAAGCCGTTGAAGAAGGACTCTTTCCCGGCGTTAATAAGCCACTGAAATTTAAGCCTGAAGCGGCCTTTACGAAGGTGTTGTCCTAAGCTTCAACCGAGCGTTCCGAGTCGTCAACAGTCCATTGACAGATTGCATGTATATGGGCGCAGTTGGGGGTGGTCGTCGGTGCTTTCTCAGGGAGGGCGATGGCTCGCATTCAGCAGCCGCAACTCACTGTTGCACCAAAGGCTTCTGGGCAAGCGGACGCGCAATAGCACCAGCTGACTTTCGATTTTATTGACCGGGATGCAAGGCGCTTGTACCGCCGGACCGTGCCCTCCCCACTGCCTGGCCACTGGCCGGACGTTCTTCGCGGAAATCCTCCACTGGAGGAATTCTGATCTCTCATCCCCCCGGAGGGCGCTCTCTGAGGTGGGTCACCCGAACCGGCCGAGGGAGGGCGGGGCCATAAGGTGCCTATGTCTGCCGTAGGGGCGCCTGCCCGAGGGAGGGAGCGGCCCTCGTGTGGTGCGCGGATTTGGGCGGGAGCGGTGCGCTGTAGCGCAGGCTGCGAATGGTGCGTAACGGGCGGGGGTGGTTACCGCAACCCGATCTCCGCCAGCGCCTGGGCGAGGGCCGGGGGGAGGGGGTCGTCCTTGGCTCGGGCTCTGGGGAGGTCGCGGGGGCTGTCCTTCGGGTCGAGGTAGCGCCAGCCCTGGAAGGGGCGGCGCGGGGCGGCTTCGGTACGGATCAGGCTTGCGTCCATGATGATGGCGCAGCGGCTGATGCCGTCGCCGCCGGTCACCTGCTCCAGCCCCACGATGCGCTGGCGGCACAGGATCACCCCCTTGATCACCCAATACAGTGATCCGCCGTCCAGAACCTCGGCCGCGCGTTTGGGCCACATGCGGGTGACATGGACGGTGTGACCGACGGGCCAGCGGCCGCGCTGGCTGTCCTGCCAGTCGGTCAGATCTTCGACGCTGTCCGTCCCGACACAGAGCTTCAGAAGGTTGATCATGCGATGACAATAGCCTGCCCGGCGGCGGCTGCAAGATTGACCAAAGACCGTTCACCGCGTATCTTGCGCCTTTGGCACACTTATCCACAACCTGAAGGATTGATCGCCCTCATGTCGCGTTTCCATGCCCCTATTGCCGAAGCCATCTGGGACATGAAGTACCGGCTGAAGGATGCGTCGGGCGTGCCGGTCGACGGGACGGTGGAAGACACCTGGCGCCGCATCGCCCGTGCGCTGGCCGAGGTGGAGGCGGACCCGGTGACATGGGAGGCCGCGTTCTATTCTGCGCTGGAGGATTTCCGCTTTCTGCCCGCGGGCCGGATCACCGCAGGCGCAGGAACGGGGCGGAATGTCACCCTTTTCAACTGCTTTGTCATGGGCACCATTCCCGACAGCATGGGCGGCATTTTCGACGGGTTGAAGGAAGCCGCGCTGACGATGCAGCAGGGCGGCGGGATCGGCTATGATTTCTCTACCATCCGGCCCCGGGGCGCCGAAGTGAAGGGGGTG
Source organism: Tabrizicola sp. (assembly GCA_012032275.1). Classification (GTDB taxonomy): domain Bacteria; phylum Pseudomonadota; class Alphaproteobacteria; order Rhodobacterales; family Rhodobacteraceae; genus JAAURK01. The sequence continues at coordinate 2,905 of JAAURK010000128.1, forward strand.
GCGGCGGATGCCTCGGGTCCGCTCAGCTTCATGGATGTCTGGGATGCGATGTGCCGCACCATCATGTCGGCGGGCAGCCGCAGGGGCGCGATGATGGCGACGATGCGCTGCGACCACCCCGATATCGAGGCGTTCATCGAAGCGAAGAAAGATCCGGCGCGGCTGCGGATGTTCAACCTCAGCGTGCTGGTGACAGACCCGTTCATGGCGGCGGTCAAGGCCGACGGGCCCTGGGATCTGGTCTTTGGCGGCAGGGTCTTCCGCACCCTGCAGGCGCGTGACCTGTGGAACCGGATCATGCGCTCCACCTTCGATTTCGCCGAGCCGGGGGTGATCTTCATCGACCGGGTGAATGCCGCCAACAACCTGAATTATGTCGAGACGATTGCCGCGACCAACCCCTGCGGCGAACAGCCCCTGCCGCCCTATGGCGCCTGTCTTCTCGGGTCGATCAACCTTGCGAAACTGGTCTTCCATCCGTTCGAGGACCGCGCCCATGTCTGCGAGACGGCATTGGCCGATCTGGTACGCACGGCGGTGCGGATGATGGACAATGTGGTCGACACCAGCCGCTTTCCGCTGCCCGAGCAACTGGCTGAAGCCAGGGCCAAGCGCCGCATCGGCCTTGGCGTGACCGGGCTTGCCGATGCGCTCTTGATGGTGGGCCTGCGCTACGGATCGGACGAGGCGGCCGCCGCGACGGAGAGGTGGATGAAGGCCATTGCCCGCGCCGCCTATCTCGCCTCCGTCGATCTGGCGAAGGAGAAGGGAGCGTTCCCGCTGTTCGATGCCGGCAGGTTTCTGGCCTCGGGCACCATGATGGCGATGGATGCGGATGTGCGCGAGGCCATCGCCAGGGACGGCATCCGCAATGCGCTGCTGACCTCGATCGCCCCCACCGGCACGATCAGCCTTTATGCGGGCAATGTCAGTTCCGGCATCGAGCCGGTCTTCGCCTATGCCTACACCCGCAAGGTGTTGCAGAAGGATGGCAGCCGCAGCGAGGAGGAAGTGGTCGATTACGCCGTCCGGCTCTGGCGCGAGAAGTTCGAGGATGCGCCGCTGCCCGACCATTTCGTCAACGCCCAGACCCTGCCGCCACTTGATCATGTGCGGATGCAGGCAGCGGCGCAGAAATGGGTCGACAGCTCCATCTCGAAGACGATCAACTGCCCGGCCGATATCAGCTTCGAGGCGTTCAACGAGGTCTACATGGCCGCTTGGGACCAGGGCTGCAAAGGCTGCACCACATATCGGCCGAACGAGGTGACGGGGTCGGTTCTCACGGTGTCGGAGACATCCGACAAGACGCCGTCAGAGGCCCCCGCCCAGGTTCAGGGCGATGGCGCGGAAGTGGTCTATCTGAGCGAGCCGCTGGATCGCCCGGCGGCGCTTGAGGGGCAGACCTACAAGGTGAAATGGCCGGGCAGCGAGCACGCGCTTTACATCACGATCAACGATGTCGTCATTGCGGGCCATCGGCGCCCGTTCGAGGTGTTCATTAACTCGAAGAACATGGAGCATTTCGCCTGGACCGTGGCCCTGACCCGGATGATTTCGGCGGTGTTCCGGCGGGGCGGGGACATTTCCTTCGTGGTGGAAGAGCTGAAAGCCGTCTTCGACCCCCGCGGTGGCGCATGGATGGAGGGGCGGTATATTCCGTCTATTCTGGCCGCCATCGGCGGGGTGATCGAGCGCCACCTGATCGACATCGGCTTCATCGAGGGCGAGGGGCTGGGGCTGAAGGCCGACCCCAAGGCGGAGGTGATGCGGGTCGGCGTTGCTCCGCGCTGCAAGGCCTGCCCAGCTTGCGGGTCGTATGATCTGCGGATGGTAGAAGGGTGCCTGACCTGCGGGTCCTGCGGGCATTCGAAGTGTGGGTGAGGGGTGTGCTTCTGACGCGCCAGCACAGCATTTTCAAGGACATTGTCTCTGCATTGGTTGCCTTTGCCCTAGTGCTTCCAAACACCGCTGTCGCTGACCATGTTCCCGACAGTCTTTCACAAGATATCGACCCAAACTACATTGCGTGCCTGATGGCTGTTGATGATGCGTCGCCTCAGTTTCTTGGCGCGCTGCAAACAACCTGCTTCAAAAGGATGGTCGAAATATGCAGCGGAAAAAATCTTGACGCGATCCCGTCGCAAGTCATCGACTGCATTTCCTTTGAAAGCCGCCGTGGTGCTAATTTTCTGGAAGCGGCAGTAGCCGAACTGCCAGAAGCTGTTGAGAAAACAGGCTTGTTCTGGAAACGATATCCGAGTCGCCTTGACGGTATTCGAGACGACGCCAAAGCAGTAAGGTCTTCCTCCCGACCGGAAACTGTCGAAGACGCCATTCAGCAAATTTTGCCAATGGCCGCTTCGGCCACTATTCTATTCTATCTAGCTAAAGAAACCAGAACTTCATTGGAAAATCTGGTAGAGGCCACAATTGAAGAACATTGAAGCTGAACGTCAGCGCGGAGCGGATTTTACTTCACCCCATTCGCCCACGCCACGAAGTCCGTCAGGTGCGGCACATAGTCCTCCGGCCCCGCGCCGCCCTGCGCGACCGCCCCGGCAAAGCTGTTCTTTGCAGCACTCGCCATCGTGGTGGTGACAGTGGCGGCGTTGGCCATGCTCTCCAGAGGTCCTTGTAGGCGTTCGACAGGGTGAAGCGGTGCGCCTCGCAGTTGCCCTCCAGCGCGTAGCCCGTGAAGGTCTGGTAGAAGCCGCAGTCCATGCGGCCGCCGCGGATCACAGAATCGAAAGTGGCGGTGGAGATGCCGGCCTTGGCGGCCACGGCCAGCGCCTCGGCATAGATCGCGGCGTAGCCGAGGGGGAGGAAGTTGTTCAGAAGCTTCATCTGGTGGCGGTTGCCCGGCGACCGGCGCATGTCCGGCCTTCTGTCACCGCGTCCGGGCGGGTGCCCGTGTCAGGCGTTGCCGCTTTGCCGATCCGGAGGCAATTGTTGTGGTGGCCGTAGCCAGACCTCGGGCTTGCTGGTAACGTCGAAAAAAAGCAAGAAACGGGCAGGCAGCAGGAATGGCGAAAATCGAGGGCGGGTGCTTCATCGTGCCGATCTCTCAGACCGAGATGGACGGCCTTCGCGGCGGGCCTGTCGGTCTGCTCAATGTGGGCTGGCGCTGGCGCTGGTTTGGCGAGGCGATGCGGATCGACCGGCCGCATGACCTTCTCCGCCTCGCGGCGACGGACGAAGCGAGCCTTCTTGCAAAGCGCAAGGACCGGCGTCAGGCGGCCACGCAGTTGCGGGCGATGGGCGTTTCCCCGGCGGACCTTCTGGAGAGCGAAGAGCCCGCGGGCGAGGGCTTCGTGCTGAGCGACGGGGTGCGCAGTTATGCCGCGACGCTGATCAAGCCGGGCGGGATGGTGGAGCCGGTCCTGATGTTCATCGGCACGCTGCCGCCGCAGAACATGGACCTCTGGGTCACCGAAACCCGGCTTGGCGAGCAGGATCTCGCCGTGATGCCACATCTTGCGGGGCTCGTGGCGGGCAGTCTGATCTCGGTGGCGGACGGGCTTGTTCAGGTCGAGGATCTGCAGATCGGCGACCGCGTCTGCACCCTCGACCGAGGCTGGCAGGAGGTGCTCTGGGTTGGCCACCGGCATGTCGAGGCGGAGCTGCTCGCGCAGATGCCCCGGCTGCGACCGATCCGGTTCATCGCGGCCGAGGATGGCGGCTATCCCGATCTTCTGGTGGCACCCCGGCAACGGATGCTGGTGACTGGCCAGGCCACGCTGGAGCTGTTCAGCGCATCGGAAGTTCTGGCCGAAGCCGGGGATCTCGTATCGCACAACCAGGCGGTGGTCGACCATCAGCTGACCGATGTCACCTATGTGCAGTTCGTGCTGGAGCATCACTCAGTGCTCTGGGCCAACGGGCTGGAGACGGAAAGCTTCGCCCCCTCCGCACGGGCGCTGGAGGGGCTCGACCCCGTCTGCCGCGCCCGGCTGCTGGCGCTCTGGCCCGGTCTCGCCGAAGATCCCGAAGGTTATCCCGCCCTTGCGCGGCGTGTCCTCTCAGCCTCCGAAACCACGATCCTCGGCTACAAACACGCGGCCTGAAACCCGCTGCCGCGGGCGGATCTGCGCGCGGGGGCGCCGAGTTTGCCCGCAGAAAGGCAGAAGAGTGGTTCGCTCTTGTGGCGCAGCGCCTTCGCCGACGAGGCCGGCAGTGAGTGCGGCACTCAATTTCCCGGCTCTGAGTCAAGGGTGAACCCGCTCTCCTTCCAGGAACGGCGCCACTGGGATGCTGGGCAGCCGACTTTGCGGTGGAAGGGGCGGCTCGACAAAACGCCTTGCCCGGGGCGGATGCGGCGTTATCCGACGGGCGGGATGGTGCGCCGTAGCGCGCTCGGCGCGGCGGGAGGGGTGGCCAGGCTTGCGGATGGGGGCCCGAGCAGTGGTGTGGACTTCTTGGGGGCGCTGTTGACTCCCGCGGTTTCCCTTGTATAAGCCCGCCAGTCCCGGATGCGAGTCCGGGGCTTTTCATTGGTGTTGGTGGCCCCCGCAAGGGGATGCCTGTCGGGCCGCAAGGTCAGAGGACAACGCCCTTCATCGCCGCTTTGCGGCAGCACAACGAAGGAGATCAGCGGTGACCAAACGCACCTCTGCCAAGTACAAGATCGACCGCCGGATGGGCGAAAACATCTGGGGCCGTCCGAAATCGCCGGTCAACAAGCGTGAATACGGCCCGGGCCAGCACGGCCAGCGCCGGAAGAACAAGCTTTCCGACTTCGGCACGCAGCTGCGCGCCAAGCAGAAGCTGAAGGGCTACTATGGCGATCTGACCGAAAAGCAGTTCCGCAAGATCTATGGCGAGGCCGAGCGTGTGCGCGGCGACACCGGCGAGATGCTGATCGGCCTGCTGGAGCGCCGGCTGGATGCGGTGGTCTACCGTGCCAAGCTCGTCCCGACGATCTTCGCGGCGCGTCAGTTCGTGAACCATGGCCATGTCATGGTCAACGGCAAGCGCGTCAACATCGCCTCCTACCGCGTGTCGGAAGGCGATGTGGTGGAAGTGCGCCAGAAGTCGAAGCAGATGGGCCTGATCCTTGAGGCGATCCAGCTGACAGAGCGGGACGTGCCCGATTATCTGGAAGTCGATCACAACAAGATGATCGTGACATTCGTCCGCACCCCTGGGCTGGGCGATGTGCCCTATCCGGTGCAGATGGAACCGAACCTCGTCGTCGAATATTACGCGAAGAACTGATCCTGAACGGATCGGCGAAAGCCCGGAGGGTGGCAGGATGTTCCTGCCACCGACCCGCACAATGCCGCGCGGCCACCCAATGCCGGTCTGCGGCGAAGCTGGCCTATACAGCGCAGGGCAACTGCGCTAAGGCGGAGGCGGCCCGATGATCCGGTGGCGCCAGGGCGGGGAGGCTCTGCGGCGCAAAGGGTGGTGAGGCCGATGGCTTCACGGGTGCCAGTTGCGCCCCATTTGGGACAGATCGATGGATATGACGGGTGTGGCTGCGCCGCTGGCGCAGGCTTTGGCAGCGAAGGGGTATGAGACCCTGACCGCGGTGCAAGAGGCGGTTCTGGCCGATGGCGTCGCAGGGCGTGACGTGCTGGTCAGCGCGCAGACGGGATCGGGCAAGACCGTGGCCTTCGGCCTTGCAATCGCGCCAGAGCTGCTGTCGGGGCAGGAGCGGCTGCTCTTTGCCGATGTGCCGGGGGCGCTGATCATCGCACCGAGCGGGAGCTGGCGTTGCAGGTCGCGCGAGAGCTGGACTGGCTTTATGCGGCGGCGGGTGCCAAGATCGTGACCTGCGTCGGCGGCATGGATTACCGCACCGAAAAACGCAGCCTGGAACGCGGGGCCCATATCGTGGTGGGCACGCCCGGCAGACTTCGCGACCATATCGAACGGCGGAGCCTCGATCTCTCCGGTCTCAGGGCGGCGGTGCTGGACGAGGCCGACGAGATGCTGGATCTGGGGTTCCGCGAAGATCTGGAGTTCATCCTTGAAGCCGCCCCCGAGGCACGGCGGACATTGATGTTTTCGGCCACCGTGCCGAAAGAGATTGCCAAGCTGGCCGAGGATTTCCAGCGTGACGCGCTGCGCATCGTGGCGCAGGGCGAGGCAAAGCAGCATGTCGATATCGAGTATCGCGCGCTCAGCGTTGCGGCGCGGGACCGCGAACATGCGATCTTCAACGCGCTGCGGTTCTACGAGGCGCAGACGGCGATCGTGTTTTGCAAGACGCGGGCGAATGTGAACCATCTCATGGCGCGGATGGGCAACCGGGGGTTCCAGGTGGTGGCGCTGTCGGGCGAATTGAGCCAGCAGGAACGCACCAACGCGCTGACGGCCTTGCGGAACGGCCGGGCGCGGGTGTGCATCGCGACCGATGTGGCGGCGCGGGGCATCGATCTGCCGGGGCTGGAGCTTGTGATCCATGCGGACCTTCCGTCGAATTCCGAGGTGCTGCTGCATCGGTCCGGCCGGACGGGGCGGGCCGGTGCCAAGGGGGTTTCGGCGCTGATCGTGGTGCCCGCGGAATTCAAGAAGGCGCAGCGCCTGCTGCAGGGGGCGAAGGTCGTTGCCGAATGGGGCCCCGCACCCAGCGCAGAGGAAGTGCAAATCCGGGATGACGTGCGGATGCTGGAGCATCCCGCGCTTGCAGCCGGTATCGGCGAGGATGGCGTGGCGGCGGCCCGGCTGCTGGACCGGTTCGGAGCGGAAGCTGTCGCGGCGGCTTTCGTGCGGCTCTGGCGCGAGGGGCGCTCCTCGCCCGAGGAGTTGTCGGATGTGGCAACGCCGGTGGCCTCGGCGCGAGAGAGCGGGGCGCGTTCGGCGCATCGGTCTGGTTCAGCCTGTCAGTCGGGCGCAGTGGCCGGGCCGAGGCGCGCTGGCTGTTGCCGAAAATCTGCGATGCGGGTGGTATCTCCAAAGACGCGATCGGTGTGATCCGGGTGCAGGAAGAGGTGACCTTCGTCCAGATCGGCGAAGCGTTCGCCGGGCGCTTTGGTGCGTCGACCGAGCTTGAGCCGGGGCTGGTGATGGACCGGCTGGCGGGCGAACCCTCGCTTGATCGGCCCGAACGCGCGCCGCGGGCCGCAGCCCGGCCCGAACGGCGGGAAAAACCGGCCTATGTGCCAAAGCCTGCACGGGTGGTGGAGGATGAATCCGCCGCCGCACCAGCGGCAGCACCGCGCAAACCCTACGCAAGGCGCGACGAGGCGGCGAAGGCCCCCTATGCCCCCCGCGCAAGCGCACCCTCCTCCAAACCCCATGCGAAACGCGAAGACGGCGACCGCAAGCCCTATGCCCCCCGCGAGAGCGCCGAGCGCAAACCCTATGCGCCCCGCGATGCCAAACCCTACGCCAAACGCGAGGAGGGCGAGAAGAAGCCCTACGCAAAACGCGAGGATGGCGATGCCGAACGCAAGCCGCGCTGGTCACCCGACGCAAAGTCGGCGGGCAGGGCGGAACCGAAATCGGCCGGGTACAAGAGCCATGGCGGGGCCGGGAAGCCGGCGCGCGCGGCAGGCTACAAAAGCCACGCGGCGGAGGGCACCGGCTTCAAACCGAAGGCAGAGGGCGACCGCGGGGCGAAACGCACCTATGCGCCAAAGGGCGATGACGCGCGGCCCTTCGTGAAACGCGAGGGCAGCGGCAAGGCAGCCGGTTCCAAAAGCCATGCCGCCGAGGGACGCCCGCCCTTCGCCAAGGCCAAACCCGCGCCCAAGAAGGCCGACCCGCGCGACACGTCGAAACGCTTCGTGCCGCCAAAGGCGCCCAAGCGCTAGAGCAACCTGCGCTTACGTTGAATCGAGGGATTCCCCTCGAGGGTCTAACTGTGATTCATCCCTTTCAGGAGGATCACGCCATGCCCGCACCGCTCTCGCTCGACATTCGTCGGAGGTTTCAACGCTGTAT
>JAAURK010000129.1 GCA_012032275.1 Tabrizicola sp.
CGTTGCACACCCGGCATCTCCGGCGTGTACGTGGTCCCCGCACTCCGCCCCGGTGACCCCCCCACTATCCAGACCGACGGCATCAACTTCGCCGCCGCGTGGGCCCACGAGGACGTGCTGGAGATCTCCCGCGCCACATGCAACGACGTCATGCACACGTTGCAGGGAGAGCTCCGGCGCTTGTCAGGCTCCCAGGGACACGCCAACGGCAGCGGTAAACCGGAGCATGTAGACAGTAGCAATAGTGCGGGCATGCAGGCACGGAAGCTGAGCGTGACCTCGAAGCAGACTGACACTCCCTCTCATCTGCAAGACCTCACCATGCGCCCATCTGTTTGCGACTCCTCGTCCTCATCCATCTTCTCTGAGCCGTTCAATGGTATGTTTGTCACTGCTGGTGGCTCGCCTTCCGACACCAGGACATCCACAACGTCACAGCACACAGCGCCGTCCACAGCCAACTCCCGGCGCATGTCCCGCTCGGCTTCCAGGCAGTCATCACGGCAACCATCCCCTGTCCATGCCTCTCAGAAGTCTCCATCTAGGCCTGGCTCCCAACGTCACAGCACGTATCGCAGTGCCAGCGGCCGCAAGCTGTCGACGCACGTGCAGCCCAGCCCCAGCCACAGCCCTGCGCCGGCATGCAGTGCTGGTGCCCCGGGAGTGGAACTGGCATGTGTCGACTCCGATGCGGCTGTAGCACCGCGGATGCCAACCCCAATCGAGATGGAAGACCTAGGGCAACCAGCACGGGTGGTGCAGTGGGGCAATGGCAAGCGGGACTCTGCGACAGGGAAGCACTCTCACAGAGCAGCATATGAAACACACACTCACAACACAGAAGCTCTTTCTAGCAGCTCGGCACTGAGCTCTCACCCAAGCAACACTGTGGGAGAGCGTTCTCGGGAGCTAGGCTCAGCTCGCAGCGCACGGGCGGCCAGCATGCGCAGCCTGTCCCAGACCAGCGCCTCCACCTCGCCCACGGTTCCGGCAAGCCGGACCGCCGTCATCAAAAGATCGAACGCGGGCAACTCATCCGACAGATCGACCAGACGCCTATCCGACATTGCCGAGGCGGCAAGCGAGGAGGGCACCCAGGCCACACCGATCCCCGCCGTCGCCAGTTCCAGCGCCGCCAGTGTCAGCGCGGTTTCGACCTTGGGGGTCGCCCGCAGATGGTCGGGCAGGGTCGGCAGCAGCTTGCGCGCCATGATCTGGCCAAGGAAAACTTCGCCCGGATAGGCGACATAGGGCAGATCGCCCCCGGCCATCCGCAACGCCAGCGCCTCTTTCCGGCCAGCGGCATAGACCGGGATCAGCCGGTCGTGCCCGATCATGAGCGTTTCGATATACGCGGCTTCCAGGGGCTGGTCGTCATCCATCGCCCGGTAGACGAGCGCAAGATCCGCCTGCCGTGACAGCAGAAGCGCAAAGCAATCGTCCAGATTGGCCGATCGCAGGCGGATGTGCAGATCGCTGTTCTCCGTCTGCAAAAGGTTGATGAGCCGCGGGGTCAGCGAGGTGGTGAGCGCATGCTGGCTGGCAAGCACGATCCGGTTCGTGGACTTGCGGTCGCCGCGCCGCAGGTCATCGGTCAGCAGATGCAGCTCCTTGACCAGTTCGGCGATGCGGAGGCGGTGATCGTCGACAGTCGGGCGCAACTGCACCGGCTTTCGCGACCGGTCGAAAAGATCGATGCCCACGAACTCCTCGATGTTCTGGATGCGTCGGGAAAACGCGGATTGGGTCAGCTTCCGCCGTTTCGCCGCCTCCGAGAAGGATCCAAGCTCTGCCACCGCAAGGATATCTTCCAACCACTCCAGCCGCATTTCTGCCCCATGAATTGCAATTCCTGCATGATACTACAATTATTTCGCATTTGCTTTCGCCAAATGACTCTGAAATCATCCCGATAGCGCAAGTCTTGAAGGAATGAGCCATGCACCTCGCCCGCTTCCCCCGCATCTTTCTTGCGCATCTGCCAACGCCACTGGAGCGGCTCGACCGGCTGTCGAAAGAGCTTGGCGGACCCGAGATATGGATCAAGCGCGATGATTGCACAGGGCTTTCAACCGGGGGCAACAAGACCCGCAAGCTGGAATTCCTGATGGCCGAGGCCGAGGCGATGGGCGCCGATATCGTGATGACCCAAGGCGCAACGCAATCGAACCACGCGCGCCAGACCGCGGCCTTCGCCTCGAAGCTGGGCATGAAATGCCATATCCTGCTGGAGGATCGCACCGGGTCGAACAACCCGAACTACAACGGCAACGGCAATGTGCTGCTTGATCATCTGCATGGCGCAACGACCGAAAAACGGGCGGGCGGGCTGGATATGAACCTGGAAATGGAAGCCGTCGCCGAAAAGTTTCGCAAGGACGGCCGGAAGGTCTATACAATCGTCGGAGGCGGTTCGAATGCAACCGGGGCGCTTGGCTATGTGAACTGCGCCTTTGAACTGGTTGGCCAGGCGAATGACAGGGGGCTGGTGATTGACCATATGGTGACGGCAACGGGCAGCGCGGGCACCCAGGCCGGGTTGATCGTGGGGCTGAGGGCGATCAATGCGGGCATTCCGCTTCTGGGGTTCGGGGTGCGCGCGCCCAAGCCGAAGCAGGAAGAGAACGTGTTCAACCTTGCGCTGAAGACGGCTGAAAAGCTTGGGTGTCCCGGCGTGGTCCAGCGCGAGGATGTGGTCGCCGATTCCGATTATGTCGGCCCGGGCTACGGTATCCCGCGCGAAGACACGATCGAGGCGATCCGGATGTTCGCCGAACTCGAAGGCATTCTCCTCGACCCGGTCTATTCGGGCAAGGGTGCGGCGGGGCTGATCGACTATTGCCGCAAGGGCCGGTTCAGGAAGGGGGAACGGGTGGTGTTCCTGCATACCGGCGGCGCGGCGGCCTGTTCGGCTATGACAACGTGCTGGCGGGGCCGCAGAAAATGGCGGCCGAATAGGCATGACCCGCCCGCCCTTCACCGGCAGTTTCACCCAGCAGGAACCGATACCGGACGCGGGCATCGCGGCGGCGCTGGAAGTGATGCGGACGGGGCGGCTCCATCGCTACAACATCGCTCCCGGAGAGGAGCCCGCGGCCATGGCGCTGGAGCGGGAATATGCCGCCTGGCAGGGCGCGCGCTACTGTATCGCACTGGCGTCGGGCGGGCAGGCGATGCAGATCGCGCTCCGCGCCGCGGGCGTGCGGCCCGGCGACAAGGTTCTGTCCAACGCCTTCACGCTGGCCCCTGTGCCAGGGGCGATCGCCGGTGTCGGAGCCGAGCCCGTGCTGGTCGAGATCACCGAGGATCTGGTGATCGACCTCGACGATCTGGCCGCCAAGGCCAGCGCAAGCGGTGCGCGCCATCTGATGCTGTCCAACATGCGGGGGCATCTTTGCGACATGGATCGCCTGATGCAGATCGCACAGGCACAGGGCCTGACCGTGATCGAGGATTGCGCCCATACGATGGGTGCCGCCTGGAATGGCCGGAAATCCGGCAATTTCGGCCTTGCGGGCTGTTTCTCGACCCAGACCTATAAGCACATGAATTCGGGCGAGGGCGGGTTTCTTACGTCGGACGACGCCGAATTCATCGCGCGGGCGACGATCATGTCGGGATCCTACATGCTTTATTCCCGCCACGGCGCGGGGCCAGAGTCCGAGACATTCACCGACATCCGGCTTGACACACCCAATCTTTCCGCCCGGATGGACAATCTGCGCGCAGCGATCCTGCGGCCGCAGCTTCTGGCGCTTGACCGCAACATCGCGCGCTGGAATGACCGCTACGATCGCCTGGCCGGGCATCTGGCCGGGCATAACGCGATCCGCCTGCCGCAGCGCCCGGCCAGTGAAACCTACGTCGGCTCCTCGATCCAGTTCCTGCTTCCGGGGATCGCGGCCCGGAAGGCCGAGGCTTTCCTGACGGCCACGGCGGCACAGGGGGTCGAGCTGAAATGGTTTGGTGCGGCCGAGCCCGTTGCCTTCACCTCGGCGCATCAAAGCTGGCGCTATGCGCCAAGACAGCACCTGCCCGCGACCGACCGCATCCTTTCGGGCCTTTTCGACATGCGTCTGCCGCTGACCTTCAGCCTCGAGGATTGTGACCTGATCGCCGGGCATATCCTGGATGCCGCCACGACGCTGCAGGAGGCCGCATGAGACGGATCGGCATCCTGGGCGGGATGGGGCCGGAGGCCACGGTGCTGCTGATGCAGAAGATCATCGCCGCCACACCGGCGCGGGATGATGCGGACCACATCCCCCTGATCGTCGATCAGAACCCGCAGGTGCCCTCGCGCATCGCCTTCCTGGTCGAAGGGCGGGGCGAGGATCCGGGGCCGGTGCTGGCAGAGATGGCGCACCGGTTGCAGTCCGCGGGGGCCGAGGCGCTGGCCATGCCCTGCAATACCGCGCATCACTTCGCCCCCGCGATCCGAGCGGCAACGGCACTGCCTTTCCTTGACATGGTCGCCGCCTCGGTGGCCCGCGCGTCAGCGCTTGCCGGAGCCGGGGGGACGGTCGGCATCCTCGCCTCTCCTGCCGTGCGCAGGGTCGGGCTGTTTGACGCGGCCTTCGCGGCTGTCGGCGTCCGCGCGATCTACCCCGAGGATGACGCCGCGATGCTGTCGGCGATCCGCAAGATCAAGGCCGAGGGCCCGGTTCCTGCGGCACGGTCGGTGCTTGCCGGAGCATCGGCGGCGCTTCTGTCGGCGGGCGCGCGCGTGCAAATGGTGGCCTGCACCGAATTTTCGCTTGCGGCCGATGCGGTCAGCACCGAGGCTCATGCCTTCGACACGCTGGACGTGCTGACCGAGGCCATCGTGGCCTTCGCCAAAGACACTGATGCAAACCGAAGAAAAGCGGCGTCATGACCGCGAATACCACCCACAGAGGAGAAGGATGATGAAGACAACCATAAAAGGCATGCTGCTTGGCGTCGCCGCGCTGGCACTGACCGCCGGGTCCGCCCTGGCCGAGAATGTGATCATCGGCAATTTCGGCAGCCCGACACCGATGCAGGTGGCACGGGCGGAGAAAGCCTTTGACGCGGCGACGGGCTGGACCATCGAATGGCGCACCTTCGGGTCGGGCACCGAAGTGATCGCCGCCATGGCCTCGGGCGATGTGCAGGTGGCCGAACTGGGCTCCTCCCCCCTCGCCATCGCGGCGAGCCAGGGCGTCGAGCTGCAGCTTTTCATGATCGCACAGGGCCTTGGCACCGCGGAAAGCCTGATCGCCAAGGCAGACAGCGGGATCACCAAGCTGGAAGACGTGAAGGGAAAGCGCATCGCCGTTCCGGTCGGCTCGACCGCGCATTACTCGCTGATGGGCGGGCTTGCCCATGCGGGGATCGCGGAAACCGATGTGACCATCATCAACCTGCCGGCCGACCAGATCGCAGCGGCCTGGGATTCGGGTCAGGTCGATGCGGCCTTCATCTGGGAGCCGGTGCAGAACCAGATCCTGCAGACCGGCACCTTCATCCTTGGTGCCGACCAGACAGCCGCCTGGGGCTTTCCCACCTTTGACGGCTGGGTGGTGAACAAGGCTTTCGCCGAAGCCAATCCCGATGCGATGGTCGCCTTCGCCAAGGTGATGAACGAGGCGAACATGGCCTATCTCGCCGATCCTGCCGCCTGGACACCCGACAGCGACGCGGTGAAGAAGATCGTCGAGATGACCGGCGCCGCTCCCGATCAGGTGCCGACCATCCTGAAAGGCTTTACCTTTATCCCCCTGGCGGACCAGATGTCGGACACCTGGCTTGGCGGGGCTGCTGTCAATATGAAAACCACGGCGGATTTCCTGGTCAAGGCCGGCAGGATCGACGCGGCAGGCGAAGACTATGCGCCGTTCGTCACGACGGCCATTGCCGAGGCCGCCAAGTAGCCACCGGAACCTCTGCCGGAAGCGGTGAGCCCGCTTCCGGACTTTCGTCAGATCGGGGGCGCAGGGAATGGGACTGAACATCAGACAAGCATCGGTCATCTATCCGTCGGCAGACGGGCGACCGCCGGTCGAGGCCCTGCGAAAGATCGACCTCGAGATTGTGAACGATGATTTCGTGGTCGCCCTCGGGGCTTCCGGCTGCGGGAAATCGACGCTTCTGTCGCTGATCGCGGGGTTCCTTTCGCCCTCGTCGGGCGAGATCCTGCTGGACGGATCGCAGGTGCAGGGGCCGGGGGCCGACCGAGCCGTGGTGTTCCAGAAACACGCGCTTCTGCCCTGGCTGAACGTGATCGACAACGTCGCTTTCGGGCTGAAGCTGCAGGGCGTGGACGAGGCAAGGCGCTATGAGATCGCGCGCGGCTTCATCAAGCTTCTGGGCCTTGGCGATTTCGAGACCTCGCGTGTCTACAGCCTCTCGGGGGGCATGCAGCAGCGCGTCGGCATCGCCCGCGCGCTGACCTGCGACCCCAAGGTGCTGCTGATGGATGAACCCTTGGGCGCGTTGGACGCGCTGACCCGCGAAAAGGCGCAGGAGCTGATCCTGAACATCTGGTCAAGCACGCACAAGTCGGTGTTCTTCATCACCCATTCGGTGGAAGAGGCGCTGTTCATGGGCACCAAGCTGATCGTGATGTCGCCCCGTCCCGGCCGGATCGCGCACCGGTTCGATCTTCCCTTCTCGAGGCAGTTTCTGGGCGGAACACCGGCGCGGGAGGTCAAGGCCAGCCGGGAGTTCATCGCGCTGCGCGAAGAGGTTCTGAAAATCATCTTCTCGGATGAGGAGGCTGCAGCATGACCGAGCACGCCTATCCCAACACGCAGTCGAAGAAGAAGGGCATCTTCTTCTTCCTGATGAAGGCCCGCGCCACCAAACCGGGCGAAACCTATGGCGTGCCGGGCCAGGGGGACACGCTCCTTCTCTCGCTCGGCTCCATCGCCGGCATCATCTTTTTGTGGTGGCTCGTCACCTCCATGGGCTGGATCAAGCCGCTGTTCCTGCCCGGTCCCGGCGCGGTTCTTGGCAAGTTCGTCGACGTCTGGAACAACGGTTTCACCAACACGCCGTTTCTGGAACATGTCGCCGTTTCGGGCGCGCGGGTCTTTGGCGCCTTTCTGCTGGCCTGTCTTGTCGGCATTCCCCTTGGCATCGCGATGGGGATGAGCCCGTTCATCCGCGGGGTCTTCGATCCTCCGATCGAGTTTTACCGCCCGATCCCGCCGCTTGCCTATCTGCCGCTGATGATCATCTGGTTCGGCATCGGCGAGACGTCGAAGGTTCTGCTGATCTTCCTTTCCGTGCTGGCTCCGGTGGCCCTTGGCGCGCGCTCGGGCGTCAAGTCGGCGGCGATCGAGCAGGTCCATGCCGCCTATTCCTTCGGCGCCTCGCGCTGGCAGGTCATGCGGCATGTCATCCTGCCCTCCGCCCTGCCCGAGATCCTGACCGCGATGCGCATCGGCATCGGCTTTGGCTGGACCACCCTTGTCGCTGCGGAAATGGTCGCCGCGACCGAAGGGCTTGGCTATATGGTCCTCTCGGCCAGCCAGTTCCTGCAGACCTCGACCGTGATCATGGGGATCATCGTGATCGCGATCATCGCCTATGCCTTCGATCTGCTGATGCGTTTCGTCGAACGGAGAGTCGTGCCCTGGAAGGGCCGTATGTGAGTTGGCCCATGCCTGTAACCTATCTGAAGAAAGCCCTTCGCACCGCGGAGAGCGACCAGCCTGATGTGCGCGCCTCTGTCGAACGGTTGCTCGCCGAAATCGAGGCCGGGGGCGACGATGCCGCCCGCCGTCTGGCGCGCGAGCTTGACAAATGGGAGGGGGAGATCGTGGTCTCGCCCGAGACGATCCGCGCCGCAGCGGCTCTGGTGCCCGACAAGCTGAAGGGCGATATCCGCTTTGCCCATGGCAACATCCGCCGCTTTGCAGAGGCGCAGCGCGCGACGATCATGGATTGCAACATCGAGATCCTCCCGGGCCTGACGGCCGGGCAGCGGCAGATCCCGGTGTCAGCCGCGGGCTGCTATGTGCCGGGCGGGCGCTACAGCCATATTGCCAGCGCCATCATGACGATCACGACGGCGAAAGTGGCGGGGGTGCCGCATATCGTGGCCTGTTCGCCGCCCCGACCGGGGCAGGGCATTCCCCCCGCGATCCTGTTCGCGATGCATCTGTGCGGCGCGGATGTGATCCTCAATCTGGGCGGCGTGCAGGGTGTGGCGGCCATGGCCAACGGCCTTTTCGGCCTGCCGAAGGCCGATATCCTCGTCGGGCCCGGCAACCAGTATGTCGCCGAGGCCAAGCGCATCCTCTATGGCCAGGTCGGGATCGACATGTTCGCGGGCCGACCGACAGCATGGTCATTGCCGATGCGACGGCGGACCCCGAGCTCGTCGCCTGGGATCTGGTCGGTCAGGCCGAACACGGGTACAATTCTCCCGTCTGGCTGGTGACATCGGACAGGAAGCTTGCCGAAGCGGTGATGTCCCGCGTTCCGGCGATGATCGCCGAACTGCCGCCGCTGAATGCCAGCAACGCCGCCGCAGCCTGGGAGAATTTCGCCGAGGTGATGCTGTGCGAAACGGCCGCAGAGATGGCCGGGATCGCGGATGACTACGCGCCCGAACATCTGCATGTGCAGGCGGCCGATCTGGATTGGTGGCTGAAACGGCTGCGGTCCTATGGATCGCTGTTTCTGGGCGAGGAAACGACCGTGGCCTATGGCGACAAATGCTCTGGCCCGAACCATGTGCTGCCAACCTCGGGCGCGGGGCGTTATACCGGCGGGCTTTCGGTCCACAAGTTCATGAAGACCGTCACCTGGCAGCGCGCAACGCGTGAGGCGTCACGGGCGCTGGGCATCGCGACGGCGCGGATTTCCCGGCTTGAAGGCATGGAGGGCCATGCCCGGACCGCCGATGTCCGGCTGGCGAAGTTCTTTCCCGGCGAGGCCTTCGATCTCAGCCCCTCCGATGACCAGCCGCAGCGGGGCCAGGCGGTCGCCGAATAGGGCGGTCACACGGCCAGGGCCGTGGTCCGTACCACGGTGCGCAGGGCGAAGGAGGATTGCATCTGCCGGACGCCGGGCAACCGGCTGAGGAACTGGCGGTGGATGCGGGCGAAATCCTCGGTATCCTCGGCCATGATCTTCAGAAGATAATCGGCCGTGCCCGCCATTAGGTGGCATTCCAGTAGATCCGGCACGCGCGCCACCTCGCGCTCGAAGGCGTCAAGCAGGTCTTCCGCCTGGCTTTGCAGCGTGATCTCGACGAAAACGGTGGTCGGGCGGCCAAGGCGACGCGCGTCCAGAAGCGCCACATATCCGGATATGACACCCTCCGCCTCCAGCCGCTGCACCCGTCTGTGGCAGGCCGAGGGCGAGAGGTTGGCCACCTCTGCCAGTTCTGCATTGGTGATCTTGCCCTGCCGCTGAAGCACGGTCAGAAGGCGACGGTCTGTTGCGTCAAGCTCCATGAATCCGGTGATCCTTCCCGCATGATCATGGATTCATCGAAGGATATCCCGCAAAGGCCCAGGAACGCCACAAAGATTTCAAAGCAATTGCGGCGCTCCGCGCGCAGAATTGGATCAACGGGATGAGTCGTCCCGAACAGGGAGAGAATGATGAAGATCGGTTGCCCGAAAGAGATCAAGCCGCAGGAATTCCGCGTGGGCATGACGCCCAATGCCGCGCGCGAAGCCGTCAGCCACGGGCATCAGGTGGCGATCGAGACGAATGCCGGGGTCGGCGCCGGATTTTCCGATGCCGACTATCTGGCCGCCGGTGCCACGATCCTCGGGACCGCCGAAGAGATCTTTGCGGCGTCGGAGATGATCGTGAAGGTCAAGGAACCCCAGGCCGTGGAACGCAAGCGCCTGCGCGAGGGCCAGATCCTCTTCACCTATCTGCATCTCGCCCCCGATCCGGCGCAGACGATGGATCTTCTGGACAGCGGCGTGACGGCGATTGCCTATGAAACCGTGACCGATGACCGCGGCGGGCTGCCGCTGCTTGCGCCGATGTCGGAAGTGGCCGGACGGCTTGCCCCCCAGGTCGGCGCCTGGACGCTGCAGAAGGCCAATGGCGGGCGCGGTGTGCTGCTTGGCGGCGTGCCGGGGGTGATGCCGGCAAAGGTTCTGGTGATCGGCGGCGGGGTGGTCGGCACCCATGCGGCAAAGATCGCTGCGGGAATGGGCGCGGATGTCACCGTGCTTGATCGTTCGATCAACCGCCTGCGCTATCTGGACGATGTCTTCGGAGGACGGTTCAAGAATGCCTATGCCAATGCAGGCAACACGCTTTCGCTGGCGCGCGAGGCCGACCTGATCATCGGTGCGGTCCTGATCCCCGGTGCGGCGGCACCGAAGCTGATTTCGAAGGCGGAGCTGGCCGAGTTGAAGCCGGGGTCGGCGCTTGTCGATGTGGCCATCGACCAGGGCGGCTGCTTCGAGACGAGCCGTGCGACCACCCATCAGGATCCGGTCTATGACGTGGACGGCGTGATGCATTACTGCGTGGCCAACATGCCCGGCGCTGTGCCCCGCACCTCGACGCTGGCACTTGGCAATGCGACGATGCCCTTCATGCTGGCGCTGGCCGACAAGGGCTGGAAACGCGCCTGTGCCGAGGACAGGCATCTTCTGGCGGGGCTGAATACCCATGCCGGAAAGCTGACCTATGCTGCTGTCGGGACGGCGCTGAACCTGCCGGTGATCGGGGCGGCAGAGGCGTTGGCCATCTGATCCACCAGGCGGGGCGCGGTGCGGAGCGCGCA
>JAAURK010000130.1 GCA_012032275.1 Tabrizicola sp.
CATTAGCAGCCGTTTCGTATTTGCCGTTGTGCTTGACCTTGACGCCAGATGCCATTAGGGCGCCATTGCGTCCGGCGACCTCGACAACGCCCGAACCGGCGATCGTGCTGCCGAACGGCCCCGAGATGGCCAGCGCCTTCGTGACCGTTGCCGCATCGGCCACGACCGCGCCGCTGAACCCGGCCTACAAGCAAGAGGAATATGATTTCTACCTGTCGGACCTGCAGGCAAAGGCGCTGATCCTGCCGGAAGGCTATGAAGGCCCGGCCCTGCCCGCGGCCCGCGCCCATGGCCTTGTCATCCTGCGGCTTTCCTTCGATCCCGCCGATCCCGCCGGGCAATATGCGCTGACCGCAGAAGGCGCCGCCGCGGGCGCGCCCGACACCGCACCCGCCGCCGCCGATGATGTCGCGCTGATCCTGCATACCTCCGGAACCACTTCGCGGCCAAAGATCGTGCCGCTTCTCCAGTCGAATGTGGTGGCATCGGCGGGCAATATCGCGGCGTCGCTGGCGCTGACATCCGCCGACCGCTGCCTCAATGTGATGCCTCTCTTTCACATCCACGGGCTGATCGCCGCGGTCAGCGCCTCGCTCTCTGCCGGGGGGCAGGTCTGGTGCGCGCCAGGCTTTGACGCGCTGAAATTCTTCGGCTGGCTGAAGACCGCCGCGCCAAGCTGGTACACGGCGGTGCCCACCATGCATCAGGCGATCCTCTCCCGCGCCGAACGCAACGCCGGGATCATCGCAGAGGCGAAGCTGCGGTTTTTGCGCTCGTCTTCCGCCTCGTTGCCGCCACAGGTGATGGTCGCGCTTCAGGCGGCCTTTGGCGCCCCGGTGATCGAAGGCTACGGGATGACCGAGGCCACCCATCAGATGGCCTCGAACCCGCTGCCGCCGCGGATGCAGAAGCCCGGCTCTGTCGGGATCGAGGCCGGGCCGATGGTCCGCATCGCCCATGAGATCGAGGATCGGCTCATTGCCGACAAGGCGGCGATTGGTGAGATCGTCATCTCGGGCCCGAACGTGACGCCGGGCTACGAGGGCAATCCCGATGCCAACCGGAAGTCCTTCTTCATGGCCGATGGCGCGCGCTGGTTCCGCACCGGCGATCAGGGGTCTTTCGATGACGAGGGCTATCTGAGCCTCACCGGCCGCCTGAAGGAAATCATCAACCGGGGCGGCGAAAAGGTCAGCCCGCTTGAGGTGGATGCAGCCTTGATGGATCACCCGGCCGTCCAGCAGGTGGTGACATTCGCGGTGCCGCATCCGAAACTCGGCGAAGAGGTCGCCGCCGCCGTTGTCCTGCGCGATGGCATGACGGCGGCCGAGGCTGATATCCGCAGCTTTGCCGCCGAACGGCTGGCCGCATTCAAGGTGCCGCGCCGGATCGTCATCCTGGACGAGATCCCGAAAGGCGCCACGGGCAAGCTGCAACGGATCGGGCTTGCCGAGAAACTTGGCCTTGCCGAAACCGCCTGATCACCGCTCCGGGGGGAAGCCATCATGAAAATCTGCATCTTCGGCGCGGGCGCCATCGGCGGCTACATGGCCGCGAAACTGGCCGAAGCCGGCGCCGATGTCAGCGTCGTGGCACGCGGGCCGCATCTTGCCGCGATGCAGGCGAACGGCCTGACCCTGATCGAGAACGGCACGCGCAGCACCCGGAAGGTCCGCGCCTCGGCCAACCCTGCCGAGCTTGGGCCGCAGGACTACGTCGTCGTCACGCTCAAGGCCCATTCCGTGCCCCCCGTGGTGCCGGCGATGCAGCCGTTGCTCGGGCCGCAGACCACCGTCGTCAGCGGCGTGAACGGTGTGCCGTGGTGGTATTTCCACAAGCTTGGCGGCCCGCTGGACGGACGACGCCTTGCCACCGTCGATCCCGGTGACGCGCAATGGAATGGCATCGGCCCCGACCGGGTGCTGGGCTGCGTGGTCTATCCGGCAGCCGAGGTTTCCGAACCCGGCGTGATCCATCACATCGAGGGCAACCGCTTCACCCTTGGCGAACCCGACGGCTCCACGTCCGAGCGGGCGACGGCCCTGTCGAAGGCCCTTGGCGCGGCGGGCCTGAAAGCCCCCGTCCGTCCGCGCATCCGCGATGAGATCTGGGTGAAGCTCTGGGGCAACCTGTCGTTCAACCCGGTCTCCGCGCTGACCCATGCCACGCTGGATGTGCTGTGCACCGATCCCGGCACCCGGCCCGTCGTCCGCGCCATGATGGTCGAGGCGCAGGAGATCGCAGAAAAGCTTGGCGTCAAGTTCCCGATCGACGTCGATCGCCGGATCGACGGTGGCGCCGCAGTCGGCGCGCACCGCACCTCGATGCTGCAAGACCTGGATGCAGGCCGCCCGATGGAGATCGAGGCGCTTGTCGGTTCGGTGGTGGAGCTGGGCCAGTTGACCGGCACACCGACGCCCACCATCGACATCGTGCTCGCCCTGATCCGGCTGCGCGCCAGAATGGCCGAAGCCTCCTGAAATCACGAAGAAGTGGTCGCTGCCCGGCCGGGGGGCAAAAAAGAACCTTCGTCCCCGCCTCCGGGTTTGGCAGACTGCGCCGGGGCGACGGGAATCACCCGGCCGTCAGGAACAGGTCGGGGACGCACGCATGGATGACACCAATCGCCTCAGCATCGCCGAGGCCCGTGGCCTGCGCTATGCAAAGGAGCTGGAGGGCCATGTCACCTGGCTTGACAGCATCACCGGCACCGCGCTGGG
Organism: Tabrizicola sp.; assembly: GCA_012032275.1. Taxonomy (GTDB): domain Bacteria; phylum Pseudomonadota; class Alphaproteobacteria; order Rhodobacterales; family Rhodobacteraceae; genus JAAURK01. Next base: position 2,721 of record JAAURK010000130.1, read on the forward strand.
GGTGCTCGCGGTGGCTTCGGGCATCTATACCTATCTTGGCGTCTCGTCCTTGCTTGACGACAATGGCGCGCTCAGCGTCATTGCCGCGATCTCGTATTCCGCGGCGGTGTCGGTCGGCATCTTCGTCTTCTGGACCTACATGATGCGGCTTCTGCCCGCCGTCCGCACCGTGGGCGCGCGGATCGGGCTGCTGCTCTCGATGGCGCTTGGCTCGCTTGCGATCATCGCCATGTCCTCCTGGCTCAATGCGGCTGCCCTTGCCGGGGCAGCGGCGGTGGAGCAGCATCTCGCCCGCACGGTGCAGGACTACCAGGCCGCGCTGGAACAGGCCAACAGCGTCGCGGTTGCCGCGCAGGGCCTTGGCCGCGACGTCGCCCGTGTCCGCCAGTCCTTCCAGGATCTCAGCGAACAGGAAGCTACCGGCAATCTCTCGGGTCTTTCGGGCAGGGGTGCGGTGTTCCGCGTCCTGCGGCAGAAATCGGATGAGCTGGCGGCACTGGAGGAACAGATCGCCTCGCAGCAGCCCTTGGTCGAGGCGGCCTTCGCCGAGGGCAATGCGATCCTTAGCCGGATGCGCGCCCTGACGGTGGAGCCGGGCAAGATCGAAGCCCGGTCGCTGGAGTTTTCCGAGGAATCCGTCCGCCTTGCGGGCATCATCGCGCAGCTGCGCCAGCTTTCCGTCGCCCCCCTTGTCGCCCGCGCGGCGCAGGATCTTTCGGCTTCGGTGATCCTGCCAGAGCTTGATGCAAGCTCCGAAACCGCGCGTGGCAACCAGCAAAGCACGATCTCCTCGGTTCTCGAGCTGCTGGCGCAGCGCGCCGAAACGCTGCGCCGGGCGGCCGAAACCGTGATCGCGCTGCCCGCCCCGGCGGAAACCACCTACACGCCGATTTCAACCGCCGATGCCGTGATCCGCTATGCCGAGAACTTCATCCCCTCCTGGGCGGGGGCGATTGCGATCGACCTTCTGCCCGCCGTGCTGGTCTTCATCCTCGCCATCACCCAGGCGGCGATCCGTTCCGGCAAGGAGGGGATCCGCGTGGAAGACGGCCTCACCCTTGCCGAGTTGCGCGGAGCACTTCTGGCCGTCCGCGATCTGGAGGGGAACCTGCCTCCGGTGGCGACCGCGCCCCCGGCGAAACCGAAGGCCGACGTGATGATGATCCGGCCGACGGACGGTTAGGATGGCGCGCCGCTTCTCCTCGAAACGCGCGCTTGGCCTGATCCTTGCCGCCCAGATCGGCCTTGCCGCGCTGCTGATGGGCCGTGATCTGGCGCAGGCCCTGCCGCGGATCGCGCTGCCCTCGTTCCAGCCCGCCTTCGACCGCCCCGTCAGCCCCGGCGATCAGACCCGGCGGTTTCAGCCCCGCAATACCCCGCTTTCGCCACCCGGCGATGGCAACCCCGACCGGCCCTATCAGAACACCGGCGACATGCCCGACCGCCTGCAGTTCGAGGTGAAGGGCGATACGCTGATCCTCACCGGTTTCATCGACATCGGCGATGCCGAACGCTTCACCGAAGAGCTTGCCCGGACATCCCTGATCAGGACGTTGCGGCTGAACAGCCCCGGCGGTTCGGTCACGGACGCGCTGATGATCGGGCGGGCGGTCCGTGACGCGGGGCTCGACACCGCGCTCGCTGCCACCGACATCTGTCTGTCCGCCTGCCCCTATATCCTTGCGGGGGGCGTCGCCCGCTCCGTCCACCCCGAGGCGCAGGTCGGTGTCCACCAGCATTCCTTCGGCGAAAGCACCGTCCTGCCCGCCTTCCTTGCGATCGAGGATGTGCAGCGCGGCCAGGGCGAGGTGATGGCTTATCTGGACGGCATGGGCATCGACCTGCGCCTCATGCAGCACGCCCTGACCACGCCTCCGGACGAGATTTACGTGCTGCTGCCCCGACAGGTGCAGGACTATGGGCTGACAACGGCGACGGGAACGTGATCGGCACGTCGCCGCCATGTGATCACAGCGGGATTCCCGGCCTCCGCGCGATACCCTATATTGAGGGCATGAATCGTCGATCCGCCCTTCTGGCCCCGCTTTTTCTTGCCGCCCTCGCGATCCCGGCCCAGGCCGAGAAGATCCCGCTTGGCGCGCTGTCGACCTATCTCAATGGCCTGACCACGGTCGAGGCGGATTTCACCCAGGTGAATTCCGATGGCACGATCGCCACCGGCAAGATCTATATCCGCCGTCCTGGACGCGTGCGCTTTGAATATGCGCCGCCCGACAAGAGCCTTGTCATCGCGGGTGGGGGGCAGGTGGCGATCTTCGATGCGAAATCCAACCAGCCACCGGAACAGTATCCGCTGAAACGCACGCCGCTGAACCTGATCCTGGCGCAGAACGTCGACCTTGGCCGCGCCAGCATGGTGACCGCCCATACCGAAGACGGCACCTCTACCCGCGTCCGCGCGCAGGATCCCGAACATCCCGAATACGGCTCCATCGAACTGGTGTTCACCGGCAATCCCGTGGAACTGCGGCAATGGATCATCACCGATGATCTTGGCGCCGAAACGACGGTGATCCTTGGCGAGATGAAGAAGGGCGGTTCGCTCCGCGCCTCGCTTTTCAACATCACCGCCGAGGCCAGCAAGCGCGGCAACTGACCCGCGCGGTCAGTTGCTGCAGTATTGCAGCTGTTCGCGGTACTTGTCGGACCGCGCGCCCACCTTCGCCGCCACTTCCACAAGCCAGGGCTTGTTCAGATAGCTCTGGTTGGCATAGCCTGTCCGCCCCTCGTGATAGGCAAGGTATTGCGACGCGGCATCCGTCTTGGAAATTCCCAGCCGCTGGCTTGACTGATCCATGTACCAGCCGATGAAATCGGTCGCATCCTCGATCCGGTCGCGCTTGGCTCCGCGGCCGCCGCCCGAGGCCTGATATTCCTCCCATGTGCCGTTCAGCGCCTGGCTGTAGCCATAGGCCGTGCTCTGCCGTCCCGAAGGGATGATGCCAAGGATATAGGTATGGGGCGTTCGCGCATTGCCGACGAACTTCGATTCCTGATGGATCGTCGCCATCTGAACCCAGACCGGAACCCCCCAGCGCCGCTCTGTCTGCTGCATCGCGCGCAGATATTGCGGCCGCTCGGCCGCGATTGCGCATGCATCGTCCAACTGTCTTGGCGCCGAATAATTGCCGCCGCCCCCGCAGGAGGCAAGGAACAGCATCAGTACCGGCGCACGGAGAAACCTGCTCATTTGCCCCTCGTGCCTTTTCTTCTTTTGCGACAGGATAAAGCAAAGAACTGTGGCTGAAAATGGGTCAACGGGCAGTTCTAGATCAGAAAGCCCAGAGTAAGCGGTAAAGTGATCACCGAAACCAGGGTCGAGGCGATCACCAGCCCTGCCACGGCATCCGGCCCTGCGTCGTATTTCTCGGCCAGCATGTAGGAGGTGACCGCAACCGGGGTCGATACCTGCAGGATCAGAACTGCCAGCGCAACCTCCTCCAGCCCGAGCGCGCTGCCGATGCCCGCGGCCACCGCAATGCAGAGCGCGGCCCGCAGAACCGACAGGATCAGCGCCCGCCCCAGATGCCCCGCTGCCAGCCGCGCCACCGCGACACCCAGCGTGATCAGCATCATCGGGATGGCGATCTGGCCCAGAAGATCCAGCGACTGCGTCAGCCAGAGCGGCGTCTGCCACCCCTGCCACAGGAACACCGCACCGAGAACCGTCGCCCAGACCGAAGGTTCCCGGATCACCCGTGTCGGCGCTCCACCGCCCGAGATGACCCATATGCCGAAGGTAAAGCTCCAGACCAGCATCACCGCAAAGATCACCACCGCATAGCCAAGCCCCGCCTCGCCAAAGGCGAACAGCGCAAGCGGCAGCCCGACATTGCCGGTATTGCCAAAGATCAGCGGGGCCAGATAGACCCGCCGCTCCAGCCGCAGCGCCGCCGTCACCCCGAGGAAGATCAGCGTCAGCAGCCCGTAAGCCGCCGCCGCCGCCAGCGACACATCGCTGAGCGCGCGCGGGTCGAGATCGGTCTTCATCAGCGCGGTGAAGATCAGCGCCGGGATCGACAGCGTCATCGCCAACCGCGTGACGAACTCCATCCGGTATTCGAACCCGGCTTTCACCCAGGCAAATCCGATCAGGCCCAGCACCAGCACGGGTGCCACGATCTGCAGGACTGTCCCGATAAGGTTCACAGACTGTTTCCCTGATTTCCGCAGGTCTGCCATGGACAACAGCCCGCGCAAGGGATTACTAACCATCCTCAGGGGATGCAACTGATGCTAACAACCCACGCCAAGTATCACATCGGGCAGGTGCTTCGTCACAGGAAGCATCCGTTTCGTGGTGTGGTCTTTGACGTGGATGCCATGTTTTCCAATACCGATGAATGGTATGAGAACATTCCGGAAGAGAGCCGCCCCTCCAAGGACCAGCCCTTCTACCATCTGCTCGCCGAAAACGACCAAAGCTATTACGTCGCCTATGTGTCCGAGCAGAACCTCGTTCCCGATGAAACCGGCGAGCCGGTCGATCACCCCGATCTCGGCGATCTTTTCGGTGATTTCGAGGATGGGCGCTATCCTTTGCAGTTTCAACTGAACTGACGCTTACCTCTTGCTAACCTATCGGCCCTAGTTTGGGTCTTGATTGCAGCAAGGGGGTATTTCCATGCAACTCAAGACCGTCACCCGTCACAACATGCTTGTGGTCCACGTCATGCAAGACCGGATCGATGCCGCCTGCGCCCTTGAATTCAAGGAAGCCATGCGCGAAGCCACCGCCGCGCCCTCCGCGCGGATCGTGCTTGATCTCGCGCAGGTCCAGTTCCTTGATTCGAGCGGCCTTGGCGCCGTCGTCGCCGTCATGAAACTTCTGGCGCCGAACCGGCAACTGGAACTCTCGGGCCTCACCGCGACGGTGGCCAAGGTGTTCCGATTGACGCGGATGGATACGATCTTCACCATCCACACGTCGATCGAGGATGCGGCACGACATGCGGTCAGGGCCTGAGGTGACGGCAGACAGACAACAGGCACATCTGGTGATCGACAGCAACTTTCTTGCGGTTCGTCAGGGGTTGCAGATGTTGTGCGAGGCGCCGCCTCTCGCCGATCTGGCCGAGGATCCGCGCGGCACGGCGGAACTTGTTCTGGCGGAAGTGCTGAACAATCTCGTCGAACATGGCTATCGGACGGAAAAGGGCGAAATCGACATCACCCTGCGCATGTCCGGGGCCAGGATCGACTGTGCGATCCTCGACAGCGGCCTGCCGATGCCCGATGGCCAGCCGCCTGCCGGGTCGCTTCCTGCCTGCGCGGATGTGCCGGTTGACGCGCTGCCGGAAGGCGGATTTGGCTGGCACCTGATCCGCACGCTGACCGATGATCTCGCCTACCGGCGGACGGGTGCGCAGAACCGCCTGACCTTCTCGCTGCCGGCGCTCTGCTGAGGGGCCGCTGGCGCGGACATCGGGCGCCGCATCGCGCCATGAACCGCGAAGGGAGGGACCGCTCCCGGTTCTGTCGCCGCCGCGTTGGGTGCGGGCGGGCCTTTCGGTCCGTCTGACGGTTCGTCCTGCTGGGAGGCGGCGGACCGTCCTGCCGTGCCTTCCGGCCGCCCGCAGATCGGCCGTACCCGACGAAAGCCGATCCGCCTGCCAGAGCAAAGCCCGGCCACGCCGGAAACCCGCGCATTTTCCCGGCCGCCTGCGCGATCCTGCCTTCCGATGCCTTGGCTTCCCGCGAAACCCGCCGTACCTTCCTTCGGGATCAGACGAGGGAGCCAGAATGCGAGATTTCCATCTGCCCGGCCGTTCGGCCGTCTACGCCACGAACGGCCTCTGCGCCACCTCGCACCCGCTCGCGGCGGGAGTGGCGCTCCAGATCCTGAAGTCCGGCGGCAATGCCGCCGATGCCGCCATCGCCGCCGCCCTGGTCCTCGGCATTGCCGAACCGCAGATGACCGGGATCGGCGGCGATTGTTTCGTGCTCCTGAAACCCGCGGGCGAAGAGCGGATCGTCGCGCTGAACGGCTCTGGCCGCGCGCCGCGGGGACTTCTGGCCGCCGATCTGCGCGGCCGGGGCCTGACCGCGATCCCGACCTACGGGGTGGAGGCCGTGACCCTTCCCGGCGCCGTCGACGCCTTTTGCCGCCTGAATGCCGACTGGGGCCGCACCCCGCTTGCCGATCTGCTGGCCCCCGCGATCTTCTATGCCGAAGAGGGCATCCCCGTCGCCCCCCGCGTCGCCTTCGACTGGGCGGGTGATCTGGCGACCCTGCAAGGCAGCGCACGCGACCGCTATTCGTTCAACGGCCTGGCACCGCGCCCCGGCCAGATCTTCCGCGCCCCGGGCCAGGCCGAGGTCTTTCGCCGGATCGCGCGGGAAGGCCGCGCCGGGTTCTACGAAGGCGAGGTCGCGGCGGATATCGTGGCCTCGCTCCGCGCCCTTGGCGGCACCCATACGGCAGAGGATCTGGCCGCCACCGCCTGCAGTTACGCCGAACCGGTCAGCGGTGCCTATGGCGATCTCGATCTTGTGGAACACCCGCCGAACGGCCAGGGCGCGACCGCGATCCTCATGCTCAACATCCTGAAACACTTTGATATTGCGGCGATGGACCCAACCGGCTTTGCCCGCGCGCATATCGAGGCAGAAGCGGCGAAGCTGGCCTATGATGCGCGCAACCGCTTCATCGCCGATCCCGATGAGACCACGCGACTTGACCACATGCTGTCACCCGAAACCGCCGCCCGGCTTGCCGCGCTGATCAACCCCGCGCGGGCCATGCCCGCTGCCGCACCCCTCACCGAAGCGATCCACAGGGAGACGATCTACCTCACCGTGGTCGACCGCGACCGCATGGCAGTATCGCTGATCTATTCGATCTTCCATGGTTTCGGCTCTGGTTTCGCCTCCGAAAGGTTCGGCATCAACTTCCAGAACCGGGGCGCGGGCTTCACCCTGACCGAGGGCCACCCGAACGAGGCCGGTCCCGGCAAGCGCCCGATGCACACGATCATTCCCGGCATGATCCGCAAGGGCGGGCGGGTGATGATGCCCTTTGGCGTCATGGGCGGGGCGTACCAGCCCTGCGGACATGCCCGCTTTGTCTCCAATCTCGTCGATTTCGGCATGGACCCGCAGCAGGCCATCGACGCCCCGCGCAGCTTTTCCGGCACCGAGGGGATGCAGCTTGAACGCGGGTACTCCGAGGCTGTGCGGCGCGAACTGGCCGCGATGGGGCATGAGGTCAGCATCCCGGAAACGCCGATCGGCGGCGCGCAGGCCATTCTCATCGGCGAGGACGGCGTGCTGGTCGGCGCTTCTGATCCGCGCAAGGACGGCTGTGCCCTTGGCTACTGAGATCGACCGCGCCGCGATCAGCGGCAGCATCCGCGCGCTGACCGAGGGCGAGACTGACGCTGTCGCGCTGATGGCGACGGTGGTCTGCGAATTGCACCACGGCCATCCCCTCGCGGACTGGACCGGCTTTTACCGGGTGACGGCGCCCGGAATGCTGAAGATCGGCCCTTATCAGGGGGGGCACGGCTGTCTGGTGATCCCCTTCGCACGCGGGGTCTGCGGGGCGGCAGCGCGCACGGGAGAGGTGCAGAATGTGCCCGACGTCGATGCCTTTCCCGACCATATCGCCTGCGCCTCCTCCACCCGGTCAGAGCTGGTGCTGCCGGTCTGGAACGGCACCGGCAGGCTTCTGGGTGTGCTTGATCTCGACAGCGACACCCGGGCCGCCTTCACGCGGGAAGACGAGGACTGGCTCGTCCCGCTGCTGGCCGAGGTGTTCAGAGACGCCGGTTGAGGCGCCGCCGCCTGCCTAGACCCTTTTGCATTTACCTTGAGACATATCCTGCATGCCTGAGGTAGCTTGAGCATTCCTCTGGTGTGAAGAGGTCGCAGATGTCTCCCAGGGCTTTGATGAGGTGGTCGAAGGTTCTGGCG
>JAAURK010000131.1 GCA_012032275.1 Tabrizicola sp.
ATAGCTTGGCGCAAGGCCGATCTCGGCCCACCAGCCCTTCTGTCGGCGACGTAATAGGGCAGCGCCCAGAACAGGGCAGGCTGGTAGCTGACCTTGATCTCTTCCTGCGCCACGGCCATCGGCGCCGCCGCGGCCCCGGCAATCCCGGCAAGTGCCAGCAGTCGTATGCTTTTCATCAGTGTCATTTCGGTGCTCCTCCTTGGTGTTGATCTAGATGTCACTGCCCATCTGCTCGCGCAGAAGACGCCACACCTGCCCGCGCAAATGCGTGAAACTCGGCATCTCCATCACGTCGTCGATGGGTTCTTCGGACCATTTCTCGGCCTTGCGGGTGGTCGCGACATCGATGATCTCGCGGATGCGGCCGGGATTTCGCGCCATCACCACCACCCGGTCGGCAAGATAGACCGCCTCCTCCACCGAATGGGTGATGAACATCACGGTGCGCGGGTTGTCATTCGTCAGGCGGACCAGTTCTTCCTGCATGATGGTGCGGGTCTGCGCGTCAAGCGCACCGAAAGGCTCATCCATCAGCAGCACCCCCGGATCAGTCGCATAGCTGCGCGCGATCGCCACGCGCTGCTGCATCCCGCCGGAAAGTTGATGCGGATACTTGTCCTCCGTCCCCTCCATCTTCATCAGCGTCAGGTAATGCGCCACCGCTGCATCCCGCTCGGCCTTCGTCGCCCCGCGCGAGCGCATGCCGAAAGTGATGTTCTCGCGCACGGTCTTCCACGGAAAGAGCGCGAATTGCTGGAACACCACCGCACGGTCCGGCCCCGGCCCGGTGACCCGCTTGCCGCCCACCCTGACCTCGCCCGACGTCGGATGTTCAAGCCCGGCCACCATCCGCATCAGCGTCGTCTTGCCGCAACCCGAGGGCCCGACGACGGAAATCACCTCGCGGTCTTCGACACGAAGGTCGACCCCGTCGATCGCGAGGAACGGGCGGCCGCCGCCCTCTCCGAACACCTTGCCGACATTGTCGATGACGATCTCGCTCATCTGCCCTCCCATTTCGCCCGGACGCGGCTTTCGATCTGCCGCAGCCCGATGTCGATCAGAAGCCCGGTCAGGCCGATGACCGCCATGGCCGTCATGACGGTCGAGGGGCTGAGGTTCGACTGGCCCTGCACCATCACGAAGCCGATCCCCGACGACACCACGATAAGCTCGGCCCCGATCAGCGACTGCCAGCCAAGCCCTGCGGCGATCCGCAGGCCTGCGACGATCGACGGCAGCGCGCCCGGCAAAAGCACCTCGCGCGCCACCCGGAACTCTGACGCGCCATGGGTCTGGGCGGCTTCGATCAGATAGCTGTCGACCAGCCGCGCGCCGCGATAGGCATTGATGACACAGGGCGCGAAGGCACCGGTGAAGATCACCATGATCGGCCCGCCGATCCCGGTGCCGAACCACAGCGCCGCGAACGGCACCCAGGCCAGCGGCGCCACGTAGCGATAGCCTTCAAACAGCGGCGTCACGATGTCTTCCAGAAGGCGGAACCGCCCCATCATCAGCCCGAGCGGCACGCCGATGACCGCTGCCAGAAGAAAGCCGCCCATGAACCGCCCGAAACTCGACAGGAGGTGTTCGTGCAGAAGCGCGCCCGCGAAGGGCTGGTTCATCAGCTTCCACATCCGCTCCAGCACCTCGAGCGGCGAGGGCAGCACGAAGGAGGACACCGCGCCCGACGAGACCGCGCCCTGCCAGAGCCCGAAGAACAGGATCAGTCCGGCGGCCGACCAGGCCCAGAGCGGCAGTCGTTCGCTCATGTCTTCCGCCACCGGATGACCGACCGCTCGACCCGCGCGAGGATCATCATGGTGATCGCGCCCAGCACCGCGATGCACACCATCGACACTAGGATCATCGCGGTATTGATGTCGCGGTAGGCCGTCGACAGCACCCTGCCCATGCCAAGAAAGGCCCCGACCAGTTCGGCCGCGACCAGCGTCGTCCAGCTTGCCTGCAGCGACAGGCGCAGCCCGGTGAAGATCATCGGCGCCGCATCGGGCAGATAGACCTCCCGGATCAGCCGCCCCTGTCCGGCCCCATGCACCAGCGCCGCCTCGATCAGCGTCCTTTGCACATTCCTCACGCCGGTATAGGTGTTGATGACCGAAGGAACGAAGGCCGCAACGAAGATGACAAGCACCTTTGACGCATCGCCAAGCCCCAGCCAGACGATGGCGAGCGGAATCCATGCCAGCGGCGGGATCGGGCGCAGCACAAGGAAGATCGGGTTGAAGAAGGCTTCGGCCCGGCGATCGTATCCCATGACGAAGCCCAGTGGCACGCCGACGGCAATTGCCGCGGCAAAGCCGATCGCCACCAGCCGCAGGCTTTGCAGCGCCTGCTCCAGCAAGGTGCCTCCGGCATATCCCGTGCTCGCCAGTCTGGCGAAAGCGGCAAGGAAATCGGGCGGCGAGGGAAAGCGGAATTCGCCGACCAGCCCGGTGACGCTGGTCAGAAGGAACCACAGCGCAATCACCGTGGCCACGGTCAGCAGCCCGGTCAGGCGAGATCTGGACATGAAGCGCACCCCAGGGCGGCGACCTGTCGTCGCTTCAGCCAAAGCAAGTCCTCCCGAGCGCCATTGTATACGCATTCAAAAGAATGTAAGCGCATACAATGTCTGATGGCAAGCGGTTTCTGAAGCAGGCCACCCAAACCGACGTCGCGCAGGCGGCCGGGGTCTCGACCGCGACTGTCAGCCGCGTGCTGAACGGATCCCTGCTGGTGCGGGACGAGGTCCGCGCCCGGGTGGAGGCAGCCATCAGCGCGCTTGGCTACATCCCTCACGAAAGCGCCCGCAGTCTTGCGACACGGCGAAGCCGGGCGCTTGGCGCCGTGATCCCGACATTGAACAACGCGATCTTCGCCAGCGGTGTGAACGCCCTTGAACAGGCGGCCCGGGAGCGGGGCTACAGTCTCGTCATCTCGATTTCGAACTACGACCTCGATCTTGAGGCAGTGCTGGTCCGGCAGATGATCGAACGGGGCGTCGACGGGCTGATGCTGGTCGGAAACGATCATACCGCAGCGGCGCGCGCGTTGCTGGCCACCACGCGCCTGCGCCATATCTGTGCCTGGGCCTGGGCCGAGGATGCGGCCTCGCCCAATATCGGCTTCGACAATGCAGCAGCCATGGCAGAAGTCGTCGATCATCTGGTCGCCGATGGCTACCGCCGCATCGCGATGCTTGCAGGCCCGACAGCCGGGAACGACCGCGCCCGCGACAGGGTACAGGGTGCGGTCAAGCGGCTTGCGGGCCATGGCCTGAGCCTCGTGAACCTGATCGAGACACCCTATTCCATCCGCGAAGCCCGCGCCGCCGCCATCCCGCTGCTTGCCGCGCGACCCGACGCCGTGATCTGCGGGAATGACGTTATCGCCTTCGGAGTTCATTTCGCGGCACGGGAAGCCGGCCTTGCGATTCCGGATGACATCGCGATCACCGGATTCGACGACCTTACGCTTACCGCCGAACTCAGCCCCGCCATCACCACCGTCACCGTGCCCGCGGCCGAGATGGGAAGATTGTGCGCGCAGCATCTGATCGACGCGATCGAGACCGATACGGACCCGGTTTCCCTGCGTCTGGACACCCGTCTCGTGATCCGCCAGACCACGCGCGCGGCCTCGGGGGCGATCGGTCTGCCGTAGTCGTTCGCTTCCGGTGGCCCGGATCGCGCGGCAGGGCCACCGCGCCGGAACCCGATGGGCGCTGCGGGGTTATGCATGGGGCGGTTGAACGCAAGTTCCATCCCCGACATACTCTTCGCCTGCCGGAACCGCCCTCGGGCGCTTCCTTCCGCCTCTGCCCCAGCCCTTCCACACCCTCATTCCCGCGAGCCCCGCATGACCGCACTCCTTTCCCCTGAAGACCGCGCCGCCGCCTTGCCCGCCCTGCACCAGACCGGCTGGACCGCCCTTGATGACCGCGATGCGATCCGAAAAACCTTCGCGTTCCGGAACTTCATCGAGGCTTTCGCGTTCATGACCAGATGCGCCATCTGGGCAGAGAAGCTGAACCACCACCCCGAGTGGTCGAATGTCTACAAGACGGTCGAGGTGACGCTGACCACCCATGACGCAGGCGGGCTGAGCGCGCTTGACATCAAGATGGCGGAAAGGATGGATCAACTCGCCGGAGCGTGAATGCAGGACTTGTTCAATACGGAAATCTGGAACGACCGGACGCTTGCCGATCTTCTGACCCTTGAATTTCTCGCCTCGATTGCCGGATCGATCCTCGGCGCCACATTGATCCTGATCATCGGGGTGATGGTGGCCCGGATCGTGCGCAACCGCGTGGTCGGCATCGGCCTGCGGTACCAGAGGCTGGACGATACGCTCTTCAGCTTTCTTGGCGATACCGCGCGCTACGCCATCCTCGCCTTCACCGGGCTCTTCGTTCTGAACACTTTCGGCGTGGAAACCACATCCGTCATCGCCGTGATCGGCGCGGCCGGCCTCGCCATCGGGCTTGCCCTCCAGGGCACGCTGTCGAATGTCGCCGCAGGCGTGATGATCATTCTCTTTCGTCCCATCAGACTTGGCGACTTCGTCTCGATCAGCGGCCAGTCCGGCACGGTGAAAACCATAACGCTGAACTTCATCGAACTGGCCACGGTCGCCAATGTTCAGGTCATCGTGCCCAATGGGCAGGTCTGGGGAAACATGATCGTCAACTATTCAACCAACGCCACCCGCCGCGTCGAATGGATATTCGGCGTCAGCTATGACGCCGATCTGACGCTGGCAGAGCGGACGATTCTCGACACGATTATGGCCGATCAGCGCGCCCATTCCGAGCCCGCGCCTTTCATCCAGGTGAACAATCTCGGTGATTTTTCGGTCGATTTCCTGGTTCGTGTCTGGTGCGCGAACGGCGATGCTTTCGCGTTCGAGGCAGACATGAAACGCCAGGTGAAAGACGCGCTCGACCGGCAGGGGATCGAGATCCCGTTCCCCACCCGAACCCTGCTTCGCGCCGCCGAATGACGGCACGGGGTGCCCGATCGTCCGACACCCCGTCGTCCGGCCGGCTCAGATCTGGCCCAGCAGCGTCTCGCCCGCCGAAACCTCGCAGGTGCCGGGGCTTTCCTCCAGGTTCAGCTGTTTGACCACACCATCCTCGGCATAGAGCGCATAGCGCTTTGACCGGCTGTGCAGCCCGACCGCAGGTGCCGTGAACTCCAGCCCCAGTGCCGTCGTCAGGCTGGCATCGGCATCGCCAAGCATGGTGATCCCCGCGGCCGCAGCACCGGTCGCATCGCTCCACGCCTTCATGACGAACGGGTCGTTGACCGAAACGCAGATCACCTCATCGACCCCCTTGGCGGCAAACTTGTCCCGCGTGCGGATAAAGCTCGGGACATGCGCCGTGGTGCAGGTGCCGGTATAGGCCCCCGGCAGCCCGAAGATGACGACCTTGCGGCCCTTCACCTTTTCGCCCAGCGCCACGCTCTCCGGTCCGTTCGCGCCCATCTGCAACAAGCTCGCCTCCGGCAGTGTCTCGCCCACAGAAATCGTCATTCCCAGCCCCTCTCGCGTTGCGTTACCTTGAACGGGGGATATAGGGTCCGACCGTCGGATCGGCCAGAGGAAATGACGCAATGGATGTGGTGGTGATCGGGGCCGGACAGGCGGCTGCGGCGCTTGTGGCAAAGTTGCGGGCGCTTGGCCACGCGGGCGCGATCACGGTCATCGGGGACGAGCCCGCGCCGCCCTACCAGCGCCCGCCACTCTCCAAGGCCTATCTCCTGGGAGAGATCGGGAAAGAGCGGCTCTGGCTTCGCTCCCCCGAATTCTACGAGGAAAACCGTATCGCACTTCGCCTTGGTCAACCCGTCACCGCCATCGACCGGATCGCGAAGTCCGTGACGCTCGGCGATGAGGCGCTGCCCTATGATGCGCTTGCCCTGACGACAGGCGCCACGCCACGCCGCCTGCCGCCGGCCATGGGCGGCGCGCTGGAGGGAGTGTATACCGTGCGCACCCTTGCCGATGTCGATGCGATGAAGGCCGAATTCGACCCCGGCCGCCGCGTGATCATCGTCGGCGGCGGGTACATCGGGCTCGAGGCCGCAGCCGTCGCCGCCACACGCGGCCTCGACGTGACGGTGATCGAGATGGCCCCGCGGATCCTGCAGCGCGTGGCCGCCCCCGAAACGGCGGAATATTTCCGGGCGCTCCATGCCGCGCATGGGGTCAGGATCCTCGAAGCGACCGGCCTCGATCATCTGACCGGGCAAAGCCGGGTCAGCGGTGCGCGGCTGGCTTCGGGGCAGGAACTGCCCGCCGATTTCGTCATCATCGGCATCGGCATCGTGCCGAACACCGGCCTGGCCGAGGCGGCGGGACTGGCCATCGACAACGGCATCCGCACCGATGCGCTGGGCCGGACCTCCGATCATGGCATCTGGGCGGCCGGCGACTGCGCCTCCTTCCCCTGGCGGGGAGGCAGGCTCAGGCTCGAATCCGTCGGAAATGCGATCGATCAGGCCGAAGCCGTCGCCGCCAACATGCTCGGGGCGGGCCTGCCGTATCAGGCCACGCCCTGGTTCTGGTCGGACCAGTATGATTGCAAACTGCAGATCGCCGGGCTGAACTCGGGCCATGACCGCGTCGTCACACGCCAGGCAGACGGGGGTGGCGTCTCGTTCTGGTATTTCGCGGGCGAGCGGCTGCTCGCCGTCGATGCGATGAACGATGCGCGCGCCTACATGGTCGGCAAGCGCCTGATCGACAGGGGCCAAAGCCCGGCAGCCGGGGTGATCGCCGATCCGGCAACCGATCTCAAATCGCTTCTGCGGGCATGAGGATCATCGGCGGCAGCGCGCGGGGGCTGCGTCTGGCCGATGTCGGCGCAGGCGACGTCACCGCCCGCCTCCGCCCGACCTCGGACCGGGTGCGCGAGGCGATCTTCAACCTTCTGATCAACGGCGGCTATGGCGATCCGGTCACCGGGGCCGAGGTGCTCGACCTTTTCGCCGGCACTGGCGCCCTTGGTCTCGAAGCCCTCAGCCGCGGCGCCGCGCGGGCGACATTCATCGAGAACGGCCGCACTGCGCTCGCCCTTCTTCAGCGCAACATCGCGCTCCTGCAGGCGGGCGCGCGCTGCTCGATCCTCCGGCGCGACGCGACCCGGCCAGGCACCTGTCCCGACACCGGCGTCGATCTCGTCTTTCTCGATCCGCCCTATGGCACAGGTCAGGGCGAGACGGCGCTGACCGCGCTTGCCGGGAGTGGCTGGCTTCGCCCCGATGCGCTGATCGTCTGGGAAGACCGCAATCCGCACCCGCTGCCCAGCGGCTTCCGCCGCCTCGATCAGCGCCGGTACGGCGATACCACCGTCACCATCGCGGCCCTCGCCACCCCGCCGGGGGATTAGGAACCGCAGCACCCCGATGCGGGCACCCGGACTTGCTCTTTCAAAAATACTCCCCGCGGAGCGGCCGACGCCGCACCGGATGCGCGGCCCACCGATCGGTGCCAAAGCCGCCGAGCGGGGGCTCGATGCCCCCCGAGGGGGCACCCCCCTCAGCAGACGTAATTCATCCCCAGCCGCCCGCCGTCCACATAGATCGTCTCGCCGGTGATGTAGCTCGCCTTCTCGCTGGCCAGGAATGCCACCACCTCGCCGATCTCGCGCGGGGTTCCCAGCCGTTTCAGCGGCGTGCGCGACATCACCATCTTCATCGCTTCGGGGTCGGCGTTGACGCTGGCCAGCATCTCGGTGTCGATCGACCCCGGCCCCACGGCATTCACCCGGATGCCATGCGGCGCCAGCGCCAGCGCCGCCGCCTTGGTCAGCTGCATCACCCCGCCCTTCGAGGCGGAATAGGCCGCGATCGAGGGGATCGAGACCTGTGCATTGATCGACGACATATTGACGATCGCCCCCCGGATGCCCTTCGCGACCATGGTCTTCGCCGCCCTCTGCGTGGCCAGAAAAGTCCCCGTCAGATTGACGTCGATCACCTTGCGGAAGGCCTCGACGCTCAGCTCCAGGAACGGCGCCGGCATGGCGATCCCGGCGTTGTTCACCAGGATCTCCACCGGACCATGCGCCGCCTCGATCCCGTCGAACATCGCGGCAATCGCTGCCGGATCGGCCATGTCGCAGACGACGCTGTCAAGCGCCCCGAGCGCCTTTGCCGCCGCACCGACGCTGGCGTCGATATCGGCCAGGATCACCCGCGCCCCCCCGGCCTTCAGCGCCTCGCCACAGGCATAACCGATCCCCCGCGCTCCACCCGTCACCAGTGCCAGCCTGCCGTCCATGATCGATCCTTTCCCGCGCTCCGGCCATCCGCTGGCCCGCCATCCCCGCCACCATAATGCCCGGCACTGCCGCTCTCAACCCGGGGTCCGCAGGCCTGCCCGTTGTTCTTCCGCTCTGCC
Organism: Tabrizicola sp.; assembly: GCA_012032275.1. GTDB lineage: Bacteria > Pseudomonadota > Alphaproteobacteria > Rhodobacterales > Rhodobacteraceae > JAAURK01. The sequence goes on from JAAURK010000131.1 coordinate 8,416, forward strand.
CGTGCCACCCTGCCCCGAGCCTCCCCGCGAAAGCCCCGATCATGCCACACCTCAAACGTTCTGCCGCCGATATGGTCGCCTCCGCCCGTGCCCGGATCGAGGAGGTCGAGACCGAGGCCGCCATCGCCCTTCTCGGCGATCCCGGGGTGGTGATCGTCGATATCCGCGATCCGCGCGAACGCGCGCGGTCGGGCCAGATCCCCGGCAGCTTTCATGCGCCGCGCGGAATGCTGGAATTCTGGGTCGATCCCGAAAGCCCCTACTTCAAACCGGTCTTCGGGCAGGACAAACGCTTTCTCCTCCACTGTGCCTCGGGCTGGCGGTCGGCGCTGGCGGTCGCCACTTTGCAGGACATGGGCTTTCCCGCCGCGCATCTGAAAGACGGCTTCACCGACTGGGTCGCCAAGGGCGGCCCGGTCGAGAGAGCCCCCGCCTCTGACCACCCGGATCAGGCCACGGCCCTCGCAGACCGAAAGAGCGACAGCGATGTCCGATGACGCATCCCTCCATCTCTCTCTCACCGCCGCGCCGGACGACCTGCCCCGTGACGCGGCGTCCGGGGTGACTTGGCGCGCGCCGCATCGCATTCTGCCGAGAAAGGGAGACATCGCATGACATCATCCTATCCGCATCTTCTCGCGCCGCTGGACCTTGGCCATGTCACGCTTCCCAACCGTGCGCTGATGGGGTCGATGCATACCGGGCTTGAAGAGCTGGGGGACTGGAACCGCGTCGCCGCGTTCTACGCGGCCCGGGCGCGCGGCGGCGTCGGGCTCATGGTCACCGGTGGCATGGCCCCGAACCGCGAGGGCGGCGTCTATCCCGGTGCGGCCGGCCTTTTCACGCCGGCAGATATCGCCAGTCACCGCATCGTCACCGACCGCGTCCATGCCGACGGTGGCCGGATCGCCATGCAGATCCTGCATGCCGGCCGCTACGCCTACGGGCCCGATTGCGTCTCCGCCAGCGCGATCAAGTCGCCAATCTCTCCCTATGCGCCGAAAGAGCTGGACGAGGCGGGGATCGAAAAGCAGATCGCCGATATCGCCACCGCAGCAGCGCGGGCGCGCGAGGCAGGCTATGACGGGGTCGAGGTGATGGGATCGGAAGGCTATTTCCTCAATCAGTTCCTCGTCGCCCACACCAACAGGCGCACCGACCGCTGGGGCGGCAGCTATGAAAACCGGATGCGCCTGCCGGTCGATACCGTTGCCCGCGTGCGCGCCGCGGCGGGCGCCGATTTCATCGTGATCTACCGGCTGTCGCTGATCGACCTTGTTCCCGACGGGTCAAGCTGGGACGAGGTGATCCGGCTCGCCCACGCCATCGAGAAAGCAGGCGCAAGCCTTCTCAACACCGGGATCGGCTGGCACGAGGCACGGGTGCCGACGATCGCCACCTCCGTGCCCCGGGCGGCTTTCGCGCATCTGACCGCGCGGCTGCGGCCCGAGGTGGGGATCCCCGTCATCACCTCGAACCGGATCAACACGCCGGAAGTGGGCGAAGACATCCTCGCCCGGGGCATGGCCGACATGGTCTCCATGGCGCGCCCGTTTCTCGCCGATCCCGATTTCGTGGCGAAAGCCGCGGCGGGCCGGAGCGCGACCATCGCGCCCTGCATCGCCTGCAATCAGGCCTGTCTCGACCATACGTTCTCGGGCAAGCTCACCTACTGCCTCGTGAACCCGCGCGCCTGCCACGAGACAGAGCTGCGCTATGACGCCGCCCGAAAGAAAAAGACCGTCGCTGTCGTGGGCGCGGGCCCCGCCGGGATGATGACCGCCATCGTCGCGGCAGGGCGCGGCCACAGCGTGACCCTTTTCGACCGCGCCGCAGAAATCGGCGGCCAGTTGAACCTGGCAAAGCAGGTGCCGGGGAAAGAGGAGTTTCACGGCCTTGTCGCCTGGTTCGCCACCATGCTCGACGCGGCTGGCGTCACGCTGCGCCTGAATACCGAGGCCACGGCCGAATCGCTGCCGGGGTTCGACGAGATCATCGTCGCGACCGGCGTCACCCCGCGTGACCCGGGCATCCCGACCGATCCGGGCGCGACCGTGCTCAGCTATATCGATGTCTTGCGCGGCGCCGATCCCGGCCCGCGCGTCGCCGTGGTGGGCGCGGGCGGCATCGGCTTTGACGTTGCCGAGACGCTTGTCCATCACGGGGAAAGCCCGACCGAACATCCTGAACTCTGGCGCGCCGAATGGGGCGTGAGCGCACCCTGGCAGGACCGTGGCG
>JAAURK010000132.1 GCA_012032275.1 Tabrizicola sp.
CGGGGCCCAACATGGGCGATCCCGCCTGGGCGCCGCTTGGCCTGCCGATCACCAACGATCCGGACCGCCGCGCCCTGAGCCATACGCCGCCCTTCCCGGCCTATCCGTCGGGCCATGCCACCTTTGGCGCGACGCTCTTTCAGATCATGCGGCGTTTCTCCGGCGCACCGGCGCTGACGCTGCAGGATGTGCTCGACAGCGCCACCTCGAACCCGGCAGCCGCGGGTCAGGACTTCGACTTCGTCTCGGACGAGCTTGACGGCCATTCCATCGACGCTGACGGATCGGTCCGCACCCGCCACCTGCGACAGTTCCGCAACTTTGCCAAGCCGGTTTTCGAGAACGCGATCAGCCGCGTCTATATCGGCGTGCATTGGCGGTTTGACGGGATGCCGCGCGCCGATGTGGCGGGCAAACGCTATGGCGGCGTCCCGCTCGGGCTGACGGTGGGCGACCAGACCTTCGACTTTTTCACCGCCTGAGCGCGCCGAAAAGGTCTCTGCTGACCGAGGCGATATCGCGGGGCACCGGGTCGCTTAGACCCCTCCGCCCCGGCCTGACCCCGGGATACCGCCAAGGTTGGCCCGCGCCCGCAAAGGCGCGGGCCGTCTTCTGTGCCGAAACGCGGACCCAGGACACGCGCAATTCCGGCCAGGGACACGCCTTTGCCTTGTGCGGCCCCCTTGAACACTCCATGATCACGCATAAACTGTGATCAGCCCGCCGCGACGCAACCCGCGCCAAAGAACGCCAACGCCACGACGAGGAAGCCGCACTGATGTCTCTTGCCCTGATTGCGGCCCTGCCATTTCTTGGTGCGCTGCTTCCTGGTCTTCTGATCCGCGCTGGTCGCGACGCCTGTGCCGCGGTGACCGGCTCGATCACGGCTCTCGCGCTCTTGATGCTTGGCCTGCACGCCCCGGCCGTTCTGCGCGGAGAGATCGTCCAGACGCGGATCGACTGGCTGCCCGCGCTTGGCCTCAACGCCAATTTCTTTCTGGACGGCCTTGGGTTGCTCTTTGCCGGGATGATCCTCGGCATCGGGCTTCTCATCATCCTTTACGCCCGCTTCTACCTCGCGAAATCCGATCCGATGGGGCAGTTCTACAGCTATCTCATGCTCTTCCAGGGCGCGATGGTGGGGATCGTGCTTTCGGACAACATCCTGCTTCTGCTGGTGTTCTGGGAGCTGACCTCGCTCTCCTCCTTCCTCCTCATCGGCTACTGGAAACACCTGCCCGAGGGCCGTCAGGGCGCGCGGATGGCGCTGGCCGTCACGGGCGGAGGCGGCCTTGCGATGATCGCCGGGATGCTGATCCTCGGCAACATCGCCGGAAGCTATGACCTGACGGTGATCCTTTCGCAGAAAGAGGCGATCCAGGCGTCGGAATGGTACCTGCCCGCGCTGATCCTGATCCTGCTTGGCGCGTTCACCAAATCGGCGCAGTTCCCGTTCCATTTCTGGCTGCCGCATGCGATGGCGGCCCCGACGCCGGTCTCGGCCTATCTGCATTCGGCGACCATGGTGAAGGCGGGCCTGTTCCTCATGGCCCGCATGTGGCCGGTCCTTGCGGGCACGCCGGAATGGTTCTGGATCGTCGCCACGACCGGGCTTGTCACCATGGTGATCGCGGCCAAGATCGCGCTCTTCAAGGATGATCTGAAGGCGCTGCTGGCCTTTTCCACCGTCAGCCACCTGGGCCTCATCACCATGCTTCTGGGCTTTGGCACCAAGGCTGCAGCCACCGTCGCGGTGTTTCACATCATCAACCACGCCACCTTCAAGGCCGCGCTCTTCATGACCGCCGGGATCGTCGACCACGAGGCGCATACGCGCGATCTGAAACGGCTGGGCGGGCTGCGACTGCTGATGCCGATCACCTTCACCATTGCCCTTCTGGCCGCGCTGTCGATGGCGGGAATTCCGCCGCTGAACGGCTTTCTGTCCAAGGAAATGATGCTGGAGGAAGCCGCGCATACCGTCTGGATCACCCCCTGGGCGATGGGTGTTCTGGCCACGATCGGGGCGCTTTTCTCGGTCGCCTACAGCTTTCGCTTCATCGCGCATGGCTTTCTCGGCCCGGTGCGCGACGATTACCCCGCCCGGCCGCATGATCCGGGCTTCGGGCTTTGGGCTGCGCCTGCGCTGCTGGTGGTTCTGGTCGTCGTGATCGGCATTCTTCCGATGACCGCGGTGTCCTGGCTCGTCAATGTCGCGGCGTCGGCGGTGACGGGCACCAATGTCGAAAAGCACATCTACCATTGGCACGGGCTGGAACCGCCCGCGCTCTGGATGTCGCTGGCGGCGGTGGGCGGGGGGATCATGCTGGTCAGCCTGCATGCCCGCCTTCAGGCCCTTTGGGATGCGGCACCGCGGCCTGATGCGAAAGGCATCTTCGACGGCATCGTCGAACCGCTGGCCGCCGCGGCACGAGAGCTGACCAACACGCTGCACAACGGATCCCTCACCCGCGCGATCGCGATCGCCACGCTGGCGATCGCCGGGGCGGGCGTCTGGGCCTTCGGTGGCGGCGCACATCTGCCGGGCAGCGTGGCGCTGACGGTGATGGAACCGGTGCCGGTCATCGCTTGGGCGGTCCTGATGATCGCCGCGCTTGCCGCCGCATTGCTGCACCGGAACCGCCTTCTCGCGCTGATCCTTACCGGGATCGTCGGCCTGATCATCTCGATCGGGTTCGCCTATTTCTCGGCCCCCGACCTGGCACTGACGCAGATCTCGGTCGAGGTGGTGACGATCCTCCTCATGCTGCTGGCCCTGCATTTCCTGCCCAAGACCACGCCGCGCGAAAGCTCTGCCCCCCCGGCGGCTGCGCGATGCGGGCATCGCCGGGGTCGCCGGGCTTGGCATCGGCCTTCTCGCCTGGCAGATCATGACCCGGCCCGCCGCATTCGACCCGATTTCCGCCTTCCACCTTGCGCAATCGAAGCCGGGAGCGGGCGGAACCAATGCTGTCAACACCATCATCGTCGATTTCCGCGGCTATGACACGTTCGGCGAAATCATCGTGCTCGGCATTGCCGCGCTGGTGATCTTCGCGCTGTCCGAGACGCTTTTGCGCAGCCCCGCCGTCAATTCGCGGCTGGCCACCCTGACGATGGAGAAGCGGGCGGGCGACAGGCACCCGATGATGCTGGTGATCGGAACACGGTTCCTCCTGCCCGTCGCGATGATGGTCGGCGTCTATATCTATCTGCGCGGCCATAACCTGCCGGGCGGCGGTTTCGTCGCCGGCCTCATCTTCGCGATCGCCTATCTGATGCAGTACATGGCCTCGGGCTATGTCTGGTCCTATGACCGGCAGCGCTATGAACATCATGCGCTGATCGGCTGGGGCGTGCTGATCGCCTCGCTTGCGGGCGTGGGGGCGTGGTTCGGCGGATTGCCGTTCCTGACTTCGGGCTACGATTACGTGCATCTCTGGCCGCTGGAGGAGTTCGAGCTGGCAACCGCGGCGATCTTCGATCTGGGCGTGTTTCTCTGCGTGCTGGGCGCGATCCTTCTGTCGCTCGCCTCGCTGTCGCGCATGGCGCTTCGCACTGGCGAGACGGTGAACCTCGCGCCGTTCGACATCGACCCGAGCGCCGATGCCACGACGAAGGGAGTGCGGTGATGGAGCTTCTTGTCGCCGCCGCCATCGGGCTGCTGACTTCTGTCGGCATCTATCTGACGCTTCGCCTGCGGACCTTTCCGGTGATCCTTGGTCTGACCTTTCTCAGCTATGCGGTGAACCTCTTCATCTTCATCGCGGGGCGCCTGTCGATCTCGCTGCCGCCGATCATCGCCAAGGGGGCGAGCTATGCCGATCCGCTGCCGCAGGCCCTGGTGCTGACCGCCATCGTCATCTCGTTCGGGATGACGGCGGTGATGGTGATCATGTCGCTTGGCGCGTTTCTCGAGGCCGGGCATGACGAGGTCGACATGTCGGACGACGAGGATCGCACATGAGCCACTGGATCATCGCGCCCGTCGTGCTGCCCGCCATACTTGCGGGGCTCATGGTGATGCTGATGCGGCACGACCTTGGCCTGCAGCGGATCTTCTCGGTTGCCGGGGTGCTGGCGCTGAACGCCATTGCTGGCGCACTTCTCTGGGCCGCCACGACCGCGCCGCCAGAGGCTTATTTCCTTGGCAACTGGCCCGCGCCCTTCGGGATCATCCTGGTGCTGGACCGGCTGTCCGCGATGATGCTGATGCTGCTCTCGGCGCTGGCGCTGCCGGTCGTGCTTTATGCCATCGGGTCGAACTGGGATGCGCGCGGGGCGCATTTCCATCCGCTGATGCTGTTCTTGCTCATGGGCATCGCGGGGGCGTTCCTGACGGGCGATGCCTTCAACCTCTTCGTCTTCTTCGAGGTGCTGCTGATCGCGTCCTACGGGTTGATGATCCACGGCGGCGGGCAGGACCGCACGCGCGCCGGCATCCAGTACATTGCCTTCAATCTTGTCGGCTCTTCGCTGTTCCTCTTCGCGCTGGCCACCATCTACGGCATCACCGGCACGCTCAACATGGCCGATCTTGCGGTGAAGCTGCCAAGCCTGCCCGAGAGCGAGACCGGCCTTCTGCGGGTGGCGGCGGTGCTGCTGATCCTGGTCTTCGCCATCAAGGGCGCGCTCGTGCCGCTGCAATTCTGGCTGCCCGGCACCTATGCCAATGCCCCCGGCGTGGTTGCCGCCCTGTTCGCGGTGATGACCAAGGTCGGCGCCTATGCGATCATCCGCTTTGGCACACTGGTGTTTCCGACCTCCCTTGCCGCGACGGGACCGATGCTTGCCGATCTGCTGCTGCCCGCCGCACTTGTCACCCTTGCCGTCGGTTCCATCGGCGTCCTCGGGGCCAGCACGCTGCCCCGCCTTGTGGCCTTCGCCGCCATCGCCTCGATGGGCACCGCCTTCATCGCCATTGCCGCCTTCACGCCAGCGACGATGTCGGCGGCGCTTTACTACATCCTGCATTCCACGCTGGCGACGGCGCTGCTGTTCCTGATTGCCGATATGGTCACGCGCCGCCGCGCCCATGCAAGCCTGCGCGCCTCCGATCCGCCCATTGCGGGGTCGGGGCTGGTTGCGGCGCTGTTCATGGCCGGTGCCGTTGCGATGGCGGGCATGCCGCCGCTGTCGGGCTTCATCGGCAAGCTTCTGGTGCTGCAGGCCTGGCGCGACCATGCCACGATCATCTGGCCCGCGATCCTGATCTCGTCCTTTCTGCTGATCCTCGGGTTTGCCCGCGCAGGCTCGCTGCTGTTCTGGAAGGCGCATGCACTTCAGGAAGAGGGCGAAGACCGCCCGCCCGAGCCGCTTGCCTTCACCGCGATCGGGGCGGTTGTCGCGGGGCTGGTGGCGCTCACCCTCCTTGCGGGGCCCGTGACCGGCTGGATGGACGCGACCGCCGCCGCACTTTACGATCCGTTGCCCTATGTCGATGCCACCCAGCTTTACGAGGATCGCTGACGCCATGCTCCGCAAGCTGTTCCCGCATCCGTTCCTGACCTTTCTGCTGATCCTGATCTGGATGCTGCTGGTCAATCAGCTGAAGCTTGGCAGCCTTGTCATGGCCACGATACTTGCCACCGTGATCCCGCTGATGACGGCGGCCTGGTGGCCGAACCGCCCGGGTCCAGCACCCCTTCGGCCTGGTGTCCTATTGTCTCATGGTGATCTGGGACGTGATCGTCGCCAATTTTCAGGTCGCGCGCATCGTCCTCTTCATGCCCACCGACCGGATCCGATCCGCCTGGATCCGCGTTCCGCTTGATCTGAAATCGCCCGAGGCGATCAGCCTGCTTGCCGGCACCATCACCATGACCCCGGGCACCCTGACCGCCGACATGTCGGCCTGCGGCAAGGCGCTGCTCGTCCACTCGCTGCACGCGCCCGATCCCGACGGCATCCGCGACGAGATCAAGACCCGCTACGAGGCCCGTCTGAAAAGGATATTCGAATGATCCTCGCATACGCCCTTTACTTCGCACTCGCCTGCTTTGGCCTCGCGCTCGTGTTGAACCTGATCCGGCTCTTCACCGCGCCGACCCTGACCGACCGGATCCTCACCGTCGATACGATGGCGGTCAACGTCATCGCGCTGATCGTGCTTTATGGCGTCTGGAACGGCTCGCAGATCTCGTTCGAGGCGGCCATGCTGCTGGCCCTCACCGGTTTTGTCGCAACCGTCGCCTATTGCAAATATCTGCTGCGGGGGAGCATCATCGAATGATCGAGATCGCCCAATATGTGGCCGCAGCGCTTCTCGTCCTTGGCGGCATCTTCGGGCTGACCGGCAGCTATGGCCTGCTCCGGCTGAAAGACCCGATGCAAAGGCTGCATGCGCCGACGAAAGCCTCGACCGTCGGCGTTGGCGCCGCGCTCATCGCCTCGGCGATCAGCCATTTCCTTGCCAATGGTCATCTGACCTGGCAGGAACTGCTCGTCACCATCTTCCTGTTCGTGACCGCGCCGCTCTCGGCACTGTTTCTGGCAAAGACGCATATTTTCCTCACCATCAACCGGGCGGAGCTTCCCGACCCCGACACCGGCACACCCTGGGCAACGCTCGACGAACGCCCGCCGGTCGAGCAGATGGTGCTGGCCCGGGACCATCAGGATATTTGACCACCCGATCAAAAACTGCGGACAATCCCTTGCCATTCCGCGCCCTGGCATGGCATCGTGACGGGCATCCGGTCCGGGCGGAGGCATCCTTTGGAAACGCTGACAACAACCTCCACGACCGGCCTTCTGCCGCAGATCACCCATGCCAGAAATCCGGGCATGGCGCTTGACCTCGACTGGGTCGCTTCGGTCCAGGCCAATACCTCTGCCATCGAACGCCGTGCTGCCACCCTCTCGGGCCGCCGCTCGGTGAAGAAGGAATGGCAGGCGGCCTGGCTTATGAAGGCGATCAGCCTCATCGATCTGACCACCCTCTCCGGCGATGACACCGCAGGCCGCGTCCAACGCCTCTGCGCCAAGGCCCGCCAGCCGGTCGCGCCCTCCATGCTGGAAAAGCTGGGAATGCCGGGCCTGACGGTCGGTGCGGTCTGCGTCTACCACGAGATGGTGGAAACCGCCGTCCGCGCGCTGGAAGGCACGAACATCCCGGTCGCCGCTGTTTCGACCGGCTTCCCGGCGGGCCTCTCGCCTTACAGGCTCCGCATCGCCGAGATAGGGGAAAGCGTGAAGGCCGGCGCCCGGGAGATCGACATCGTCATCTCCCGCCGCCATGTGCTCACACAGAACTGGCAGGCACTGCATGACGAGATGGCCGAGATGCGCGCCGCCTGCGGCGAAGCGCATGTGAAGGCGATCCTTGCGACGGGAGAGCTCGGCACCCTGCGCAACGTCGCCCGTGCCTCGCTCGTCTGCATGATGGCGGGGGCCGATTTCATCAAGACTTCGACGGGGAAGGAAACCGTCAACGCCACCCTGCCGGTCTCGCTCACGATGATCCGTGCCATCCGCGACTATGAGGCGCGGACCGGCTTCAAGATCGGCTACAAGCCCGCAGGCGGGATCGCCAAGGCGAAGGACGCGCTCGTCTACCTCAGCCTCATGAAGGACGAACTTGGCCACAACTGGCTGCAGCCCGACCTCTTCCGCTTCGGCGCCTCCAGTCTTCTTAGCGACATCGAGCGCCAGCTTGAACACCACCTCACCGGCCATTACTCGGCCGCAAACCGCCATGCGATGGGATGATAACGGTGACGCCCCGCCCTCGTCCCACACCGGCCGAAGGGGCGCCGCCCCTCGCGGCGATGCCGCTCACCCCGGGATATTTGTTCCAAGATGAAAGTACCGATGGTTTCATCTTGGGAAAAATATCCCCGCCGGAGGCGAAGGGCCGGTCCGGGCGGCGGCGCTTCATCGGGGATTGAAAGGCAACATTATGACCGTCAAGGAAATCTTCGACAGCATGTCCTATGGCCCCGCCCCGGAATCCTCCGCCGAAGCTCTGGCCTGGATTGCCAGGCATGGCGGCACCTTCGGTCACTGGATCGACGGTGCTTTCACCGCACCGGGCAAGAGCTTTGTCACCGCCAATCCCGCCACCGGCACCCCACTTGCCATGGTGGCGGAGGGTGGCGCCGAGGATGTTGCCGCGGCGGTGGCCGCAGCCCGCCGCGCGCAGCAGAAATGGGCGCGCCTGCCCGCCCATGCGCGTGCGAAAGTCCTTTATGGTCTTGCCCGTCTGGTGCAGAAACATGCCCGCCTTCTCGCCGTGCTGGAAACCATGGACAACGGCAAGCCGATCCGCGAAAGCCGCGACATCGACATCCCCCTTGTCGCCCGGCACTTCTCCTACCACGCCGGTCTCGCCCAGCTTCTGCCGTCCGAACATCCAGGGTTGGCGGCCATCGGCGTTTCGGCGCCATCATCCCCTGGAACTTTCCGCTCCTGATGCTCGCCTGGAAAGTTGCGCCTGCACTGGCCGCCGGAAATACCGTGGTGCTGAAGCCCGCCGAATACACGCCGCTCACCGCCCTTCTCTTTGCCGAGATCAGCCGCGAGGCCGGGCTGCCGAAAGGTGTGCTCAACGTCGTCACCGGCGACGGCGACACCGGCGCTGCCCTTGTCGACGCCCCGGTCGACAAGATCGCCTTCACCGGCTCCACCTCGGTCGGCAGGATCATCCGGCGCGCAACGGCAGGCACCGGCAAGGCCCTCACCTTGGAGCTTGGCGGCAAATCCCCCTACATCGTCTTCGACGACGCCGATATCGACAGCGCCATCGAAGGCCTCGTCGATGCGATCTGGTTCAACCAGGGCCAGGTCTGCTGCGCCGGTTCGCGCCTTCTGGTGCAGGAGGGTATCGCCCCCCGTTTCTACGAAAAACTGAAACGCCGGATGGACGGGCTCCGCCTTGGCGACCCCCTCGACAAGGCCATCGACATCGGCGCGATCATCGACCCGGTCCAGCTCTCCACCATCACCGACCTCGTCGCCAAGAACCCCGAGGGCGAGCACTACGTCGCCCGGACCGCCATGCCGCAAGGCTGCTTCTACCCCCCCACCCTCATCACCGGCCTTGGCACCGCCTCCCCCCTCATGCAGGAAGAGATCTTCGGTCCCGTTCTCGTCTCGATGACCTTCCGCACGCCAGAGGAGGCCGTGGCTTTGGCCAACAACAGCCGCTACGGCCTCGCCGCCACCCTCTGGACGGAGAACATCAACCTCGCCCTCGACGTGGCCCCGAAACTGAAGGCGGGGGTCGTCTGGGTCAATGCGACCAATCTCTTCGATGCGGCGGCAGGATTTGGCGGGGTGCGGGAAAGCGGCTTCGGGCGCGAGGGCGGATGGGAGGGTCTGATGGCCTACCTCAAGCCCGCCGAAAGGCCGGCTGCCCTGAAGCCCGTCGCGGCCAGCCCCGAACCAGCCGACCCGGTGGTCGAAGGCCTGGATCGCACCGCCAAGATGTATATCGGCGGCAAGCAGGCGCGGCCGGATGGCGGCTACTCCCAACCCGTCTACAGCCCTAGGGGCAAGCTTCTCGGCCACGCCGGGATCGGCAACCGCAAGGATATCCGCAACGCCGTCGAGGCCGCCCATGCCGCCAGATCCTGGGCGAAGGCCACCGCCTACAACCGCGCGCAGGTTCTCTATTTCATCGCCGAGAACCTTTCCGCAAGGGCTGCGGAATTCGCCCGGCGCTTGGCTGACCTCACCGGCAAGCCGGGGCTGGCCGAAGTGGAGGCCTCGATCCAGCGCCTCTTCACCTACGCGGCCTGGGCCGACAAATACGACGGCGCCGCCAAATCCGTCCCCATCCGCGGGCTGGCGCTTGCGATGAACGAACCGGTCGGGGTGATCGGCGCGCTTTGCCCGGATGAGGCCCCGCTCATCGGCCTCGTCTCCGTCATGGCCCCCGCCATCGCGATGGGCAACACGGTGGTCCTCGTCCCCGGAACCGCCCCCCTCTCCGCCACCGACTTCTACCAGGTGCTCGACACCTCCGACGTGCCGCCCGGAGTCGTCAACATCGTCACCGGCCCGCCCGAAGATCTGGCGAAAAGCCTCGCCGGGCACATGGACGTCGACGCGGTGTGGAGCTTCTCCTCCCACCCCCTCTCCGCCCTCATCGAGCGCGAGGCGGCAGGCAACCTGAAACGCACCTGGGTCAACCACGCCCGCGCGCGGAACTGGATGGGACCAGAGGGCGAAGGCCGGGAGTTCCTGTCCCAGGCGACCGAGGTCAAGACGGTCTGGGTACCGTATGGGGAGTGACGGCTCAACCATCGTAGGGTGCGCTACAGCGCACCATCCGACGGTGCGCTGTAGCGCACCCTACACCGCACTCCGTTTACAGTGCTGCGTGTCATGACTGGACGCCTAATTGGGAAGCTGATTGTTACGGTCGGTGCAATCCTAACCGTCTGGTTTGGTGATCGCCCTATCACCTTAGACCCTTTTGCATTTACCTTGAGACATATCCTGCATGCCTGAGGTAGCTTGAGCATTCCTCTGGTGTGAAGAGGTCGCAGATGTCTCCCAGGGCTTTGATGAGGTGGTCGAAGGTTCTGGCGCCG
>JAAURK010000133.1 GCA_012032275.1 Tabrizicola sp.
GATGGGCCTGCGGCTTGGGCGGGTGCTGGCGACCGGCGGCCACCGGCTTTCCGCGAGGGCCGTTGCCGAGGGCCGGGCCGATCTTGCCGGTATCGACGCGGTGACCTGGTCGCTCATGCAGCGGTCCGATCCGGTCGTCGATCGGTTGAAGACGGTGGGGGCTACCGCGCCGGTGCCGGGGTTGCCGCTGATTGCGGGGCAGGGCGCGGATGCGGACCGTCTTCGGCGCGTCCTCCGCGCGGCCATCGCTGCCCTCTCGACCGCAGACCGCGATGCGCTTTCGATCAAGGGGCTCGTCACGCTGCCCCTTGCCGCCTATCTCGCCCTGCCCATTCCGCCATCACCTGCCCGGATTGCGCAGCTTGCCTGACCGTTTTGCCGCGCCGTCCTGCCGATATGCGCCATTTCAACGTTGCAATCGCGCAATAACTACGCCCTAGTACCCCGTCATAGGCCCACCAGACCGAGTGCCATGCCCGAACCAGCGCCCGACACACCCGTCATCGAAATTCATGATCTGCACAAGAGTTACGGCAACCTCGAGGTGCTGAAAGGCGTCGATCTGACGGCGCCGCGCGGGCATGTGGTCTCTCTGATCGGATCGTCCGGGTCGGGCAAATCCACGCTTCTGCGCTGCTGCAATCTTCTGGAAGACAGCCAGCAGGGCGAAATCCGGTTCGAGGGTGAGGCGGTGCGCTGGAAAGGCGAGGGGCTCAACCGCCACCCCGCCGACCGGGCCCAGGTCACCCGGATGCGGACCAATCTGTCGATGGTGTTCCAGCAGTTCAACCTCTGGTCCCACATGACGATCCTGCAGAACGTCATGGAAGCGCCCGTCACGGTGATGAAGCGCGATCCGAAAGAGGTTGAAGAGAAGGCGCGTGGCTATCTCGCCAAGGTCGGTATCGTCGAGAAATGCGATGCCTGGCCTGCGCAACTGTCCGGCGGCCAGCAGCAACGCGCCGCGATTGCCCGGGCATTGTGCATGGAACCCCGCGCGCTGCTTTTCGACGAGCCGACCTCGGCGCTTGACCCCGAACTGGAGCAGGAGGTCGTCAAGGTGATCAAGGCGCTTGCCGACGAGGGCCGCACGATGATCCTTGTCACGCATGACATGAAACTGGCGGGCGATGTCTCCGACCACGTGATCTTCCTGCATCAGGGCCGGATCGAGGAGGAGGGTCCGCCCGCCCGCGTGTTCGGCGCGCCAAAGACGGACCGGCTGCGCGGCTTCCTGTCGGCCACGGCGGCCTGAGATGGCGTGTGATGCCGCCATGTCGGCTCTGATCTCGGGCCTTGTGCTCGCCTCGCTGGAGCCTGTGACGATCGGCACGGACGCACCTTTTCCCGCCTATACCTTTCAGGACGAGGCCGGCACGATCACCGGCTTCGAGCGCGATGTGATGGACGAGATCTGTGCCCGCGCAATGCTGGACTGCGCCTGGGTCGATGCCAACTTCGAAAACCTCATTCCCGGCCTTCAGACGGGCCGCTTCGATATCGTTCTCGGCGGCATGGCAATCACGGCCGAACGGCGCCTGCGGGTCGATTTCACCATGCCCTATCACTATGCCGACGATATCGAATGGTTCGTGGGCCGTCCCGGCGCGCCAGAGCCGGAGGTGGCCATGGTTGCCGTGCAATCCGGCACCGTGCACCACGATCATCTGCGCCAGAACCGCTATCGCCACCGCGCCTATGCAACGGAAAAAGAGGTGCTCGACGCCCTGATTTCGGGCAAGGCGGATCTGGCCTTCGGCCCCTATGAGGCGCGCGAAGACATTGACGCGCTGCTGTCGGCGAATGGCATGGATTTTCTCTACACCGCCACCGTGCCGGACGAAGGCGTCGCGATGGCGGTCTGCAAGGGCAATGCCGCGCTTTTGGCCAGACTGAACGCGGCACTGACGGCGATGGAGGCTGACGGAACGCTCGACAGGCTCGAAACGGTGTGGTTCTGACGGCATGGGCGGGGCGGGAGTGACATTGCAGCCCCTGCCATCACCGCGCGGGTGGTCGGCCGCGGTCGGGGCGCCAACCGGGCAGGGGGGCGCTGATGGCCTGCATCAGCAGCATCTCGGCACTGATCGGCGCGCTGACGCTGGTGTCGGCCGAAAGTGCCGTGATCGGATCAAGCGGCGACAACCCGCCCTTCACCGATCTTGACGGCAGGGGCGAGATCATCGGCATCGACCGCGACATCGGTGACGAGCTTTGCCGCCGCACCGGCCTTCGCTGCAGCTGGGTGCGGGTGGAGTTCGATCAGTTGATCCCGAGCCTGCTGTCCGAAGAGATCGACATCGCCATATCGGGCCTTGCCAGTTCGCGCGAGCGCGAGAAGCTCGTCGCCTTCACCGTGGATTATCTGCCAAGCGACGGGCTGAACAATTTCGTCGGGCGCGCCGGGGCCCCGCCTCCTGATGCCGCGCTGATCGGGGTGCAGTCGGGCACGATCCAGGAACGCCATCTGATCGAGACCAACCGCAGGATCCGCAGCTATCCCTCGCAGACCGATGTAATGGCTGCCGCTGCCGCCGGTGAGGTCGATCTGGTCTTCGGCCCTTTCGCCGCCAGATCGATCGGCGACTTCTTCGAGACCGAGGGTCTGGAGTATCTTTTCACCGAAGCAGTCGGCACCGATGGACCCGCCGTCGCCGTCTGCAAAGGCAACGGCGATCTTCTGGAAAGGCTTGACACCGCCCTCTCGGCAATGATTGCAGACGGCACCATCGACAGGATCGACGCCCGCTGGGACTAGGCGGCGATTCCATGAAACCAAGAAACGAACCAACCAAGGAGATGAAAATGACCAGAATAGCTCTTGCAACCGCGATCGTTGCGCTCACCTCGGGCCTTGCCGCCGCGCAGGATGTGGTCCGCCTCGGCACCGAGGGCGCCTATCCTCCCTTCAACCTGATCAACGATCAGGGCGAGGTCGCGGGATATGAGCGCGATGTGGGCGACGAGCTTTGCAAGCGGGCCGAGTTGACCTGCGAATGGGTGACCAACGACTGGGACAGCATCATCCCGAACCTGCAGTCGGGCAATTACGACGTGATCATCGCGGGGATGAGCATCACCGACGAACGCAAGGAAGTCATCGACTTCTCGCAGGAATACTACCCCGCCGTGCCCTCCGTCTATGTCGCGGCCTCGGCCGATGCCGATATCAAGGGCGGCGTCGTCGCGGCGCAGACCTCGACCATCCAGTCCGCCCATGTCGCCGAAAGCGGTGCGACGCTGCTGGAGTTTGCAACGCCTGACGAAACCGTCGCCGCCGTCCGCAACGGCGAAGCGGTCGCCGTCTTTGCCGACCGCGATTTCCTGGCACCGATCGTCGCGGAATCGAACGGCGCACTGATCATGGTGGGCGAGCCGGTTTCCATCGGCGGCGGCGTCGGGCTCGGCCTGCGCAAGAGCGATGCCGAACTGAAGGGCAAGCTGGACGCCGCCATCACCTCGATGAAGGAAGACGGCACGCTCAACACGCTGATCGAAAAGCATTTCGGTCCGGAAGGCGTGAAGTTCTGATCAGGGTCGGGGCGCGCTGCAACGGCGCGCCCTCCGCTCATGTTCGCCTCCTGCGCCGATCCGAAATCCCTCGAGGGGCTCACCTGGCTCCTGTGCTACCTCACATCGGGGAAGCATCTGGATTTCTACTGGTCCTTCCTGACGGTCCTGCTGCTGCTTGCGATCACCGCGCCGGTAGCGCTTGCCATGGGTTTTGGCGGTGCGATGGCGGCGCGGTCGGCCTTCTTGCCGCTGCGGCTGATCGGCAAGGGCTATACCTCGATGGTGCGGGGCGTGCCCGATATCGTCTTTTTCCTCTTTTTCGTCATCGCGCTTGATCAGGCCATCGAATGGAGCGTGCATCAGATCCGCTGCCCTGACTGGACGGAACCGATCCGCAACGGTCTGGAATTCCGGGTCTGCCCGCAGGCCAAGGTGCCGCTTTCCAGTTCGGCGCAGATCTGGCACCAGGCCTATGGCTTTGCGCTGGCCATCTTCACCTTTGCCATCGTGTTTGGGGCTTTCGCGGCCAATGTGCTTTACGGCGCGATGAATGCCGTGCCCCGCCCGCAGCTTGAAACCGGCGAGGCCTACGGGATGAGCCAGGGCCAGGTCTTCCGCCGGATCCTTCTGCCGCAGATGTGGGTCTATGCGCTGCCGGGCCTGTCGAATCTCTGGATGATCCTGATCAAGGCGACACCGCTGCTGTTCCTGCTTGGCGTCAAGGATATCGTCTATTGGGCGCGGGAGCTTGGCGGCTCGAAGACCCAGGCCTATGAATATCCCCACCCCGACTGGCGGCTTTGGTACTTCCTTGGGCTGCTGGTCTTCTACCTGCTGTTCACGCGGCTGTCGGAGCTGGTTCTCGGCCGCATCGGCGCGCGGTTGTCGCGCGGGCAGGCCACGGCGGCCGGGGAAGCCATGCGAAAGGCGGGCGCATGAGCTGCTGGCAAACCATTCAGGACTACGGCCTGCGCTCCATCGGCATCGGCGTCAATCTGCTGCCAAAGTCCGATTTCACGCTGTGCCAGCAATTCACGCTGATCGGCTCCGGCCTGATCTGGAACGTCTATTTCGGGGCGCTTGCCCTCGCGCTCGGCTTCGTGTTCGCCACCTCTCTGGCGCTGGCAAAATCCGCGCGCGCGCCTTTGATCCGCAAGCCCGCCGAATGGTTCATCTTCATCTTCCGCGGCTCGCCGCTCTTCATCCAGTTCTTCCTCGCCTACGAGGCGTTGCAGATGCTGCCCCGCGCCGGCATCACCCTCTTCGGGCTGACCATCGAGACGTCCTGGACCACCCGCGCCTGGGCCGGGGCGCTGTTCGTTCTGTTTCTGAACACCGCCGCCTATGCCGCCGAAATCTTCCACGGCGCGCTTCGGTCCATTCCCAAGGGCGATCTGGAGGCCGCCGACGCCTATGGGATCAGCGGCTGGCAGAAATTCCGCCGGATCGAATGGCCGACGATGCTGCGCCTGGCCTGGCCCGCCTACACGAACGAGGCGATCTTCCTCTTTCACGCCACGACGCTGGTCTTCTTCTCCAGCTTCCCGGCCTTCCAGCAGCGCGGCGACGCGCTTTATTACGCCAACTACTTCGCCGACAAGACCTTCAACCCCTTTGTCCCCTATCCGATCGTCGCGTTCTATTTCATCTGCCTGACGCTTCTTCTGACTTTTGGCTTCGGCCTCGTGAACCGCTATCTGAACCGCCACCTGCCATCCAATCAGAAAAGCAGAATCCGCTTGCGCCCTCAGCTCATCCGATAGTAGTCTCGAATTTGATCAAATTGCGGTCAGGTCATACCGGCCCCGCCATTGATCGACAACAGGGGATGGGATCAAGGGCATGATCCGCAACCTGCCCGCCGGACCGCTTGGTCGCTGTGTGGGCGGTTCATGCCCTGCCTGACTGAATGATGATTATGAAAGACTATCTGAGAAAGCACCCCGATGTGCGCACGATCCGCGTGGCTGCGGCCGATCTGAACGGGCAGGCGCGGGGCAAACGGGTGCCCGCCCGCTTTGCCGACAAGGTGGTGAAGGACGGCACGCGCTTTCCGTTTTCCGTGCTGAACCTCGACATCTGGGGGGAGGATATCGACGACAGCCCGCTCGTCTTTGATCAGGGCGATCAGGACGGCGTTCTGAAACCCACCGAACGCGGCTTCATGCCGATGCCCTGGCTCGAGGCGCCGACGGCCCTGTTGCCGATCTGGATGTTCCGCGAAAACGGCCAGCCCTATGAGGGCGACCCGCGCCATGCGCTCCGCGCGGTGGTGGAGCGGTACAAGGCACGCGAATTGACCCCGGTCGTCGCGATCGAGCTGGAATTCTTCCTTATCGACGACAGCGGCAAGACAATGCAGGTGCCTGCCTCGCCGCGGTCGGGCAAGCGGCGCAAGGCTGCCGAGACGCTGTCGATCCGGGCACTGGACGCCTTCGACACGTTCTTCACCGATCTTTATGACGCCTGCGAAGTGATGGATATCCCGGCGGATACCACGACATCGGAAACCGGGCTTGGCCAGTTCGAAGTGAACCTGATGCATTGCGACGATGCGCTGCGCGCGGCCGATGATGCCTGGCTTTTCAAGATGCTGGTGAAGGGCCTTGCCCGGCGCCACGGCTTTGCCGCCAGTTTCATGGCGAAACCCTATCCCGAATATTCCGGATCGGGCCTGCACACGCATTTTTCGGTCATCGACAAGTTCGGCGACAACATCTTTGACAGCGGCGGTCCGAAAGGCACCGTCGCGCTGCGTCAGGCCGTCGCCGGCTGCCTGGCCGCGATGAGCGATTCCACGCTGCTTTTCGCGCCGCATCTCAACAGCTACGACCGTCTGGTGCCCGACAAGCACGCCCCGACCGCGATCAGCTGGGGGTACGAAAACCGCACCGCCGCGATCCGCATCCCGGCCGGAAACCCTGCGGCCCGGCGCATCGAGCATCGCGTGGCGGGGGGTGATGTGAACCCTTACCTGATGCTGGCCGCCATCCTCGGCGCCGCCCTTCTGGGAATTGAGGACGAGATGGAACCGCCGCCACCCGTGACCGGCAATGCCTATGCTCTCGATCTGCCGCAGATCCCCGACACCTGGGCCGCGGCCATCGACGCCTTCGAGAGCAGCGAGCTTTTGCCCCGGTTCCTGCCGAAGGAACTGATCCGCAATCTGGTGCAGACCAAGCGGCAAGAGCTGCACTATCTTGCCGAACTGTCACCGGAAGAGCAGCTGGAGCTTTACCTCGATACCGTCTGATCCGATTTTCCCTTGACCGGGTGGGGGGCAAGTCGCCTACCATCCGCATCAGCAACCAACGGACCAAAGGCCATGCAAATCGGCATCCTGCAGACCGGAACCTCGCCTGACGCCCTCAAGGACGACCTCGGCGATTATCCCGACATGTTCGAGAAGTTGCTGGCCGGGCGCGGCCTCACCTTCCGCCGCTACCGGGTGGAGACGATGGATTTCCCCGCCTCGGTAACCGATTGCGACGGTTGGCTCATCACCGGTTCGCGCCATGGCGCCTATGAGGATCACGCCTTCATCCCGCCGCTTGAGGAGTTCGTCCGCAAGGCCTATGCGGCCCACGTGCCCGTTGTCGGCATCTGCTTTGGCCACCAGATCATCGCCCAGGCCATGGGCGGCAAGGTGGAGCGCCATCCGGGCGGCTGGTCCGTCGGCGCCACCGATTACGATTTCGGCGGCCAGAAGATCACCCTCAACGCCTGGCATCGCGACCAGGTGAAAAAGGCGCCCGAAGGTGCCGAGGTGGTCGCGACCAACGAATTTTGCGAAAATGCAGCACTTCTCTACGACGACCGCATGTTCACCGTTCAGGCACATCCCGAATTCCGGCCAGAGTTCGTCGACGGGCTGATGCGGACCCGCGGCCCCGGCCTTGTGCCGGAGGATCTGATGGCCAAGGCGCGCGACCGGCTGACCGACCCTTTGCACGACCAGACCATGGCAGACCGAATAGCCACCTTCCTGCTTGATCATCAAACCCGGGCCGAGAAGCTCCGCGCCTGACCAGGGCCGCGGGGGCCAGCCCCCTCAGATAGTGTGACCCATGTCCAAATGGACCGACAAGCTGCCCGACGCGGCCCGCGACTACATAGCCAACCGCCGCGTCGATGAAGTGGAATGCATGATCGGCGATATTGCCGGGGTCGCCCGCGGCAAGGCCATGCCGGCCGCGAAATTCGCCAAGCAGACGAACTACTTCCTCCCGGTTTCGATCTTCGTGCAAACCATCACCGGGGAATGGGCCGACAACCCCTATGACGCCGATACCGAACCCGACATGATCCTCGAGCCCGACTTTTCCACCGCGACCGCCGCCCCCTGGACGGCCGATACCACGGTGCAGATCATCCATGACGCCTATGACCAGAAGGGCGAACCGATCCCCTATGCGCCGCGGAACGTGCTGCGCCGTGTGGTCGATCTTTACAAGGCGCAGGGCTGGACGCCGGTGGTGGCGCCAGAGATGGAATTCTTCCTCACCGCCCGCAATATCGATCCGAACCAGCCGGTCATCCCGCCCATGGGCCGCTCCGGCCGCCGCGCCGCGGGCAAGCAGGCCTATTCGCTTTCGGCGGTCGACGAATACGGCAAGGTCATCGATGACATCTACGATTTCGCCGAAGCGCAGGGGCTGGAGATCGACGGCATCCTGCAGGAAGGCGGCGCCGGTCAGATCGAGCTCAACCTCGCGCATGGCGATCCCGTGCGCCTTGCCGACGACGTCTTCTTCTTCAAGCGCCTGATCCGCGAAGCAGCCCTTCGCCATGATTGTTTTGCCACTTTCATGGCCAAACCCATCGCCGACGAGCCCGGCAGCGCCATGCATATCCACACCTCGATCGTCGATGCCAAGACCGGGAAGAACATCTTCGCCGGCCCGAAAGGGGTCGAGACGGAAGCCTTCCGCCATTTCATTGGCGGCATGCAGAACCACATGGGCGCGGCCGTTGCCCTGATCGCGCCTTACGTGAACAGCTATCGCCGCTACGTCCCAGATTTCGCGGCGCCGATCAACCTCGAATGGGGCCGCGACAACCGAACCACGGGCTTTCGCGTCCCCGTCTCCAGCCCCGCCGGACGGCGGCTGGAAAACCGCCTGCCCGGAATGGATTGCAACCCCTATCTCGGCATCGCAGCGACGCTTGCCTGCGGCTATCTTGGCCTGATGGAAAAGAAGCCCCCGCGCGCCGAATTCAGCGGATCGGCCTATATCGACAGCGACGAGATTCCGGTGAATCTTGGCGATGCGCTTGATCTTTTCGACGAGGACGCAGCGCTGCAAGAGGTTCTCGGCATCCCCTTCGCCAAGGTCTACGATTCAGTAAAACGGAACGAATACAAGGAGTTCCTTCAGGTCATCAGCCCCTGGGAACGCGAACATCTTCTTTTGAACGTATGAACCTTCTGCACGCCAACGATCGGCGGGGCCAGTATCCCGCCTCCTGGTACGCCGCCACGGCCACACCGCTTGCCCCCTTCCCGCCCCTGCAGGGCGGGGCCGAGGCGGATGTCTGCATCGTCGGCGGCGGCTATACCGGCCTTTCTGCCGCCCTGCATCTGGCTCAGCGCGGCTATGACGTCATCCTCCTCGAGGCGCATCGCGTCGGCTTTGGCGCGTCGGGCCGCAATGGTGGTCAGGTCGGCTCGGGGCAGCGCCAGGATCAGATCTGGATCGAGAAGCTCGCCGGGCGGGAAAACGCGCACCGCCTGTGGAACCTTGCCGAAGAGGCCAAGGGCATGGTGAAATCGCTGATCGCCGATCATGCGATGCCGGTGACCTTTCATCCCGGCATCGCCCATGCCTGCCGGACCGAGGCCGAGGTGCGCGACGCGCATGCCTATGCCGAAAAGCTGCGCCGCGACTACGGCTATGCCCATCTCGAACCGCTGGACCGCGACGGCATCCGCCGCCTCATCGGCTCGTCCCTCTTCAACGGAGGCGAGATCGACCGTGACGCAGGTCACATCCACCCGCTGAACTACGCGCTGGGCCTCGCGTCAGCTGCGGCAAAGGCCGGGGCACGCATCCACGAAGGCGCCGAGGTTCACCGGGTGGAGCCCGGCGCGAAACCCATTGTCCGCACCGACGCAGGCCAGGTCCGCTGCAATCAGGTCATCCTTGCCGGGAACGGCTATCTTGGCCATCTCGACGGCCATGTCGCGGCCCGGGTGATGCCGATCAACAATTTCATCATCGCCACCGAACCGCTCGGCGACAGGGCGAAGGACATCATCGCCGAACCCGTCGCGGTTGCCGATACGAAATTCGTGGTCAACTACTGGCGCCTCAGCGAGGACAACCGCCTCCTTTTCGGTGGCGGCGAAAGCTATGGCTACCGCTTTCCCGATATCGTCAGGACGGTCCGCAAACCGATGCTCGAGATCTATCCGGGGCTGCGCGATGCAAAGATCAGCCATGCCTGGGGCGGCACCCTGGCAATCACCATGAACCGGATGCCCTGCTTTTCCCGCCCCGCCCCGAATGTGCTTTCCGCCTCGGGCTATTCCGGCCATGGCGTCGCGATGGCCACACTGGCGGGCCGGCTTCTTGCCGAGGCCACGGCCGCGCAGAACGAACGCTTCGATCTGATGGCCTCGCTCCCGCAACCGCGCTTTCCGGGCGGCGTCGCGTTGCGCTGGCCGCTCCTCGTGCTCGCCATGACCTGGTACTCGATGCGCGACCGCCTCGGCCTCTGACCCAATCGCGCCGAGCCGCAACGGCGGCCCGGCAAGATGATCTCTCGCCTCTGGCTTTCAGCCAACCGGCTCGGTCTGCGCCTCCTTTCACATTGGCCCCAAATATCCCCGCGCGGCGCGCGCGGAGCCAAGCGGCCCTGCCGCGC
>JAAURK010000134.1 GCA_012032275.1 Tabrizicola sp.
AAGCCGGGCAGCCTCGGCCTCGAATGCTGCGGCATGGGCGGCGAGGTCATCGTCGGGCGTGACCCGCATCTCGACCGCAAACCGGCAATCGGCGGCGGTGATGTTATGCGCGGTGCCGCCCTCGATCATGCCGACATGCAAGGTCGTGAAGGGCGGATCGAACATCCGGGCGACGGGACTTTGCGGCCGCGCCTGCAGTTCCGCATTCCGCTCATTCACCCAGCCGATGAGCCGCGCGCCCTCCATGATCGCACTGACACCATAGGGCAGAAGCGAGGAATGGACCTCGAACCCCTTCACATGCACATGAAAGCCGGTCCCCCCCTTGTGGCCGGTGATCAGTCCCATCCGGCTCGGCTCTCCAACGATGACGGCCGCGCCCTGCGGCAAGAGCCTTTGCATCGCGGCAATCATCGGCGGCGCACCGGTGCAGCCCACCTCTTCGTCATAGGAAAGCGCCAGTTGCAGCGGGCGGGAGGCACCGCGGCGCTGCGCCTCGACCAGCGCCCAGATCGCCAGCGCCACGAAACCCTTCATGTCGCATGTCCCGCGCCCGTAGAGGCGGCCGTCCCGCTCGGTGACGGTCCAGGGGTCGGTGGTCCAGCTTTGCCCGTCCACCGGCACCACATCGGAATGGCCCGACAACACGACCGCGCCCGCTTCCCAGGGGCCGACATGGACAAAAAGCGCCGCCTTGCTGCGGTCTTCGTTCCAGTGCCGGTGCGAGGTGATCCCATGGCCGCCGAGATAGCCCTCCAGCCAGTCCACCAGATCAAGATTCGTGCGGCGACTCACCGTCGGAAACGCGACCAGCCGATCAAGTATCTGACGCGGCGTCAGCACGGTCATTTTGCGGTCTCCGGCAATGGCTATATCTTGTGGCCAAGCTTGGCGCAGCCTGCCCGGAAGTCAATATCTGGCAGAATGACGTCCCGATCCGGCAGAATGCCGAAACTCCATTCTATGAAGAGGCTCAGAAACGGGATTGATAGGGGCAGAAAAATCGGGAACAGTTGCGCATCGGTTCTGGCAGCCGGCAGCTGTTCGACCAGAAAAGACAAGAAAAACAATAAATAAGAATAGAACGGGGAGTTCTAGATGCCCGACAGGGCCGCGTCCGTCCTTGATGTCAGGGGCTTGAAGACCGTTTTCCGCACGCGCGGTGGCGAGGTCCATGCCGTCAACTCCGTGAGCTTTCATCTTGAGAAAGGTGAATTGCTGGGCGTTGTCGGCGAAAGCGGGTCGGGAAAGTCGGTGACGATGATGTCGCTGATCGGACTTTTGCCCTCCCCTCCCGCCGATGTCCGCGCGGGCGAGGTGCTGCTTGACGGCCGGGATATCCTGAAGATCCCGCCGCAGGAGCTTCGTCGCGTTCGCGGTGCCAGGATCGGCTTCGTGTTTCAGGATCCGATGACCTCGCTGAACCCGGTGTTCACGCTTGGCGACCAGATCATGGAACCGCTGATCGAGCATATGGGAATGACCAAGGCCCAGGCGGCAAGCCGGGCGGTGGAACTGCTGGAACTCGTGGGCATCCCGGATGCGCGGCGGCGGCTGAAATCCTACCCGCACCAGTTTTCCGGCGGCATGCGGCAACGGGTGATGATCGCCATCGCGCTGGCCTGCGATCCGGATGTGCTGATCGCCGACGAGCCGACGACGGCGCTCGACGTGACCATTCAGGCGCAGATCCTGGAACTGGTGAAGAGCTTGCGGCAAAAGCTGGGGATGGCGATCATCTGGATCACCCATGATCTGGGCGTGATCGCGGGTATCGCCGACAGGGTGATGGTGATGTATGGCGGCCATATCGTGGAGCAGGCCCCGGTGCGCGAACTGTTCGCAAATCCGCAGCATCCCTATACAAGGGCGCTCTTGAAGACGATCCCGGCGATCTCCGGGCCGCGCGAGGGCCGTCTGGAGGTGATCGAGGGGCAGCCGCCGATCCTGATGGCGGCGCCGGAAGCCTGCCCGTTCCGCGCCCGGTGCGAATATCGGCATGACCGGTGCGATCGGGAAAACCCCGCACGGCGGGCATCGACGGCATAGCGCTTGGCTACGGGCATGACGTGGCCTGTCACTGGTCGCCCGCACCCGCGCAGGCAGAGGCCGCCCATGTTTGACGATGGCCCCCGCCCGCTGGTGCAAGTGCAGGATCTGCGGATGTATTTCCCGATCTTTTCCGGCATCTTCCGTCGCCATACGGGCGATGTGAAGGCGGTGGACGGGATCAGCTTCGACATCGTCGAGGGAGAGACGCTTGGGCTTGTCGGCGAAAGCGGCTGCGGAAAGTCGACGGTCGGGCGCGCGCTTTTGCGGCTTTACAACATCACCTCGGGCCGCGTCATCATCGACGGCGAGGATGTGGCAAGCCTCGGGCCGGAAGCGCTGCGCAAGAAGCGGCCGACGATGCAGATGGTGTTCCAGGATCCGCAGGCGAGCCTCAATCCCCGCATGACGCTGGCCCGGATCATCGGCGAGCCGCTGAACGAACACACCGATTGGTCGACCGCCAGAAAGCTGGACCGGATTTACGAGCTGATGGATGCGGTGGGGTTGAACCGCCGCTTTGCCAACCGCTATCCGCACGAGTTTTCCGGCGGCCAGCGGCAACGCATCGGCATCGCGCGGGCCCTGGCGCTCAACCCGAAGTTCATCGTCTGCGACGAGCCGATTGCCGCACTCGACGTGTCGATCCAGGCGCAGGTGGTGAACCTCCTGGAGGATCTGCAGGAGAAGCTTGGCCTGACTTATCTGTTCATCAGCCATGATCTGTCGATGGTGCGCCATATCGCAGACCGGGTGGCAGTGATGTATCTTGGCCGGATCGCCGAACTTTCGCCGCGCGATCCGCTGTATGCAAAGCCCCTGCACCCCTATGCCGAGGCACTTTTGTCGGCGGTGAACGAGCCCGATCCGGTACGCGCCGCCAACCGTCGGCGGATCATCCTGACGGGCGATGTCCCCTCTCCGGCCAATCCGCCGAAAGGGTGCAATTTCTGCACCCGCTGCCCGAAAGTGTTCGACCGCTGCCGGACCGAGAAACCCGAACTGCGGGAGGTGGAGACAGGGCGTTTCGTCGCCTGTCACCTCTTCGACGACAAACCACAAGCCGCCGGATCAACCGGCGCATCCGAGGCAAACGAGCGCAATCAACAAGGAGTGACGCAATGAAACTGAGAACTGCCCTTTTCGGGGCAACCGCCAGCCTGGCCTTCGCCTCGGCGGCCTTTGCCGAGCGCGGCGCGGATGGCAATGTCAATGTGCTCTACTGGCAGGCGCCCTCGATCCTGAACCCCTATCTGTCGTCGGGCACCAAGGATGTGGAGGCCTCGTCCCTGATCCTCGAGGGCCTTGGCGGGTTCAACGAGAAAGGCGAGGTGATCGTGCGCCTGGCCGAATCGGTTCCGACGGTGGAAAATGGCGGTGTGTCGGCCGACCTGACCACGATCACCTGGAAACTGCAGCCGGGCCTTCTGTGGTCCGACGGCACGCCGGTGACCTCGGCCGATGCGAAATTCACCTGGGAATACTGCACCCATCCCGAAGGCGGCTGCGCTCAGGGCGCGCGCTATGAGGGGGTCAAGTCGATCGATACGCCCGATGATCTGACCGTCGTCATCACCTTCGACGGGCCAAAGCCGAACCCCTACCAGGCCTTCGTCGGCGGCACCTCGCCGATCCTGCAAAAGGCGCAATTCGCCAACTGCCTTGGCGCCGCCGCCTCGACCTGCACCGAGCAGAACTTCAAGCCGATCGGCACCGGCCCCTTCGTCGTCACCGATTTCAAGGTCAATGACGTGGTGACGCTGGAAGCAAATCCGAACTACCGCGATCCGGCCAAGCCCGCTTTCGCGACGATGACGCTGAAAGGCGGCGGCGATGCTCAGGCCGCGGCGCGCGCCGTCATGGAAACGGGCGAGTACGATTATGCCTGGAACACCCAGATCAATCCGGAAATGCAGACATCCATGGCTGCGGGCGGCAAGGGCACCTTCGTGAACGCTTTCGGCACGCTGGTGGAGCGGGTCGAGATGAACATGACCGATCCAGATCCCGCGCTGCCGGAAGGCGAGCGGTCCACGACCAAGCATCCGCATCCGATCCTCAGCGATCAGAACGTGCGCGAAGCGCTGTCGATGGCGATCGACCGTCAGACGCTGGTCGATATCGGCTATGGCACCGCCGGTCGACCGACCTGCAACCTCGTGCCCGCGCCAGAGCTTTATGCCTCGGACAACACCGGCTGCCTGACGCAGGATCTGGACGGCGCCAAGGCCAAGCTTGAAGCCGCTGGCTGGGTCGACGCCGATGGCGACGGTATCCGCGAGAAGGATGGCAAGAAGCTGAAGCTGGTCTACCAGACCTCGACCAACCCTGTCCGCCAGGATTTCCAGGCGGTGATCAAGAGCTGGTGGAACGAGATCGGCGTGGAAGTGGAGTTAAAAGAACATCGACGCATCGGTCTTCTTTGGCGGCGATGCGGGTTCGCCCGACACCTTCCAGAAGTTCTATGCGGACGTGGAAATGTACGCCAACAACTTCGACGGCACCGATCCCGAGCCCTATCTCGCGCAATATCTCTGCGACAAGATCCCCGGCCCGGAAAACCAGTGGCAGGGCGAGAACATCAACCGCTTCTGCGACCCGGCCTATGATGCGCTGGTCAAGGAAATGGCCGCGACCGCCGATCTTGCGAAACGGGGCGAGCTGGCCAAGAAGATGAACGACATGCTGACCAAGGACAGCTTCGTCATTGTTGCGCTGGTGGACCGCGGCCGCCTTTCGGCCCATTCCAATACGCTGGGCGGCGTTGTCCTGAACACCTGGGACACCGAGCTCTGGAATGCGCAGGACTGGTTCCGCGTCAAGTGATCTGACCTGCAGGATGGGCGATCTTGCCCATCCTGCTTTTCCGTCCTGATCCAGAGGCGCCCATGCTTACCTATATCCTTCGACGGCTGCTCGTGGCGATACCGACGCTGATCCTGATCAGTATCGTCATCTTCCTGCTGGTCGATCTGGCGCCGGGATCGCCCGCGTCCGAGATACCTCTGACCGTGCCGCCCGAAGTGCGCGCGCGCATTCTGGAATCGCTTGGCGTGAACGAGCCCATTCACGTCCGCTATCTGCTCTGGGCAAAACAATTTTTCTGGACCGAACCGCTGCACGGCATCGATGCCGCCTTCGGCACCGACTGGGCGGGGGATTCGCAGCGGCTGATCAGCTATCAGTCACGCGTGCCCGTCTTCGCCTATATCTGGCAGCGGCTGCCGCAAACGCTGACCGTGATCGGCTCGGCCTATCTGCTGGCGGTGCTGATCGCGCTGCCGATCGGCATCTATTCGGCCTACCGGCAGTATTCCTGGTTCGATCAGGTCGGCACATTCGTCTCCATGATCGGCTTTTCGGTGCCGACGTTTTTCACCGGCCTGCTGATGATCATGCTGTTCACCACCAAGCTGGGCCTCTTCCCGTCGATCTTCGACACCAACCTGCGCGTGACCGACTGGTCAAGCTTTCTCAAGATGCTGCATCAGATGACCCTTCCGGTCGTGGTTCTGGCGCTGTTCAACGCGGCAGAGATCAGCCGCTACACGCGGTCTTCCGTGCTGGAGAACCTCGGGCTCGACTATGTCCGCACCGCGCGGGCCAAGGGGCTGAGCGAACGCAAGGTGATCCTGAAACATGTGCTGCGAAATTCGCTCATCCCGGTGGTGACGGTGATCGCCCTTGGCATGCCGACGATCTTTGCCGGTGCCATCGTGACCGAGCAGGTGTTCAAGATCAACGGCATCGGCGCGGCGCTGATCGGGGCCATCGTGGCGAATGACCTGCCCGTGGTGGTGACCATCGCCTTCATCACGGCCGTCCTGATCGTTTTCTTCAATCTCATCGCCGATATCCTCTACGGCATCCTCGATCCGAGGATCCGCTATGACTGATACATCTGTCATCGAGGCCCCGCGCAGCCAATGGCGCGACATCTGGGATCAGTTCCGCACCCACAAGGGCGCCATGCTTGGGCTGATCGTCGTCGGGATGCTGCTGACCTTCGTGATCATCGGGCCGCTGTTCTGGCGGGCCGAACCCATTCTGGTGGACCCCGATGCCGCGAAGATGATCCTTGGCCGCAACAAGCCGCCCACATGGGACCATCCGTTCGGCACCGATCAGGTCGCGCGCGACATCATGGCCCGGCTGATGCTGGGGGGGAAGGTGTCGCTTGCCGTCGGCTTCGTGGCGATGGCAGTGGCCATTTTCGTCGGCACGCTGATCGGCGTGCTTGCGGGCTACTTCCGCAGACTGGACGGCCCGCTGATGCGGCTGACCGATCTTTTCCTGTCGCTGCCGCTCCTGCCGCTGCTTCTGGTGCTGGTGTTCCTTTACGGCCAGGCCATGCGCAATGCCTTTGGCATCAATCTTGGCACGTTCTTCATCATCGTGATCGGGATCGGCCTGACCTCGTGGATGCAGGTGGCCCGGATCGTGCGGGGGCAGGTGCTGGCGCTGAAGGAGCAGGAATTCGTGCTGGCGGCGCGGTCGATCGGCACGGGATCCACGAACATCATCTTGCGGCATGTGCTGCCTAATGTCGTCTCGCCGGTGATGATCGCGGCAACCCTGGGGATCGCCAATGCGATCATCACGGAAAGCGTGCTCAGCTTTCTTGGCCAGGGCTTCCAGCCGGATTTCCCAACCTGGGGATCGATGCTGAACTACGCCTACAACAACCAGACCTACCCGATCCAGATGATCTGGCCGGGTGTCGCGATCTCGTTGACGGTGCTGAGCGTGAACTACATCGGCGACGGATTGCGCGATGCGCTCGACCCGCGGATCAGGGGGCGTTAGTCGGCGAAATCGTAGCTCAGCGCCGTGATCCGGCCCCGCCAATAGGGTTTCTCGCCCTGCGGCGGGATCCAGGCCACCTCGCCCGCCATCGGGACCATCATTCCGTCCCGGCGCTGATAGTCCGACCAGCGCCCCTGCCATGGCGTGGGCACGATGGCACCCGCCAGAAGCCGCCCCCGCGTCTCGGTGCGGACCGAAGCGATCAGGTCGTCCGGGCCGAAGCGGAAGGTCAGGCGTGCCGTCACCCCGCCATCCGTCAGCTGCGCCAGCGCGCTTGTGTCATCCAGCGGGCTCCATTCCACCCCCTGCCCCGGCAGCAGGGCCGTCGGATACCAGGCCGCCTCTGCCAGATAGCGCAGAAGCTCGCCCTCGGCGATCTCGCCCCGGCCGCGCAGCTCTGTCAGCGTGACAAGGCCAAGGATGGCAGGCACCAGCAGGCCCTCGCCCGCCACATAGGCGTCATGCACCCGGACGGGCAGGCCCGGAGCCATCCGGATGGCACCATCCCAGACAAAACCGGGGCGGGAGGTGACGACGACTTGCCGCGAGGTGAAAGGTTTCCAGTCATCTTCGGCCTCGCCCATGTTGAACCGGCCCTCATGCGCCAGCCGAAGACCCCGGACCATCGGTTGCCCCGGCGTCAGCGCGGCACCAAAGAAGCGCTGCACCGGCGGGGAAGGCCCGCGAGCATCGCCGGATCGTAGCGCCCTGATGGTCCCGGCACCCGCGCCGCCGACAGCGCCGAGAGAAGCCCCGCGGTGCGGACCTGCCAGCGCCAGGTGCCATAGACCGACAGCACCACCCAAAGTGCGGCAAGTGTCGCCACCCCGATTGCCAGCCATTTGAGCCAGACCATCCGAATCCCTTGCCGCCAGGACAACCGACCTGATCCTGCCACCTTTCGCGCAAGGACGCCTTGCGCTCGGTCAACGGCCTCAGTCGAGGTGATTGCGGATGCGTCGCACCATCAGCCAGACCGCAACCAGCACGACCGGGGTCAGCATCGCCATGATCTGGCCGTGGCTGAGATGCCAGCGATGGACCAGCGGCTCGACCATATAGGCGGCCAGGTTGACGGCGTAATAGCTGATCGCGACGGTCGACAGCCCTTCGACCGTGCGCTGCAGACGCAGTTGCAGATCGGCCCGCCGGTCCATGCTTTCCAGCAGCTTCTGGTTCTGGCTTGACCGTTCCACATCAACCCGGGTGCGCAAAAGCTCGGCGGCGCGTTCGGCCCGTTCGGCCATGGCGTTCAGCCGGCGTTCTGCCGATTTCACTGTGCGCATGGCGGGATCGTAGCGGCGCATCATGAATTCGCCAAAGGTCTGGCGGCCGCGGACACGCTCTTCCCGCAAGACCTCGATCCGCTGGGTCACGATCGCCTCATAGGCCGCCGTCGCCCCGAAGCGGAACGAGAATTGCACCGCAAGGCTTTCCAGTTCCGCCGAGATCGTCAGAAGCTTGTGCAGCGCCGCCTCGGGCGAGGGCTCGGTGTTGTCAAGGCCGGAGACGAGCGCGGAAAGCTCGGGATCAAGTGTGTTCAACCGCTTGCTCAGATCGCGGCCACTGACGAGGCCAAGCATCGATGTGGCGCG
Source organism: Tabrizicola sp. (assembly GCA_012032275.1). GTDB lineage: Bacteria > Pseudomonadota > Alphaproteobacteria > Rhodobacterales > Rhodobacteraceae > JAAURK01. Next base: position 8,451 of record JAAURK010000134.1, read on the forward strand.
GTAGGTCTCGATCTCGCACAGACGCTGGACGATGCGGCCAACGCGGCGGGGGCCCGTGCCGGGCCGCACGAAGACGACGAACCGCATATGGCCCGCGGGATCGATGCGGAAATCCCCTGCAATCACGGCGGCGCCATCCACGACGCGGCTGATTGCCAGGCTTTCCGGCACGAACCAGTCATCCATCCGGGCCAGCATCTCGTCCTCGTCGCCGGGCATCGCCTCGACCCGGATCAGGACAGAGGTCAGCCGGGTTCCGGGCGCGGCGCCAAGCCAGTCGTCGGGGAAGACCTCGGCCTCGGACGGATCGAACGGGCGGCGCGATACGCCTCTGGTGAAGGCGGAATAGGTCACGAATTCGGTATGGCTTTCCCATTTCAGGTCCGACCGGCCGATGGTGCCCGAAAAATGGGTGGCGTCGGGCTGCGGATGGGCGCTGCCGTTGCGGTCCAGAAGATCGATCAGATGCGCGCGATCCTTTGCCCGGTCGCGGTTCACCGCCTCGAGCGGCTCCTTGATCGCAACGTAGACCGCCGTGCAGGGCACATCGAGCGAGGGAAAGGGCCGCGCATGAAGCTCGTTCACGGTGGCATAGCGCAGCGGGTGGTCAGTGATCATCTCGGTGGTCCGGATCGGGGTCGTTGCGACCCGAGAGTAGCGCAAGCGGTTCCGATTTCAGGCCGTAGTTCGCGCCGGGCAAGGCACACGGAAGTATACTTGTATTTCTGCAACGCCCCGCGTGGGGGAGCGTGGAAAAATCTTGTCCGCCAGCGTAGGAGGCGCGGCGGCGCTGCGTATTCACGGGATGATCCAGATCAGAAAGGGAAATCACATGAAACTCGCTCTTACCGCTGCGCTGCTTTGCCTTGCCATGCCCCTCACCGCAGAGGCAGAGGGCTGGACTTGGACGGCGACCGGCCCCAAAGGCGGAACGGCAAACGGCACCGGAAGCTGCGCCAGAACCGCGGGCACAGCGGTCTGCGACAGTTCCGGCACGTATCAAGGCCCGAGAGGAAATGTCGTGACCAGCGAAAGGCAGCGCGTGACCGATGGCAGCGGCACGACCGTGACGATCACCAGGCGCGGCCCCGAGGGCGGAACGGTCAAGACCACGCGCAAGTGGAACCGTTGACACCGGGGCAATGAGACCGGCCCGGTGGCGATTGCCCTCCGGGCCGCATCCCGGCTAGAACTTTCCAGGGCCCCAGATGCACGAGGCAAGAGGTGATGCCACCGCCCGAGCCGACCGCCGCCGCACACAGCGACGACAGCCGTCTTCTGGGCGAGATCGGCCGTGGAAACGAGGCAGCGCTGGCGGCGTTCATCCGGATCCATGGCGGGGCGATCACCCGCTTTGCCGCGCGCTACCTTGGTGCCGCAGCCGAGGCGGAAGACGTCGCGCAGGAGGTGTTTCTCCGCGTCTGGCGCAATGCGGCAGGTTTCGATCCGGCGAAAGGTTCGGGGCGAACCTGGCTTTATCGGATCGCGACCAACCTCTGCCTTGACCAGCGCCGCCGCCGCTGGTTTCGCTGGGCCGTCGGGATCGACGATCTGGTACCGCATCTGCCGGACGAGGCGCCTTCGGCCTACCGCGTCATCGCGGGCCGCGACGGGGTGCAGGCACTTCGCCAGAGCCTGCGCGACCTGCCACACCGGCAGCGGCTTGCCCTTCTCCTGGCCGCGGTGGAGGGGTTGGACACGGCGGAAATCGCGGGCATCATGGGGTTGTCCCGGGGTGCTGTGGAGCAATTGCTGGTCCGCGCGCGGCGCAGGCTTCGGGCGAAGATGGCCGAGGGCGACAGCGGTTCACATCTCAAGGAGACGAGACCAAGATGACCGATCCCGACGCCGATGCCCTCGACCCGGCGCTGCGCAAGGCAGCCGCGCTTGACACGGACCCCGAGCGGCTGGTCGCAGGCCGTGCAG
>JAAURK010000135.1 GCA_012032275.1 Tabrizicola sp.
CCTGCCGCCGCGACGCGGGGCTTGGATCCTGGAGCCAGGCGCGCAGTGTGGTCATGTCCGCGCCCGGGGGTCGATCAGGCGATACAGGAGGTCGGACGCCATGTTGAGCGTGACGAACGCCACGCCCACCACCACCGTCCCCCCCAGAACGGCGGGCATGTCGGCGGCGAAAAGCGCATCGGTGATGTAGCTCCCGAGGCCCGGCCAGGCGAAGATCGTCTCGGTCAGGACGGAGCCTTCGAGAAGATAGGCGTAGCTGAGTGCGATGACCGTGATCAGCGGCACCATCACGTTCTTCATCGCATGCACCCAGATCACCCGCCATTCCGGCATGCCCTTTACCCGGGCCGTGGTGATGTATTCCTGACCAAGCTCGTTCATCATGAAGCTGCGGGTCATCCGGCTGATATAGGCCATCGAGACATAGCCCAGAAGGCCCGCGGGCAGGATGATGTGGCTGACCGCATTGGCAAAGACGTCCCAGGCGCCGTTCAGCGCGGCGTCGATCAGGATCATCCCGGTGTAGGAGGTGAGCGTGAATTCCATCTTCATGTCATAGCTCGGGTCGAGGCGGCCGGGCCCCGCGACCCAGTCGAGCTGGCCGTAAAAGACCAGAAGTCCGATCAGCCCCAGCCAGAAGACCGGCATCGAATAGCCCATGAGGCCGACGACCCGCACGATCTGGTCGGCGATGCTGCCCGGCCGTGTGGCGGCCAGAACCCCGGCGGGCACGCCGACCAATGTGCCGAAGATGGTGCCCAGCGTCGCAAGCTCCAGCGTGGCGGGAAAGTAGCGCGCGATCTCGCCCGCGATGCTTTGGCCCGTCCGGATCGAGGTGCCAAGATCACCCTGGACCGCATCGCGCACATAGATGAGGAACTGCTGCACCAGGGGCAGGTCCAGCCCCAGCTTGTCGCGGATCGCGGCGATCTGGGCGGGCGTCGCCCTTTCGCCGACGATGGAGAGGACCGGGTCGATGGGCACCACGCGGCCGATCACGAAGGTGATCAGGAGCAACCCCAGAAGCGTCATCGCGAAGGTCACAAGGCCAAGCCCGATCTGGCCCAGAAGGCGCGTCAGGCGGTTGTCGTGCGGGGAAGCCGGGATACCGGTCATGCAGAAGGCGGGCCGCCACCAAGGGGGCGGCGGCCCTTGCGCTTACTTGGTGACGGTCCAGTAGGTGACCGCATCGGTCGACCCACCGGCATAGAAACCGCTGACATTGGCGCGCATCGCATCCTGCCGCGCCTGCTGGAACATCATCACGAAGGCGCCGGTGTCGCGCTGCTTGCGCTGGATGTCCTCATACATCGTGCGGCGCTTGTCGGTATCCTTCTCGACCACGGCCGCATCGGTCATCGCGTGCAACTCTCCCGGATCCCAGGCGGTGCGCCAGGCCAGATAGCCGGTGTTGCCGGCCTCGTCGCTGTTGTCGGGGTTCTGCGCGAAGGTTGACGCGTTGGTATGCGGATCAGGGTAATCCGGCCCCCAGGTCTGCAGCGTTATCTCATGCAGGCGGCCACGGTAGACCTCCAGCCCCTGCGCGCCGTCGCCCACATCAAGCACCAGATTGATGCCGATCTGCGCGAAGGTGTTCTGCAGCGATGTGGCGATATCCAGCCGTTCGGGGTTGTTGCGGACCGTGAGCTTCACCTCCAGCGGCAGGGCCACGCCGGATTCCGCCATCAGTGCCTTCGCCTTCTCGATGTCGAGCGAATAGGGGTTTTCGGTCAGCGCGCCCAGAAACCCCTCGGGCAGGAAGGATTGATGCACCACCCAGAGGCCCTTGAGGATGCTGTCGGTCATGCCGGTATAATCCACCGCCCAGCGCATCGCCTCCTGCACCTTGGGATTGGCCAGTTCGGCCTTCTTCTGGTTCAGCGCAAGATAGTAGATCTGCCCGCCGACGTCTTTCTTGACCACGATATCGGGATTGCCGGCCAGGCCTTCGATGTCGGTCGGCGTCAGCTCGCGCGCGACGTCGATATCGCCCTTTTCCAGCAAGAGCCGCTGCGTGGCGCCTTCGGGGATGTGCTGCATGAAGACATTCTTGATCTTCGCATCGCCCCGCCAGTGACCGGGCCGCGCCTCCAGCACATAGCCTTCGTTCGGCTTGTACGACTTCAGGATATAGGCCCCGGTCCCGGCGCTGTTCGATTTCAGCCAGACATTGCCCATATCGCCGTCGACCTCGTTCGCCATCACGGTCTTGATGTCGACGATATTGGCCACCCCCGCCGTCAGGCAGTTGTAGACGAAGGACGGCGCATAGGCCTTGTCGGTTGTCAGGGTCACGGTATCGCCGTCGAAGGTGACCATCTGGTCGACATTCTCCGGCGTCAGGCCGAACTGGGTGATGATGAAGGCCGGTGTCTTGTTCAGCTTGACCACGCGGCGCAGCGACAGGGCCGCATCTTCCGCCGTCACCGGATTGCCGGACGAGAAGGTGATGCCCGACTTCATCTTGAACGTATAGGTCATTCCGTCATCCGACACCGTCCAGCTTTCCGCCAGCCCCGGCACCAGTTCGTCCGGCTTGACCGGGTCAAGCTCGATCAGCGTGTCATAGACGTTGTTGTTCATATCCACGCCAGAGAATTCAAAGGCCTCGTGCGGGTCGATCGAGACGATGTCGTCGATCGCATCGGCCAGGACCAGCGTATCGGCGGGCGTTTCGGCCATCAGCGCCATCGGCGAGGCACCCGCCAACAGCACCGCCAAGGCCGCGGCACGGGCAAATCCATGCGTCAGCTGCATTATCCATCTCCCTGTGATTGTTATCGAGGAGTCGGCATTTACCGGTTCCTTGACCAAATGGACAAACGCGCCGGGTCGCTGTCAATGATATTCGTCCGGGAACGCCGGGAATGCCCTCTGTTCGCGTTCTGGGTGAGCGATACGCGGCAGTCGGGGTCGCGCGCTCTGCCCTTGGCTGCAAATGCTGCGATCAGGTTTCTTCCGGCGGGACAATATCTACATTTGAATATTCAAACTTTATCATGTAAAGTGACTCGACTCGGTATCGGCATCCGACGTCTGGGAGGAGAGCGAAGATGGCAAATGTAGTGGTGTTGGGCGCGGGTCTTGGCGGCGTGATCATGGCCTATGAGATGAAGGATCAACTCGGGCGGGACGACCAGTTGACGGTCATCACCAAGGGCAAAAGCTACAGCTTCGTGCCCTCGAACCCCTGGGTCGCCGTGGGCTGGCGCGGCCGCGACGAGATCGAGGTGGACCTGACCGAGGTGATGGCGCGGCGCGGCATAACGTTGGTGACGCAAGGCGCGGCCCGCGTTCATCCCGGGGAAAACCGGGTGGAACTGACCGATGGCGCAAGTGTCGCCTACGACTACCTTGTCATCGCCACCGGGCCGGACCTCGCCTTCGACGAGATTCCGGGCCTCGGGCCGGAGGGGCATACAGAATCGGTCTGCCATATCGACCACGCGCTTCAGGCCGAACAGGCCTTCAAGCGGCTGGTCGCCAAGCCCGGTCCCGTCGTCATCGGCGCGGTGCAGGGGGCAAGCTGCTTCGGTCCCGCCTATGAATTCCTGTTCATCCTCGAAACCGCGCTGCGCCGCGCCAAGGTGCGCGACCGTGTGCCGATGACCTTTGTCACATCCGAACCCTATATCGGCCACCTTGGCCTTGATGGCGTGGGCGACACCAAGGGGCTGCTGGAATCCGAGATGCGGGCGCATCACATCAAATGGATCACCAATGCCAAGATCAGATCGGTCGATGCCGGCATGATGCACGCCGAAGAGGTGAACGAGGACGGCAGCACGAAGGCGCTGCACGATCTGCCCTTTGCCTTCTCGATGATGCTGCCCGCCTTCCGGGGCGTTCCGGCGGTGCGCGGGATCGAGGGGCTGACCAATCCGCGCGGCTTCATCCTCGTCGACAAGTATCAGCGCAACCCGACGTTCCGCAATGTCTTTGCCGTGGGCGTGGGCGTGGCGATCCCGCCGATGGGCCCGACACCGGTTCCCGTGGGCGTGCCCAAGACCGGTTTCATGATCGAGAGCATGGTGACCGCCACCGCGATGAACATCGCAAGCCTGCTGAAGGGCGAAGAGCCGTCCGAGGTGGGAAGCTGGAACGCCGTCTGCCTTGCCGATTTCGGCGACGGGGGCGTGGCTTTCGTGGCCCAGCCGCAGATCCCGCCGCGCAACGTCAACTGGTCGTCGCAAGGCAAGTGGGTCCATTACGCGAAGATCGGCTTCGAGAAGTATTTCCTGCGCAAGATCCGGCTGGGCAAATCCGAGCCCTTCTACGAACGGCTGGCGCTGCAGGCGCTTGGCATCGACAAGCTGAAATCCACCCATCACGAACCCGGAGAAGTCTCATGACCGTCAATCAAGCCGTCACCGCCTTTGCGGGCTTCATGGTGCTGCTGTCGCTCGCGCTTGCCTGGTCGGTATCGCCCTACTTTCTGGCGCTCACCGCTTTTGTCGGGGCAAACCTGCTTCAGTCGGCCTTCACCGGCTTCTGCCCGGCCGCGTCGATCTTTCGCAAGATGGGTCTGCGCGATACGGCGCAGGCCTGAGCGGGAGCGTGGTGCGATGGCCCGATCTGTCCTTCTTGCCCTGACCGTGGTGATCCAGTCGCTGGTGGCGCAGCCTGGCCGTGCTGTCGAACTGGTGCTGCAACCGGTCGAGGTGGCCGAGACGAAGGCGCTTTTCGGCCAGATCGAAAGCCGCTTCGTCGTGCCCGCCCGGAGCCGGAGCGGCGGCACCATCACCGCACTTGACGTGACCGAGGGGGACGAGGTCGGCGCGGGCGAGGTGATCGCGCGGATCGTGGACGAAAAGCTTGAACTGCAGCTTGCGGCGGCCGAGGCCCGTCTTGCCGCCGCGCGATCGGAACTGGCGAATGCGCAGACCGAACTGACGCGCAGCGAATCGCTTCTTGAACGCGGTTCCACCACGGTCCAGGCGGTCGACAGGTCCGGACCCAGGTCACCGTCGCGCGCAACGCAGTGGCGGAACTCGAGTCGGGCAAGTCGGTGATCGCCCAGCAGATGGCGGAAGGCGACGTCATTGCCCCCGCCGCAGGCCGTGTCCTGGCGATCCCGACCCGGCTCGGCGAGGTCGTCATGGCCGGAGAGCCCGTCGCCACCATCGCCGCGGGCAATGTCTTCCTGCGCCTCGCCATTCCCGAAAGGCATGCCGAGGGGCTGAGTATCGGCGCCAGCGTTGCCATCGGCGAGGGCGGCGAGCAGCGTGAGGGGCGCATCGAAAAGGTCTACCCGATGATCGAGAACGGCCGCGTCACCGTCGATGTCGCGGTCGAGGGGCTGGCCGACACCTTCATCGGCCAGCGCATCCTCGTGCGGGTTCCGGTTGGCACCCGTCAGGTTCTGGCCGTGCCGCAGACCGCAATCCGCCAGAACGCGGGCCTCGACATGGTCGAGATCGCGGTCGGAGGCGAAAGCCGCGCTGTCTCGGTCGTCCCCGGCCCGGTGGTCACAACGCCCGATGGCCCGATGGTCGAGATCCTGTCGGGCCTGCGCAGCGGAGACAGGGTGATCCTGCCATGATGCACTCGCCCAAGCGCGGCATCGCCGGTGCGCTCACCGATGCCTTCATCACCTCGCCGCTCACCCCCCTCGCGCTGGTCGCGGCGGTGCTGATGGGCATCGTCGCCCTGATCACGCTGCCGCGCGAGGAAGAGCCGCAGATTTCGGTGCCGATGGTCGATATCCATGTGCGCGCCGACGGGTTGCGCGCCGAAGATGCGGTCAAGCTGGTGACCGAACCGCTGGAAACCATCGTCAAGTCGATCCCGGGGGTGGAGCATGTCTATTCCCAGACGCAGGACGACGGCACGCTGGTGACGGCCCGGTTCGAAGTCGGCACCTCGTCGGATGCGGCCATCGTGCGCGTCCATGAAAAGGTGCGGGCCAATCTGGACCGCATTCCCAAGGGCATCCCCGAGCCGCTGATCGTCGGGCGGGCATCGACGATGTCGCGATTGCCGTGCTGACGCTGGCTCCGCGCCCCGAAGCGGCGGATCGCTGGACCCCCGCCGACCTCACGCGCGTCGCGCATGAGGTGCAGGTCGCCATTGCCGCACTGCCCGATATCGGCCTGACCTATATCGTCGGCGAGACGCCCGAGGAGATCCGCATCCGGCCCGATCCCGAGCGGCTGGCCCAGGCGGGGCTGACGCTGCAGGCGCTGGCGGCCAAGGTCGAAGGCGCGAACCGCAGCTTCTCTGTCGGCACCCTGCGCGAGGAGGGCAGCCAGATCGGGCTCACCGCGGGCCGCACGCTCACCGACCTCACCGAGATCGAGAACCTGCTCGTCACCACGCGGGACGGCCGGCCCGTCTATGTGCGCGACGTGGCCGATGTCACCCTTGCCACCGATACGGCGGAGGCGCGGGTCTTCCAGCTTGACCGCGCCGCGACCGGCTTTTCGCGCGTGCCTGCCGTCTCTCTGGCCATCGCCAAGCGGCCCGGCGCCAATGCGGTGACCATCGGCGAGGAAATCATCCATGCCGTGGAGCGGCTTGAGGGCAGCGTGATCCCCGACGATCTTGTGGTCCATGTCACCCGCGACTATGGCGAAACGGCGAACGAGAAGGCCAATGAGCTGCTGTTCCACCTTGGCCTCGCCACGCTTTCGATCGTGGCGCTGGTCTGGGTCGCCATCGGCTGGCGCGAGGCGCTGGTCGTGCTGGTGGTGATCCCTGTCACGATCCTGCTGACCCTCTTTGCCGCGCGCATGATGGGATACACGCTGAACCGGGTCAGCCTCTTCGCGCTGATCTTTTCCATCGGCATTCTGGTCGATGATGCGATCGTGGTGATCGAGAACATCGCCCGTCACTGGGGAATGAACGACGGCCGCTCACGCCGCGAGGCCGCCATCGATGCGGTGGGCGAGGTCGGCAACCCGACCATCATCGCGACCTTGACCGTGGTCGCAGCACTGCTGCCGATGCTTTTCGTCTCGGGCATGATGGGCCCCTACATGAGCCCGATCCCCGCCAATGCCTCGGCGGCGATGGTGTTTTCGTTCTTTGTGGCGGTGATCATCACGCCCTGGCTGATGCTGAAGCTGGGCAAGGCCCATGCCGGGGCTGGCCATGGCGCAGAGGCCGCAGACGGCGGCAGGCTCGGCCGCATTTACCGCGCCGTCGCCCGGCCGATCCTGGTGTCGCGTGCGCGCGCCTGGGCCTTCATGCTGGCGGTTCTGGCCCTGACGGTGGGCTCGATGGGCTTTTTCTACACCGCCGCCGTCACGGTGAAGCTGTTGCCCTTCGACAACAAGTCCGAACTGGCCGTCCTTCTGGACATGCCGCGCGGCACCTCGGTCGAAGAGACTGACCGCACCCTGGCCGATCTTGCCGCGATCCTCGCCGATGTGGCCGAGATCACCACGATCCAGTCTCATGCAGGCACGGCGGCACCGTTCAACTTCAACGGCCTCGTGCGTCACTACTACCTGCGGTCCGAGCCGCAGATGGGCGATCTTCAGGTGAACCTTTCCGCCAAGGGCGACCGTGACCGCGAAAGCCACGCCATCGCGCTCGACATGCGCGAGAGGCTCTCGGCGCTGGAACTGCCCGAGGGCGCCGTCGTCAAGGTTGTCGAACCGCCGCCCGGGCCGCCCGTGATGTCGACCCTGCTGGCCGAGATCTATGGCCCCGATCCCGAAACCCGCCGCGCAGTGGCCCGCAAGGTGCGCGAGGCGTTCCGAACGGTGCCCTATATCGTCGATGTCGATGACAGCTTCGGCACGCCCGCACAACGGCTGCGCCTGACGCTTGACGATGCCAATCTCGATTTCCACAAGATCGAACAGGCCGATGTCTTCGATACGATCAGGCTGCTTTATGGCGGGGCGACCGTCGGTTATTCCCACCGCCTTGGCGGGCGCGAACCGATTGCCATCCGCCTGGCGCCTGCCAAGTCTGACCGGGTGCTGGACGAACGGGCCCTTGCCACGCCCGTCCCGGCAAATCTTCTGCCGGGCGACCGGTCCGTGGTCGAGCTTGGCGATGTCGTGGCCGTCACCGAGGAGACCGCGTCCTTCCCGATCTTTCGCCACAATGGCAAGCCGGCCGAGATGGTCACCGCCGAACTGGCCGGGGCCTTCGAGGCACCGCTGTACGGCCCGATCGCCGTCGGCCGCGCCATCGCTGCCGCCGACTGGGGCGATCTGCCAAAGCCCGCCATCGTCCAGCACGGCCAGCCCGAGGATACCAGCACGCCCGTCCTGCTCTGGGATGGCGAATGGGACGTGACCTGGGTCACCTTCCGCGACATGGGCGCAGCCTTTGGCGTGGCGCTTGTCGGGATCTTCGTGCTCGTCGTGATGCAGTTCGGCTCGTTCAAGCTGCCGCTGGTGGTGCTGACCCCGGTGCCGCTGACGCTGATCGGCATCCTCGTCGGTCACTGGCTGTTCGGGGCGCCATTCTCGGCCACCTCGATGATCGGGTTCATCGCGCTGGCGGGCATCATCGTGCGCAACTCGATCCTGCTTGTCGACTTCATCCGCCACGCGCAGGGCGCGGGCCGACCGATGCTCGACGTGGTGCTCGAGGCCGGGTCGATCCGGTTCAAGCCGATCCTGTTGACCGCCCTTGCCGCGATGATCGGAGCCGTCACCATCCTTACCGACCCGATCTTCCAGGGCCTCGCCATCTCGCTTCTCTTCGGGCTTCTGTCGTCCACCATTCTGACGGTTCTTGTCATTCCCGCGATCTACATCACATTCAGGGGCGACCGCGATCTGGCCGCAAAGGACGCCACGGCATGAACGACATCTCGGCATCGAACCGGGCGACGGATGGCTCGACACAGCTGGCGGTCGGCCGGGCCACATCCTTCCTGAAGCTCCTTGCGCATGAGGGGCGGCTGGAGATCATGTGCCTGCTGATCGACGGCGGCCGGACGGTGGGCGAGATCGAGGCGAGCCTCGGCCTCAGTCAATCCGCAGTGTCGCAACAGCTCATGCGGCTGCGTGCCGAGGGGCTGGTCGTCGCCCACCGCGAAGGGCGCAGCATCCGCTATGTCCTCGGCCGGTCCGAAACCGTCGTCGTGATCCGCGCCCTGCAACAGGCCTTCTGCCCGCCCGGACAGCCGGGCGCAATCTCGTCACCAGGGTGACGGACGAGCGGTGACGGCCCCCGTCAAGAGCGCGACGCGCCGCTGATCGGGCGCTGATTTGGCCGTGCATCCCGTCCCGCGCGGACGGAAAGTTGCCCTCCGCCACGACACCGGCCTCCATCGCCTGCGCCGAAAGATCGAGAGCATGTTCGCCCGCCTCAAGGACCGGCGCCGCATCGCAACCCGCGACGAAAGAGGGCCGCTCCTGTTCTTCTCCGCCCGCGCTCCCGCCGCTGCCGTCACCTATTGGTTGTGAGTTCTGAAACCGGAAATTCAGGCTGAAGTTGCCGAGACTTCGGGGAATTGGAAAGCCCGGATGCCCGACAGCCCAAACGAAAAAAGTCTTTCGGCAAAGACGTTGGAGAACATTGTCCTGCCATAGAACTTGTCGTGCCAGGCGTGGTGCGCGCCGATCTTATCTCGTGACAAGACCACGCGATCATTCTGGTTTTGTCCAATCGGACTCGGTCTGAAGAAGCCCCTCTCATCCAGCGGTGGATAGCAATGCTCACGCGACATTGTGGCAATGCGGGTGCAGCAGACAAACCAGTGATAGGTCGCAACCTTTGACCCATTGACCAGCAATTCCATCGGGAAAAACTGATGCACACCCGGTTCCATCTCTTCCAGAAGATCGCGGAAGGCCTTGCACACCAGAAGGTTGCCACTCCAGTATGTGATCACGTCCAGAAGCGGGTATTCCTCCAGCGTCGGGCCCATGCGTTCCAGCTTGGTTGGTACGTTCTTGCCGGTGATGGTCCGCCCTTGCACGGGGTTGGTAGCGGAGATCAGCCTGCCTTCGTCCTGGGAAGCATCGATCAGTTCCAACTGGCTCGAGTCACCGTCCAGTTCCTGCCATGGGTGTGACATCAGCACTTCGGGGTAGCCTTCCTTGTCCTACTCGGTCCAATGATCGCCAAAAATCAGCCATGCCATCAGGTCTGCCCTCCTTCGGGCTGCGTTGTTCTGATGCCACCCATCTTCTGCAATAGGTCCGGCTCTACAAGCCCGCCGATCTGCGGATGCAGCCGAGCTCGCCCTGCTTCATCACCTGGGCGAAATTGGCGATCACCCGCCCCGCCGTCTTCCGGTCCGGCGCGATCACGTCGAGGAGCCAGGGGAGCAGGGTGGGTGCCAATCCAGCTTCTGTCGGTCGGGGCAGCCCTGTCATTGAGGAAATTCAAGCGTTTGCGTTGGGCGGCGATGTTGGTGGTGGGTTGGCACCCACCCTACGCTTGCTG
>JAAURK010000136.1 GCA_012032275.1 Tabrizicola sp.
CCTTGGCAGCCCGCAGCGCCGTCAGACGCCGTTCCATTTCGGCATCGGAGATCCCTGCCGGGCGCTTCGACGGATCACCCGCCGACGACGGTGCAGACACCCCGCCGGATGCCCCTCCCGCGCCCGGTTTGGCGGTCGGCACGACGACGCGCTTCCGCTTTGTCTCGACCAGGACACTCTTCGTCCGGCCATGGCTGAAGCTTTGCTTCACCTGTCCAGAACGAGGTGCACCCCCAAGGCCCAGAGGTTTCTTGCCGTCTGTATCGCTCATGCGTCCTACGTATCCTTCATGGCGGTCTCGCCGCCGTCCTGCCCGCCCGTCTGCCCACGCAGACCGGCCAGCCTTGCCGCTTCCTCTACAACACGGGGTCTGAGTCCACCAGCGGCAAGCGCGGCGTGTATCGCACGTTCGCGGCCGAATGCCAAACCCAATTCCCCGGCGGTCAGACACCCGATAAGACCGCCCGTTCCTTCGGGAGAACGCAGCTTCGTCTTGCCCCGTTCCGACCCGTCGCTGGCCTGCAAAAGCGTCGCCGCCTTGCCCTTTGCCAGCCAGTCCTTCACCTTCTCGTACCCGGTCACCGCATCGCCCGCCTTGCGCGCCATGCTGAGCAGATCGGTCACCCGCCGCGCCAGAAGCGCCTCGACCAGATCGGCCAGCCCTTCCGGCAGCTTCACCGGTTGCCGCGCCGCGCGGGCAAAGAGCCCCTTCCTTGCCGCCTTCGCAATCGCCGCGCGGTCGGCGGCCACATAGATCCCCCGGCCCGGCAGTCGGCCCAGAACATCCGGCACCAGGATCCCGTCCGGGTCCAGGCAAAAGCGGACGAGCCCCGCTTTCGGCTGGCTGTCACCCGAGACGATGCACTTGCGCTCGGGGTCGTCGCGTTCCTTGTCCCGGCCACCGCGCGTCATGCGCGTTCCCCCGAGGCCTGGGATCAGGCCTCGGCCTCCGCGTCTTCGGCGGGCTCGGGCTCCAGCTCGGTCGGATCGACCCAGCCCAGCATCACCCGCGCCGTCATCACCAGGTGCTGCGCTTCCTCAAGGCTCATGTCGAACTTCTCCAGTACGCCGTCATCCTTCTTGCGCACGCCGTTCTCGGTGGTCCAGCCGCCTGCCAGTTCCCAATCGGCGCAGGTGGCGAAATCTTCCAGCGTCTTGATGCCATCCAGCGCCAGCGCTTCTAGCATCTGCGGGGTCAGGCCCTCGAAGTTGACGAGGCTGTCCTCGACGCCCATCGCGCGGGCATTCTCCATCGCCTTGGCATTCACCGCCTCAAGATAATCGCGGGCACGGGCCTGCAATTCGCCTGCGGTGCCCTCGTCGAAACCGTCGATCGACAGCAACTCGTCCACCTCGACATAGGCCACCTCTTCCAGATTGGTGAACCCTTCGGAGACCAGAAGCTGCGCCATCATCTCGTCGACGTCGAGCGTATCCATGAACAGCTTCGTCCGCTCGGCAAATTCGGCCTGACGGCGGCTCGATTCCTCGGCTTCCGTCATGATGTCGATGTCAAGCCCGGTCAGCTGGCTCGCCAGACGCACGTTCTGCCCGCGCCGACCGATGGCCAGCGACAGCTGCTCGTCCGGAACCACGACCTCGATCTTCCCGGCCTCTTCGTCGATCACCACCTTCGACACCTCGGCCGGCTGCAACGCGTTCACAAGGAACGTGGCCTGGTCCTGGTTCCACGGAATGATGTCGATCTTCTCGCCCTGAAGCTCGTTCACGACGGCCTGCACCCGGCTGCCGCGCATCCCCACACAGGCCCCGACCGGATCGATGGAATTGTCATAGCTGATGACGGCGATCTTCGCGCGCGAGCCGGGATCGCGGGCCACGGCCTTGATCTCGATGATGCCGTCATAGATTTCAGGCACTTCCATCTTGAACAGCTCTGCCATGAACTGCGGATCGGTGCGCGACAGAAACACCTGCGGCCCCCGTGCCTCGCGCCGAACATCCTTGATGTAGCAGCGGACCCGGTCGCCGATGCGATAGCTTTCGCGGCCGATCTTCTCGTTCCGGCGCAGGATGCCCTCGCCCCGGCCGATATCGACGATGACGTTGCCGTATTCCTCGCGCTTGACCACGCCGTTGATGATGGTGCCCGCACGATCCCTGAATTCCTCGTACTGACGGTCGCGTTCCGCCTCGCGCACCTTCTGCAGGATCACCTGCTTGGCCGATTGCGCCGCGATACGGCCCAGATCGACAGGGGGCACCTCATCCACGATCTCGTCCCCGATCTGGGGATCGGCGAGATGGGCCTTGGCCTGCTTCACCGACATCTGCGCGTGGTGGTTTTCCACCGCCTCGTCCTCGACGACCGTGCGCACGCGGGTAAAGCTGGCGCGCCCGGTCTTGCGGTCGATCCGGACGCGGATGTCCATCTCTGCGCCGTAGCGGGATTTCGCCGCCCGGGCGAGACTGTCCTCCATCGCCTGGATCACCAGATCAGGATCGATCATCTTTTCCCGTGCAACCGCCTCGGCAGTCTGCAAAAGCTCAAGCTGGTTGGCCGATGTAATCGCCATGGGTCTCTCTCCCGGTCAGTGTTTCGTCTCGGGGCCGGGATCTTCGTCCTCCTCCCCGTCCGTCTCTTCGATATCGTCGAACTTGCCGGGCTCCAGGCCCTGCGCCTTTCTCTGCCGCAGCATCTCGGTGATCAGCTCTTCCGTCAGGATCAGCTTGGCATCCGACAGCCACTCGAAATTCAGACCGATGGTCAGCAACTCGCCGCCCTCCTCGATCTCGATCAGCACATCCTCGCCTTCCACCCCGGCCAGCGTTCCCTTGAACCGGCGGCGGCCATCGATCAGCTCGCTCGTCTCGACCCGGGCCTCCCAGCCCTTCCATATCTCGAAATCCTTCAGCCGCGTCAGCGGGCGGTCGATACCGGGAGAGGAGACTTCCAGAACGTAATTGTCCTCGATCGGATCTTCCACGTCCAGCGTCGCCGAAACCGCCGTCGAAATCTCGCCGCAGTCGTCCACATCGATGCCGCCCTCGGCCTTGTCGGCCATGATCTGCAACACCCGTGTCTTGCCCCCCATCAGGCGGATGCGCACCAGTTCGAACCCCATGCCCTCGATGACGGGCTGCACGATGTCCGCCAGGCGGCGGTCGATGGCTGTTTTGGCGATCAGGTCCGACATCGCGGCCCCCCAAATGAAAAAACGGACCGCAGGGCCCGTCTTACGCTTCCGGCAGCTTCGGGTGTGGACCCCGACGCTTCTGTTGACGCCGATATAGGCAAGTTGGAACCAAACATCAAGTGCCGCGTTAAACCCGGCGAGGGACAAACAAAAGAAGGCAAGGACGAATTTCAATCTGCCGAGTTATCATCATCTTGCGCGACGGATGCCGCTTGCCATCCCTTGGCGTCGCTGCCTCGGCGCGGCGTTTTTCGCGCATCCGCCGCCGCTCAGATTGCCCTCATTCCATCAACCTGCAATAGTCGGAAAAACGAGAGAGAACGGACGTGTGCGGCCCGCGGCGCAAAGAAAGTCAAAGAGTTTCAAAAGCCGCAATCGCCCTTTTGGCGGGCCTCTTCGCAACACCGCTGACCGCCCTCGACAGCCTGAGTTTTCAGGTCGCGGGCGGGGATGAAGACCTTGCCAAGACGCTCCGTTCCGCATCGCTTCTTGTCGCGCAGGAGGCTGAAGGCCAGACAGCGCCGCTTGACCTTTACGCCGCGGCCCGGGCTGATTACGGGCGGCTTCTAAATGCGCTTTACGCCAGCGGCCACTATTCGGCGGTGATCACGATCCGCATCGATGGCCGCGAGGCGGCCGATATCGCCGCGCTGAACGCCCCCGCGACGATCAGCCAGATCTCGGTCACCGTGGACCCCGGCCCCGCAGTTCAGGTTCTCGGCCGCCCGCATCGCACCCCTGCCACGCGGCACTGTCCTTCCGCCTGAATTCCGGCCGGGCGCACCTGCCGAGAGCGGCGCCGTGATCGATGCCGCCGGTGCCGCGACACTGGCCTGGCGCGAGGTCGGTCACGCGAAGGCCGCGATCAGCCGCGAGGATATCGTGGCCGATCATGCCCGGGCCGCCCTTTCCGCCGATATCGGGATCGACCCCGGCCCTAAGCTGCGCTTTGGCAGGCTGGTGATCGAGGGGGAAGAGCGGATGCGCGAGGCGCGGGTCCGCAAGATCGCCGGTTTGCCCGAAGGCGAGACCTTCAGCCAGGCGGAACTCGACCGCGCCGCCAAGCGCCTGCGACGCACCGGCATCTTCAGCTCTGTCACCCTGGTCGAGGATGACCGGATCACCGCGCCGGATGTCCTTGGCATCACCGCAACCGTTGTGGAGCAGAAACCGCGGCGCTATTCCTTCGGTGCCGAAATCGCCAGCCTCGACGGCCTGTCGCTGACCGGCTCCTGGCTGCATCGCAATCTTCTTGGCGGGGGCGAGCGGCTGAAAGTCGAGGGCGAGATCAGCAATATCGGGGCCGGGACCAGCGGCATCGACTACCGGCTTGGCGTCTCGATCGACCGCCCGGCAACGCTGACGCCGGATACGACGGCTGGCCTTGCCGCCAGCATCTCGCGGCTGGACGAGGTGGATTACTTTGCCGATACCGCTGAATTCGGCCTTGTCTTCACCCATGTCTTTTCTGACAGCCTGACCGGACGGGCAGGCCTGACGTTCAAGTTCCAGAACGGCGAGGATCCCGGCGGTTCCTTCGAATACCGCAACATCTCGCTTCCCGTCGGTGCCACCTGGGATCGGCGCGACGACCCGACGGATGCCACCAGGGGTTTCTACATCGACGCCGAGGTGAAGCCATTCTACGGCCTTGGCACCACCGATTCCGGTGCGCGCATCGCGCTCGACAGCCGCGCCTACCGAAGCATCGGCGATTCCAGCCGGTTTGTCTTTGCCGTCCGCGCCCAGGCCGGAGCGGTTCTTGGCGCCGATCTTCTGGATACCCCCCGGGACGATCTTTTCTTTTCGGGCGGGGGCGGCACGGTGCGGGGACAGCCCTACCGATCGCTGGGCGTGATGGTCGATACGGCCTCGGGCGACGAGTTCCTGATCGGGGGCACGCATTTCCTCGCCGGCTCAGTCGAACTGCGCGCCAAGATCACCGACCGCATCGGCCTTGTCGGCTTTGTCGATGCCGGGCGCATCGATACCGGCGGTTTCTTCAACGATTCGGGTGACTGGCACGCAGGCGCGGGCCTTGGCCTGCGTTACGATACCGGCTTTGGCCCGATCCGCCTTGACGTCGCCGCCCCTGCCGGCGGGACGACAGAGGATGGCGTGCAGATCTACATCGGCCTCGGGCAGTCATTCTGATGCGGGTCGCTCTTCTCATAGCATGTCTGTTCGCCGCCGCCCCTGCCTTCGCGCAGGAAGATGACGAAAGCTATCTGGCGGGCTTTCTGGAAGACAATCTTTCAGAGGCCGGGCGGACGATCACGATCAACGGTTTCGAAGGCGCGCTGTCGTCACGGGCCGCCATCGACAGTCTGCTGATTGCCGATGACGAAGGCGTCTGGATCACGCTGAACGGCATCGTGCTGGACTGGAGCCGGTCATCGCTTCTGTCGGGAGAGGTGGAGATCACCGAGCTTTCGGCCGAAGAGATCATCGTCGCCCGGCTGCCGCAGGCCGAGGACAGCGCCCTGCCCGACCCCGAGGCCAAGGGCTTCAGCCTTCCGGAACTGCCGGTTTCAGTGAATATCGGCAAGATCGCGGCCGACCGCATCCTGCTGGAAGCGCCGGTCATCGGCACGCGGATCGAGGGCAGCCTCGACGCCGCCATGTCGCTTGCCGGGGGGGAGGGGGTCGCCACGCTCGACCTGTTGCGAAAGGATGACGGGCCGGAGGGGCGGATCACGCTGGATGCCAGCTATTCGAACGCCAATCGCAGTCTGCAACTGTCGCTGACCGCCGTTGAGGGCGCGGGCGGAATTGCGGCAAACCTGATCGGCCTGCCGGGCGCGCCCTCGGTGGCCCTGTCGGTCGACGGCCAGGGCCCGTTCGAGGATTTCGCGACCGATATCCGCCTGACCACCGATGATGTCGACCGCCTGACAGGCCGCGTGAACATTGCCGCAGTTGCCGGTCAGGGAACCCGGTTCGCGGCCGATCTCAAGGGTGATCTCGCGCCCTTGTTCCTGCCCCAATATGCGGAATTCTTCGGGCCCGCGGTAGCACTTCGGGCCGATGGCGCGCGGTCGTCCAGCGGGCGGCTGGTGCTTGATGCCTTTGCGCTGACCACCCGGTCGCTCTCGCTTGAGGGAAGTGCCGCGCTGGCCGCCGACGGGTTGCCGGAAAAGCTCCGGCTGCGCGGTGATCTTGTCTCGCCCGATGGCAGCCCGGTTCTGCTTCCGCTTGCGGGCGACGTCGAAACGCGGGTCACGGGCGCGCGGATCACGCTGGATTACTCCGGTCTCAACGATGCCGGATGGCGCGGGGCTTTCGTGCTTGACGGTCTTGACCGGCCCGACTTCAAGGCCGAACGGCTGACCATCGACGGATCGGGCCGGATCGGCCGGACAGCGGCCGGGCGCAGCTTTGGTGCCACGGTCCGGTATGCCGCGACGGGACTTCTGCCGCAGGATGCCGATCTTGCCACCGCACTTGGCCGGTCGGTCCAGGGCCGGCTGAAAGCGCATTGGCTGGAGGGGTCGGGCGTTCTCAGCATCCCCGAGCTGGACCTGACCGCAGACAGTTTTGACGCGCGGATTTCGGCCAAGATCGACGGGCTTCAGGACGCGTTCACCACATCGGGACGGCTGCAGATCAATGCGGCCGATCTTTCCCGGTTTGCGGGGCTCGTCGGCAGGCCGCTGGAAGGCGCGGGGGTGATCAGCCTTGAAGGATCGGGAAGCCGTCTGTCGGGATTCTTCGATCTTGTCGGCATCGTCGAGGGCCAGGGTCTCGGGATCGGGATCGACCAGATCGACCGGCTGCTGGACGGCCAGAGCCGCGCCACGCTTTCGGTAAAGCGCGACGATACGGGAACATTCCTCCGTTCGATGGAGCTTTCGGCCAAGACGCTGCGCCTGACCGGATCGGGAACCCTGTCCTCGAAGGGCTCCGACCTGAAGGCCAGTCTCGATTTCACCGATATCAGCGCGCTCGACCCCGGCTATCGCGGTGCGCTGCGCTTCGATGCGGGCTTTTCGGGCACGCCGGAGGACGGAACGCTGACCCTCTCGGGAACCGGTGACGGGCTTCGCATCGGTCAGGCAGAGATCGACCGGCTGCTTGCCGGGCAAAGCGATCTCGCCGCCCGGCTGGCCCTGTCGGACGGCGCGATCCGGATCGAGACGGCAACGCTTGCCAATCCGCAGCTGAAGGCGGATGTCAGCGGGCGCATCGCGGGGGCCGTGCGGGAACTGACCGTGGCGGCGCGGCTTGCCGATCTGGCGCTTCTGGTCCCCGAATTTCCGGGGCCGCTGACGCTTTCGGGCACGGCGGTGCAGGATGAGACCGGCTTTGACCTTGATCTGCGCGGAACCGGCCCGGGGCAGGTCACGCGCGCGTCGAGGGGCGGGTGTCCAACAGCTTTGCCCAGGCCGATCTTGCACTCTCCGGCACCGGGCAGGCCGCGCTGGCGAACATCTTTCTGGACCCAAGGGCGATTTCCGGCCCCGTCGGCTTTGATCTGCGGCTGAACGGCCCGATCCGGCTTTCGTCGCTTTCGGGGCGGATATCCATGTCGGGCGGGCGGCTCACGGATCCGAACCTCGGCTTCGCGCTGGAACGGATCGAGGCGGTGGGCAATCTCTCGTCGGGACAGGTGCGCATCGCCGCGACGACCCAGCTTTCGACGGGTGGCCGCATCAGGCTTGACGGGCCAATCGATCTTGCCGCTCCGAACAGCGCCGAGCTTGCCCTGCAGCTTGATCGGCTCCGTCTGGTCGACCCCGAGCTTTACGAGACCTTTGCCAGCGGCAGCCTCACCATCGTCGGCCCGCTTGCCGGTGGCGCGCTGATCGCGGGCCGGATCGATCTTTCCGATACCGAAATCCGCGTGCCCTCCAGCGGGTTCGGATCGGCGAGCGGTCTTGCGAAGCTGCGCCATGCGGGCGAGCCTGCCGCGGTGCGCGAGACGAGGCGCAAGGCCGGGCTTTTGGGGGACGGCAGCAGCGAAAGGGCCGGCGATGGCCCGGCCTACGGCCTTGATGTGCTGATCTCGGCACCAAGCCGGGTGTTCGTGCGCGGGCGCGGGATCGATGCCGAACTTGGCGGCGCACTGCAACTTTCGGGAACCACCCGCAACGTGATCCCTTCGGGCGGCCTGACCCTGATCCGCGGGCGGCTCGACATTCTGGGAAAACGTCTGGTGCTGCAAAGCGCCGATCTGACGCTGGAGGGCAGCTTTGTGCCCGAACTTCTGATCTCGGCCAGCAACGAGAGCGATGGCGTGGTCAGTTTCGTCACCATCGACGGCCCGGCGAACGATCCGGCGGTCTCGTTCTCGTCAACACCGGAACTGCCGCAGGAGGAGGTGCTGGCGCGGCTGCTCTTCGGCCGCGGGCTGGAGTCGATCTCGGCGCTGCAGGCCGCCCAGCTTGCCAGTGCCGTCGCCGTTCTTGCGGGCCGCAGCGGCGAGGGCGTCATCGGCAAGCTGCGAAAGGGTTTCGGGCTTGACGATCTTGACGTGACCACGTCGGAGGACGGAACCGCGGCGCTGCGGGCGGGCAAGTACCTGTCAGAAAACGTCTACACGGAAGTAGAGGTCGATCAGGGCGGCCAGAGCCGGATCAACCTCAACCTCGATTTGCGGCCCGGCGTGACTGTGAAGGGCCGTGTCGGCGCCGATGGCGAGACGGGGATCGGCCTGTTCCTGGAAAAGGACTACTGAGGGGCAGCGGTCGGCCGGTCAGCTTTCTTCTTCCAGCCGCGAGCGAAGCTGGCGCATGGCCGACAGCAGCGCACGCACCCGTTCTGGCCCGAGAGCCTGGACCACTTCGGCAATCAGCGGCGCCACGGTGGCAACCGCCGCATCGCGGGCCGATCGCCCGGACGGGCTGATCGCGACGAATTTCTGACGGGCATCTTCCCAATCGGGGCGGATATGAACATGCCCCGCCCATTCCAGCTTGTTGAGCGTGTTCGTCATGGCACCACGCGTCACGTGAAAGGCCCGGGCAAGCTGCGCTGGCGTGCGTTCGTCACTGACGCGGGCCAGGTGGTTCAGGACCGAGAAATGCGACAGCTCCATCCCGCGTGGCAGAACCTTGGATATCCGGTTGCGGGCAAGCTGATCGGCCATGAACAACTCGCCGAACAGGGCCACCGCAATATCCTCGGATTTCTCTGCGGTCATGGGCCGTCGAACCCCCGGTCGTGGGTGAGCGAGGGGATACGGCCGCGGACCTCGGCAACCCGGGCAAGATCGATGTCGGCAAAGGTCACGCCCGGATCGCTGCCGCCGTCGGCAAGCACATCGCCCCAGGGCCCCACAGCCAGCGAACGGCCATGGGTCTTGCGGCCGCTGCCATGGGTCTCGGGATGAAAGCCGGTCTGCGCCGGGGCGAGAACGAAACAGCCCGTCTCGATCGCGCGGGCACGCACCAGCACCTCCCAATGCGCAGCCCCGGTGATGTGATTGAACGCTGCGGGGATGGTCAGGATCTGCGCGCCCGCCTGCGCCAGCCGCCGGTAAAGATGCGGAAAACGCAGGTCATAGCAGACCGTCATGCCGATCTGACCGAAGGGCGTCTTGGCCAGAACCGCCTGATCGCCCGGCCTGTAGCCGCCACTTTCGCGGTAAACCTCGGTTTCCGACACATTGACATCGAACATGTGGATCTTGTCATAGCGCGCCCGCACCAGACCATCCGGGCTGATCAGGAACGACCGGTTGGCGAACCTTCCGTCGGCATCCCGCGTCAAAAGCCCCAGAGAGCCGATCAGGATCCAGAGGCCCAGCGCCTGCGCCTCGCGCCGGATGGCGGCAAGCGTCTCGTCCTGATCCTCCAGCCGGAACACGCCTGACTGATGCGGCCGCGACGAGGACAAGCCGTTGGTCAGTTCCGGCGTCAGGGCGAGATCCGCGCCACCGGCGGCGGCCTGGCGCAGATAGCCAAGCGTTGCCGGCAGATTTGCCGACGGGTCGTCGCAGACGTTCAGCTGCAGAAGGGCTGCGCGCATCAGCCGGCCAGAAGGGGGTCGAGCTTGCCTGCGTCGTCAAGGTCATGCAGGTCGTCGCTGCCACCGACATGGCGGCCATTGATGAAGATCTGCGGCACCGTCCGCCGCCCTCCGGCGCGCTGGTCATGGCCTGGCGCAAGGCAGGGTCGCGGCTGACGTCCATCTCCTTGAACGCGAC
>JAAURK010000137.1 GCA_012032275.1 Tabrizicola sp.
CTACCCGGAGGCGGCCGGGTCCAGATCGGGTGTGCCGACCCGGCCACCAGCTGGGGGACGGTCGGTCCGGCTCCTGTCGCGCGGCGCGTGCCTTTGCCGGAAGGGCGGTGATCCCGCCCCCGCCACGGCGCCGAAAGCTCAGCCGTTCCCGTCCTCCGTGCCGCTGTCGGCGGCGCGTGCCTTCGCCTGCGCCTTGCGGCGCGCCATATTCGCCTTCAGTGCCGCCTTCAGCCGATCATCCCGCGCCAAAGCTGCCGCGTCCTTCGGCGGCGGTTCCGGTTTCGGCGGATCAGAGGGCGAGGTCATCGCCCGTGCATAACCGAGGATGCGCCGCCGATCCAGATGGACGCGCCCACCGGCCCGAAAAGACCCTTGCGCAAGCCCTTGATTGCGTCTATCCCCGCCGCCACCAACGGCGCTGCAGTAGCTCAGTGGTAGAGCACTCCCTTGGTAAGGGAGAGGTCGAGAGTTCAATCCTCTCTTGCAGCACCATCTTTCTCCTGCTCCAACGTCTTGTCTTGGAAATTGACGGGCAAGAACGCTCGCGGTTTGCCCTCCCCCCGTTTCTATTGTTTGCGACGACGCCACTCTTCTTGAGACTGGTCCGGCGGGAGCCTTGGGCCGTTCAAAGGCGGTTCCAGGGCGCGGACTTCAGTAGTCTCGAAGTGTCGCGGCCTACCCGAGACGCGTTGTTTCGCCGTTCCGGCCTTTCGCTCCTTCCTGCATCGTTTGGTGCGATCACGACGGGTGCCGCGCAACGGCTGCGTCATATGCGGCCTGCAGTCTTTCCTGCACGGAGGGCGCGGATGCCGGATGGTTCTGGCCCAGATGCTCGCGGCGGAGCTCGTTCATGAAAGCGTGGCAAAGCTCGGCGCCGCCTTCTTCAAGAACCTGCGCGCGAATGCTCAATTCTTCCGTCGCAGGAAGATGACGACGGCCCCAGGCGCCCAGGGCGGACATCACCGGAACCAGCTGGATTGCCATTTCCGTCAGGCTGTAGATGACCTTCTGCCTGTGCGACGGATCGTCCGCCCGTGTCAGCAGCCCCATCTCGACAAGGCCCTTGAGGCGGTCCGCGAGGATGTTCGATGCGATGCTTTCGATCGAATTGTCCAGCAGGCTCCGGAAATGCCTGCGCCCGCCGAAGATCATGTCCCGCAGAATGATCATGCTCCAGCGGTCGCCGATGACTTCGAGCGTCAGATTTATCGGGCAACCGGACCGAAGCTGCAGTTTCATGGCGCTCTTTCAGCAGGCTTGTCACGCAGACAAAGTGTATTCATTGTGAAACCAGTTGTAAAATGGAATCGTTTTGGAGGGGGAGAGATGGCCGAAACCGCAGTCGACCATGGCACTGTCATCGTCGGGCGTATGATCAACCGGCCTGCTGCCCGCGTCTTCGCCGCCTATGCGGACGCGAATGAGCGGGTCCGATGGGCTGCGCCTTCCGACACGGCCGTGTTCTTTTATGAGAAAGCCGATTTCCGCGTCGGCGGTCTGGATGTGGCCCGATGTGGTGCCAGGGAAGACCCCCGCTTTCGTGTGGAATCGCGCTACATGGGCATATTGCCGGGGCATCGCATCGTGACGGTGGACACGGTCCATGAGGACACCACGCCCCTCTCGGTCAGCATCACGACGGTCGAGTTTTCCGACAGCCCCGATGGTGCGCAGGTGAAGGTCACCGTGCAGGTAACCTCCTTCGCCGGGGCCGGGATGATCGACAACACGCGGGATGGAACCGCAGGTTCCCTGAACAACCTGGTGCGGTATCTGGAACGGCCCGAAGCATAGCTTGCCATTCCGGCTCAGCTTAGCAGATGGGTCTCGGGGATACCGTAGACCGGGGTCGCGATCCCCTCCATCCGTGCCTTCAGTTGCAGCGACAGAAACTGCGAGTAGTGGCGGGACTGGTGCAGGTTGCCGCCGTGAAACCACAAGCCATCCTGTTTCGTCGGCTTCCACATGTTGCGCTGCTCGCCGACCCAGGGGCCGGGATCCTTGGTGGTGTCGGACCCAAGTCCCCAGCATTTGCCAACCGTGTCGGCCACATCGCGGCCGATCAGGTCTGCCGCCCAGCCGTTCATCGACCCATAGCCCGTGGCATAGACGATCACATCGGCGGGCAGCACCGTGCCATCGTCAAGCACCACCGCATCCTCGGTGATCTCGCGCACATTGCCGTGCGCCAGTTTGATCTGGCCGTCGATGATCAGCTGGCTGGCGCCCACGTCGATGTAATAGCCCGACCCACGCCGCAGGTATTTCATGAAGAGGCCGGAGTCGTCATCGCCCCAGTCCAGCCAGAACCCGGCCCTCTCCAGCCCGGCGTAGAACTCGGCATCCCGTTCCTTCATCTGCGCGTAAAGCGGGATCTGGAATTCGTGCAGGATGCGGTAGGGCAGGCTGGCAAAGATCATGTCGGCCTTGTTGGTGGTCATCCCGCCCTGCACTGCCTGTTCCGAATAGAGCCCGGCAAGGCCGATATCCATCAGCGTGTCGGAGCGCACGATATGGGTCGACGACCGCTGCACCATGGTGACGTCGACATCGTTTTCCCAAAGTGCGGCACAGATATCATGGGCGGAGTTGTTCGACCCGATCACCACGGCCCGTTTGCCTTTGTAGGCATCGGGGCCGGGGTGTTTCGAGGAATGGTGCTGGTCGCCCCTGAACCGGTCCATCCCCGTATAGGTCGGCATGTTCGCCTTGGCCGACATGCCGGTGGCCAGCACCAGCTGCTTCGGCTTCAGCGTGACCTCGGTGCCATCGCGGTCAACCACGACCGTCCATTCCTGCGCCGCCTCGTCATAGGAGGCGTGCTTGCAGGCGGTCCTGGTCCAGTAGTTCAGCTCCATGATCCTGGTATACATTTCCAGCCAGTCGCCGATCTTGTCCTTTGGCGCGAAGACCGGCCAGTTCGGCGGGAAGGGCAGGTAGGGCATGTGATCGTACCAGACCGGATCATGCAGGCAGAGCGATTTGTAGCGGTTGCGCCAGCTGTCGCCGGGGCGGTCGTTCTTCTCCACGATGATCGTCGGCACACCCAGTTGGCGCAGGCGCGCGCCAAGCCCGATACCGCCTTGCCCGCCGCCGATGATCAGCACATAGGGCTGTCTGGAATAGCCAAGCTCGCGCGCCTCGGCCTCGCGCTCTTCGGCCCAGGTCGGGCGATGCTTGCCCGCGCCGTGACGGGCGCCGAGCGGGCGGTCGAAACCAAGCGGCTCTTCATGGCCCTCCAACTCCACCATCGAGGTCAGGAGCGTCCAGATCTTGCCCTGCTTCAGCCGGATCAGGCCGTAGCCGCGTGCAACCGCGGTCTCGAAGCTGATCCAGGCCGTCGCAACGCCGCCGTCCTCGCTGGCCGTCTCGCCCTCAGCGACCCGCCAGTTCGAGGGTTCCGTCGCGGCCAGCTGGTGGCGCAACATGTCGGCCACCTCGGCCCGGCCTTCCATCGTCTTGATGTTCCAGGTGAAGGTGACAAGGTCACGCCAATAGCAGTCATCCTGAAACATCGCCGTCGCGTGGTCGATGTCACCGGCGGCCAGCGCAGCGCCAAATTCGGTCAGGAACGCCGAGACCTGATCAGTCGTCGTGGTGTCAAGCATGGGTTGCCTCCCTCAAGTTCTCCCCAAGGCAGAGTGGCTCATTTTTGCGGCGCTGTGCAAAGTTATTACGGCACCCGGGTTTCAGTGGGCGCAGAACGCCGTCAACCGGGCCGGTCCCTCGCCGCGAAGATGGGAAAGGTTCCGGCGGCATCAGGTGCGCGCGGAATTCTGTATTCAGAACAGGAGGATATGCCGGTCATTGGTGGAGCAGAGGGGGATCGAACCCCTGACCTCGTCATTGCGAACGACGCGCTCTCCCATCTGAGCTACTGCCCCTCGACCGATCGCGTCTTTCGCCGATGACGCGGGATTTGTCAAGAAACCGGCGAGGCAAGATGCGGGCGGACGAAGTTTTCGATCTCGGCGGCCGGGCGCAGGCCGCTCAGGCGGGCGATTTCCCGACCCCCGTGGTAAAGCACAAGTGCTGGAATGCCACGGATGCCGACGCGGGCGCTGATCTGCGGATGATCCTCGGTGTTCAGCCGGGCAAAGCGGATCGCCGGGCCAAGGCGGCGCGCGGCGCTTTCGAATTCGGGTGCCATCCTGAGGCAGGGCCCGCACCAGGGCGCCCAGTAATCCACCAGAAGCGGCAGGTCGTCCGTCCGCATCGCCTTGTCATGTGACAGGGCGTCCAGTGTCAGCACCCTGCCATCGGCAAGTGCCGCACCGCAGACGCCGCAGCGAGGCCCCGACCGAAGCCGGTTTTCGGGGATCCTGTTCGCCTGCCCGCATTCGGTGCAGACCAGCTTGACCTGAGATGTCATCGCGGTTGTCCTTCGAAAATACATTCGCGTCACGGAATATATGTGCGCGCCGGCCAGCCCCCGCAAGATCAGGAAAGAAGAAAGACGGCCGCGCCGAAGGCCATCGATCCGGCAAGCGTTGCGGCCGCAACGGACCGGGTCATCCAGAACAGGGCGACGACCGTGACCGTGCCCGCGGCCATCGCCACGACATCGCGCGGAACCGGCAGCAGCGATGGCAGCACCGCCGCGACAAAGAGGGTCGCGATCGCGGCGGGGCCTGTTGCGGCAAGAAAACGCTCCACAAGACTGCCGGGCCGCAACCGGCCGCGCATCATCAGGACCGGCAGCACCCGGAACGCCCAGTTGGCCGCGCCAACCGCCAGCGCCAGCAGCAAAAGCTCGGTCTTCATCGGCGGATCACTCCCGTCAGCGCCCCCGCGATCATGCCGCAAAGAATTCCGGCCGTCGGGCTTGCCGCCATCGTGACAGCCACCGTCACCCCGCCCGCGACCGCCACCACCGGCACATGGGCGCGCGCAAGGACCGACAGCAGGAGCGACAGAAACAGCGCGGGCAGCATGAAACCGAGGGCGGCATTCACTGCCGGATATGCCTCCAATGCGCCTCCGCCAGCCCATGCGCCTGCCGCCGTTCCCAAAAGCCAGCTTGCATAGGCCCCCGCGCCAAGGCCGAACATGTAGCTTTCCGAAAACCTCTGCCCCCGCGCCAATGCCCCGATGGCCTGGCCAAAGACCTCGTCCGTCAGACCGAAGGCCCAGAGCCAGGCCGCGCGCGTTGTCGCCTTCTCTCCCGCCTCTTTCATCAGGGCCGGGCCGTAAAGCACATGGCGCAGGTTCATCGCGATGAGCGTGAAGGCCGAAACCAGAAGCGGCGCCCCGGAGGTGATCAGGGCCAGGGCCAGAAACTGCGACGCCCCGGCATAGATGATCAGGGACAGCGCGAACGCCTCGGTTCCGGTCAGGCCGGAACGGGTTGCCGCCACGCCGAACGAAAAGGCGATGGGAAAATAGCCGGCGGCAATCGGCAGCGAGGCCGCAAGGCCAGACAGCAGGCGTGGCGTCGGATCGGTCATCGACCAAGGCCTATCCAGAGCGTTGCGCGCCGTCAACGCAGGGTCGCGAATCCCTACTTGCCCGGCCCGGTCATCGCCCTCATTCTGCGGCAAATCTGTCGAAGAGGTTTCCATGCGCAAACTTGGTCTCGTACTTGCACTTTGCATTGGCACTCCGCTTGCCGCGGAGGACATACCCGGTTCGAACTTCGAAGTCGGTTACTGGAAAGGCGGCGCGCAGACGAACAGCGCCACGGGTGCCTTCAACCGGTGCTACGCCTCGGTCGGCTTCACTGCCGGAGAAACGGTCTGGCTGAACCTCTACCCCGACGATGTGTTCGAAATCCTGCTGGCGAACCCCTCCATCAAGTACCGGCCGGGAGAGAAGTTCGAAGGCATCATCATGACCGAAGTCGGCGTGCCATGGTTCGGCAATGCCAGCGCGGTTGACGAGAATTTCGCGGGGATGAGCTTCACCGGTGCCGAGTTGACGATGGATTTTCTCGCGCAAGGGGTCTACCTGCGACTTCTCGGCATCGGCATCGATCAGTCGTTTGACGTGCGCGGGATAGGAACCGCCATGGCCAAGATGCGGCTGTGTGCTGCGCAATATGGTTCGGGGAAACCCGCGTCGGGTCTTGGTGCCGGTACCGGTGCGGGCGCTGGCACTGGTGGCGGGGCTGTGGGCGGTGCGGCTTCGCCCTTTCCGCCGACGAAAAAGCCCGAAGGCGGCGCGGGAACGGGTCTTGGCGCGGGGGGTGGCGGTGGCCTTGGCGTCCCCGCCCCACGACCGTCACCCTGATCCGGCGTGGCCCCTGCGCGGGCCCGCTTCCCCAAGCGAAAGACCTCGCCGATGCGTGACCTTTGCCGTGTTGCCGTCCTGTCCCTTGGCCTCCCGTTCGCCGCCGCGCCAATCCTTGCCGAAGAGATTGCGGGGTCGAGGTTCACCGCCGGCGCGTTCTGGCAGGGCAGTGCCGAAACCGGCGACGACGGCCAGTTCCTCTATTGCTCGGTTTCCATCATCCACGGCGAGGGGCAGCAGCTTTGGTTCCTGCTGCGCCGCGATGACCGCTTTCTCATCTTGCTGACTACCTCGGCCCACAGTTTCACGCCGGGCACGGCGTTCGAGTCGGGCCTGGGCATCAATGGCGGTCCGGTCAGCGCATTCCGGGCCGATGCGCTTGATGCCAACACCATGGCGATGTCTTTCCCGGACATTGCCCATGCGATCCGGACGATGCGTCAGAGCGATACTCTGACCATCATGGTCAGCCCGACCTTTGCGCTGACGGTGGGCACGCCAGAGATCGCCGCAGCGCTGGATGCGGCGAAGGCCTGTCTTGACGCGAATGTCGCGCCCGGAACCGGGCCCGGCGCGACTTCACCCTGACTTACTCCGCCGCCTCCATATAGCTTTCGACCGGCGGGCAGGTGCAGATCAGGTTGCGGTCGCCATAGACATTGTCCACCCGGCCCACGGGCGGCCAGTACTTGTCGACCCGGAAGGCGCCGGGCGGGAAGCACCCTGCCTCGCGCGAGTATTTCCGGTTCCACTCTCCCACCAGCGCCGCGACGGTATGGGGGGCATGGCGCAGCGGCGAGTCTTCCGCCGAAATCTCGCCGCGTTCCACGGCCGCGATTTCCGCCCGGATCGCCAGAAGCGCCTGGATGAAACGGTCGATCTCGGCCTTCGTCTCGGATTCCGTCGGCTCCACCATCAAGGTTCCGGCCACTGGCCAGGACATGGTCGGCGCGTGGAAACCGTTGTCGATCAGGCGCTTGGCGATGTCGTCGACGGTGACCCCGACCTCGGCGAAGGGGCGGGTGTCCAGGATGCACTCATGCGCGACCCGGCCCTTGTTCCCCATGAAGAGGATCGGATAGGCCCCCGCCAGCCGCGCCGCGATGTAATTGGCGTTCAGGATCGCGACGCGCGTTGCCTGGGTCACGCCCGGTCCGCCCATCAACAGGCAATACGCCCAGCTGATCAGAAGGATCGACGCCGATCCATAGGGTGCCGCGCTGACCGGCCCCTCGGCCCCGCCGGTTTCCGGATGCCCCGGCAGGAACGGCGCCAGATGCGCCTTGACGCCGATCGGCCCCATCCCGGGACCGCCGCCGCCATGCGGGATGGCAAAGGTCTTGTGCAGGTTCAGGTGGCTGACGTCCGAACCGATCTCGCCCGGCTTCACCAGCCCGACCAGGGCATTCATGTTGGCGCCGTCAAGATAGACCTGCCCGCCATGGTCATGCGTGATCCGGCAGATGTCGCGGACCGTCTCTTCGAAGACGCCATGGGTCGACGGATAGGTGATCATGCAGGCCGCGAGCCTGTCGCCCGCCGCCGCCGCCTTGGAAGCGAAATCCTCGATGTCGACGTCGCCATTCGGCGCGGATTTCACCACCACCACCTCCATCCCGGCCATCTGCGCGGACGCCGGGTTGGTGCCATGGGCGCTGGTCGGAATGAGGCAGACCGTCCGCTGGGTATCGCCCCGTGACCGGTGATAGGCGAGAACGGTCAGAAGCCCCGCATATTCGCCCTGCGCCCCGGAGTTGGGCTGCATCGACATGGCATCATAGCCGGTGATCTCGCAAAGCTTGGCCGACAGATCATCGATCGCCTCGCGGTAGCCAAGCGCCTGGTCGGCGGGCGCGAACGGATGCAGCGAGCCGAACTCCGGCCAGGTGATAGGCATCATCTCTGCGGCGGCGTTGAGTTTCATGGTGCAGGAGCCCAAGGGGATCATCGCCCGGTCAAGCGCCAGGTCGCGGTCGCTGAGCCGCCGCATGTAGCGCATCATTTCCGACTCTGCCCGGTTCATGTGAAACACCGGATGGGTCAGATAGCCGGTCGTGCGGACCATGTCTTCGGGGAAACCCAGGGTGGCGCGATGGGGTGGCACGCCCTCGATCCCGAAGGCGCGCAGCACCCGCATCAGCACCTTCTCGTCGGTCGTCTCGTCAAGGCTGATCCCGACCCGGTCCGTGCCGATCTTGCGCAGGTTCACCCCCTCGGCCCGCGCCGCGGCTAGGATACCTGCCTGACCGACGCCGACTTCCACGGTGATCGTGTCGAAAAACGCCTTCGGGCTGACCTTTGCCCCGGCCGCCTTCAGCGCGCGGGCAAGGCGGTTGGTCAGGAAATGCACCCGTTCGGCGATGGCGCGCAGGCCCTTCGGCCCGTGAAACACGGCATAGAACGAGGCCATGACGGCCAGCAGGGCCTGTGCGGTGCAGACGTTCGAGGTCGCTTTCTCGCGCCGGATATGCTGCTCGCGCGTCTGCAGCGACAGGCGGTAGGCCTTGGTTCCGTTGGCATCGATCGAAACGCCGACGATCCGGCCCGGCATGGCGCGTTTCAGATCATCCTTGCAGGCCATGAAGGCGGCATGCGGCCCGCCATAGCCAAGCGGAACCCCGAACCGCTGGGACGAGCCGATGGCGATGTCGGCGCCCATCGCCCCCGGTTCCTTGAGCAGGCAGAGCGCCAGAAGATCGGTCGCCACGATGGCAATCGCCTTTGCCTCGTGCAGGGAGGCGATCGCGGCGGTGAAGTCGCGCACATGGCCATAGCTGCCGGGATACTGGAAGATCGCCCCGAAAACCTGAGAGGGGTCCAGATTCTCGACCATGTCCTCGATGATGGTGATGCCAAGCGGCGCGGCGCGGGTGCGGATCACCGCGATGGTCTGCGGGTGGCAGAACCGGTCCACAAAGAAGGCGCGGGCTTTCGACCTGGCGCTGCGTTCCGCCATCGTCATCGCCTCGGCCGCTGCCGTCGCCTCATCCAGAAGGCTGGCATTGGCCACATCAAGCCCGGTGAGATCGCAGACCATCGTCTGATAGTTCAGAAGCGCCTCCAGACGCCCCTGTGCGATCTCGGGCTGGTAGGGGGTATAGGCGGTGTACCAGGCCGGATTTTCCAGGATGTTGCGCTGGATCGCCGGCGGCGTGACCGTGCCGTAATAGCCCTGGCCGATCAGGCTGGTCATCACCCGGTTCTTCCGCGACACCTCGCCCATCCGGGCGAGAAGCTCATGCTCGGCCAGCGGCGCCCAGGTCAGCGGCTTCGCCTGCCGGATCGATGCCGGGACAGTCTGGTCGATCAGCGCGTCGAGGCTTGGCACCCCCACGGCGGCCAGCATCTCGTCCATCTCGGTCGGCGACGGGCCGATGTGGCGGCGGTTGGCGAAATCGTAGGGGTCGTAAGTGACGGGCGTATAGGTCATCGGGCGCTGCCTTTGCTTCTGTGAAGCGATCTCCGCACGGAGACCGTGAATCGGAACCGGTCTATTTCCGGCGCCTCAACCGATCAGATCGTTGTACTCATCCTCGTCCATGAAGGCGTCAAGCACGCTCAGGTCGTCGATCTTCAGCTTGAAGAACCAGGCGTCGCCCGTGGGATCCTCGTTCACCAGACCGGGAGTGTCGCTCAGCTTGTCGTTGACCTCGACGATCTCGCCATCGATCGGGGCAAGGATGTCGGATGCGGCCTTCACGCTTTCGATGACCACCACCTCGTCGCCTTCGGCAACCATCGTCTCCACTTCGGGCAGCTCGACGAAGACCACATCGCCAAGCTGCGTGGCGGCGTGCTGGGTGATGCCGACGACCACGAGATCGCCTTCAAGCCGCAGCCATTCATGTTCCTTGGTATATTTCATCTTGGTGCCTCAGCGTTTGTAGGATGTGGGATGGAAAGGAAGATCGGTCACCGCAAGCGCCAGCCGCTTGCCCCGCACCTCGCCCAGAAGGGCGGTGCCGGTGGCGGCAAAAGCCGCGGCCACATAGCCCATCGCGACGGGCGCCTCCACCGACGGGCCGAAGCCGCCGGAAGTGACCTCGCCAAGAGGGGGTGCCGTCGGTGGCAA
>JAAURK010000138.1 GCA_012032275.1 Tabrizicola sp.
CCGTCAGCCGGACCGCCTCGGCCACGTTCTGCGCGGTCAGCCGCCCGCCAGCATCCAGGGCCGCAGCCACTTGCGCCCGACAAGGAGCCGCCAGTCGAACCGCAGCCCATTGCCGCCGGGCAGTGCCGCACCCTTGGGCGGCTTTGCATCGACCATGATCTGATCGGCGACCAGCGAATGGTCCAGAAGGGCGGCAAGATCCTCTTCCCCGGCGACACCGATCACCTTCATCACCGGCAACCCGAAACGCGCCTTCACCTCTGCCACCCGGTCCGGGCTTTCGTGACCATGAAGCTGCAGCATGTCCAGAGGCACGGCCGCGATGATGGCGTCGAGGAGCGCGTCGTCGGCATCGACCACGAGCGCCACCTTGCAAAGCCCCTCGGGCGCGGCCAGCGCCAGCATGCGCGCCGTTTCCAGCGTCACATGGCGGGGGGATGCCGGAAAGAAGTTCAGTCCGATATACCCCGCACCTGCGGCGGCCACCGCCGCAACATCCTCCACGGTCCGCAGACCGCAGATCTTGACCCGGACCTCGCCCATCACTGCGCCTTCGGCCGCTCAAGCAGCGCCAGCACATCATCTTCCGGCATCGACGCGCTGTCGCGCAGCACCGCCAGCTCACGCTCCAGCCGCGTCACCTCGCGGGCCTTGGTCGTGGCGACAGACCTATGCTTCATCTCGCGGACCCATTCCCAGAAGAACCCGATCATCAGCCCGGCGATGATGCTGGCGAAGATCACCAGGAACAGCGGCAGCTCGATCTGCCAGGACGAGCCGACAAGACCGGTAATGTCATCGGGCAGAAGCCGCAGCTGCACCGGCCCGCGGTTGGCCAGCGCGACCGTCAGCAGAACGAGGCCGAGGACGGAGAGAAAGATGTAGCGCAGGTAACGGATCATCGGCAGGTGCCTTCGTCAAAGGTCAGCCGTCAGAGTATCCGCCCGAACCGGATCGGGTGCAAGACGCCGCTCGGGTGGCGAGGGTCACTTCCCGTTCAGACGATCGCGCAGCAGCTTTCCGGTCTTGAAGAAGGGCACCTTCTTGTCATCGACCTTGACCGCTTCTCCCGTCCGCGGATTTCGCCCGATACGGGCATCGCGCGCCTTGACGGAAAACGCGCCGAAGCCGCGCAATTCCACCCGTTCGCCTTTGGCCAGCGCATCAATGATTTCCTCAAACACCGTATTTACAATCCGCTCGACATGGCGCTGCGTCAGATGCGGGTTCTCATCTGCAATTTTCTGAATCAGTTCAGACCGGATCATCCGCTAGTCCCCCCTGTGGTCAGCCCCGATGCGGCAGCCGCCACGATGTTCTTGTCCAACGACTATAGGCAATATTTGGCACCGCACAAACGAAATCCGGGCAATTTGTCGCAAAGCAAAAGGGCCCTGCCACCCGGCAAGGCCCTCTTTTCGTTACAATCGGGCTGTTGAGCCCGGACTGGTGCAGGCTCAGCCCTTGTCGCCGCTTTTCAGCGCCGCGCCAAGGATGTCGCCCAGCGATGCGCCCGAATCGGATGAACCGTACTGTTCCACGGCCTCCTTCTCTTCGGCGATCTCGCGCGCCTTGATGGAGAGGCCCAGCTTGCGGGTCTTCGGATCGATGTTGGTCACCCGCACGTCGACATGGTCGCCAACCTGGAACCGTTCAGGGCGCTGGTCGGCGCGGTCACGGCTGAGGTCGCTGCGGCGGATGAAGGACTTCGCACTGTTGTACTCAACCTCGATCCCGCCTTCCTCGATCGCC
This sequence comes from Tabrizicola sp., assembly GCA_012032275.1. Lineage (GTDB taxonomy): Bacteria > Pseudomonadota > Alphaproteobacteria > Rhodobacterales > Rhodobacteraceae > JAAURK01. The sequence continues at coordinate 1,753 of JAAURK010000138.1, forward strand.
GTCACGGTGACGGTGATGATGGCACCCCGCTTCACACCGTCCACGGCATCCGAGAAGCTGTCATCGCCAAGCGCCTTGACCGACAGCGAGATGCGTTCCTTTTCCACGTCCACTTCGGTGACCGAGGCTTTCACCACATCGCCCTTGCGGTAGTTCTGGATCGCCTCTTCGCCGCGCTGGTCCCACGACAGGTCCGACAGGTGAACCATGCCGTCGATATCGTTGTCGAGGCCGACGAACAGACCGAATTCGGTGATGTTCTTGACCTCGCCCTCGATCTCGGTGCCGACCGGATGGGTTTCGGCAAAGACTTCCCACGGGTTGCGCTGGGTCTGCTTCAGGCCCAGGCTGACGCGGCGCTTGGCGCTGTCGATCTCCAGCACCATGACGTCCACTTCCTGGCTGGTGGAGACGATCTTGCCGGGATGGACATTCTTCTTGGTCCAGGACATCTCCGAGACATGGACAAGGCCCTCGACCCCGGCTTCCAGTTCGACGAACGCACCATAATCGGTGATGTTGGTGACGCGGCCCTTGTGAACCGTGCCGATGGCATACATCTTCTCGACCGCATCCCAGGGATCGGACTGGAGCTGCTTCATGCCAAGGCTGATGCGGTGCGTTTCCTTGTTGATCTTGATCACCTGAACCTTGACGGTCTCGCCGATGTTCAGGATCTCCGACGGATGGTTGACGCGGCGCCAGGCCATGTCGGTCACGTGCAGAAGCCCGTCCACGCCGCCAAGGTCCACGAAGGCGCCGTATTCGGTGATGTTCTTGACCACACCGTCGACCGTCTGACCTTCGGTCAGGTTGCCGATCACTTCGGCGCGCTGTTCGGCACGGCTTTCTTCCAGGATCGCACGGCGCGACACGACGATATTGCCGCGGCGACGGTCCATCTTCAGGATCTGGAAGGGCTGCTTCATGCCCATGAGCGGGCCCGCATCGCGCACCGGACGGACGTCAACCTGGCTCCCCGGCAGGAACGCCACAGCGCCGCCGAGATCCACGGTGAAGCCGCCCTTGACCCGGCCGAAGATCGCGCCGTCGACGCGGGTCTCGCTGGCATAGGCTTTCTCCAGCCGATCCCAGGCTTCCTCGCGGCGGGCCTTCTCGCGGCTGATCTGCGCCTCGCCGCGCGCGTTTTCCACGCGGTCAAGATAGACCTCGACTTCATCGCCCACATTGATATTGGGCGCTTCGCCGGGGTTTGCGAATTCCTTGAGGTCGATGCGGCCTTCCATCTTGTAGCCGACATCGATGATGGCCTGGCCCGCCTCGATGGCGAGAACCCTGCCTTTGACAACCGTGCCCTCTTCGGGCGTATCAATCTCGAAGCTCTCCTTCAGAAGGGCTTCGAATTCGTCCATGGATGCTTTAGCGCACATATAGTCAGTTTCCTTTTCATGGTTTTCTGGCCATGCGGTTGGCTCCGCCGGTCTTTTGACTGTCCCCGAACGAAAAAGCTGACGAACCCGGCAAACCGGGGACGGCACATTCCTTCAAGATGCGCGGCCTATAGCGCCATCGGGCGGATGAGGCAAGGTAAACTGGGCAGTACCTTAGGTGAGCTACTCCCCTGTCCCATAGTGCCTCCTTCCATGCTAAGGAAAAGATCGCACCATCAAACTCCGGGATCAAACAGCTAGGTGGCACCAGGGACGGCAGCGTCTGCCTTGTTGTTGAACGCATCAATGATGACGGGAAAGATGGCAGAGAGGCTGTCGAGCAGTGGAAACCTCTAAGAAACACATCTCGATGTCAGCCAGTGCGTGTTCCTGAAGCAGTCAATCTGCAGTTGAAGGGTTGCCGCGCGGCCCAGCAAGAAACAGCACTTACAGGCCTAACCGGCTGACCGGATACCCCACATTTGCAAAAGCGGCCAAGGCGCGCGTTTCGAAATCGGGGGCCGCAAGCTCCAGCGTGTGGCGGTTGAAATACCAGTGGAGCATCTTCGGATAGGGCCAGCGCGCCGCCAGTGCGACCTCCAGCGCCTGGGGGAAATCACTCTCGGTCGCGGGGGTCACAAGGCTGGGAAAATCCGACCGACCGAACAGGATCGCGGGCTTCCTATGCAGGAACCCCTCCATCGCGACGGCCGAATTGACCGAGACGGTCACAGCGCAAGCCGCCAGCACATCATGCACATTGGCGTCGGTCACCTGGAACTTTGCCCCCGCTGACAGGGCTGCCGCCATCGGCCCCGCGGCCTCGTCAGGCCGCTGGGGGTGCGGCTTGACCACGACTGGGCGGACCCCGGCCCCCTGGCAGACCGCCAGGATCATCCGGTCCATCGGCACGCTGCAACGCCCGTTGTAATAGGCCGATTTTCCTTGCAAAAACAAAGCAATACTGCCCTGCGGCAAGTCCGTCGCCCGCTCCCTTGCCTGGGCAAAGCGTGACCGACGCGGGGTGACGAAGCGCTGGCGCAGGTCGCGAAAGAAGGCGCGCGCGGCCTCGCCGTCCACTCCCTTCGGGTCGAACACCGCCTGCCCAGCCAGGCTTTCCGCCTGGATGCCCTGCGGGTCCAGATGCCAGAACCCCTGGATGTAGGCCGTCGCCGTGTTCAACCAGCCCTCGCCCCGCATCCGCCCATTTTCCACGATATGCAGATTGCCATCGGCTACCCCCGCGCGGGTTCCATCTCATCCCAGGGGCGTTGGATCGCCCGGTAGCCCAACCCATGCGCCTCGCACATCTCGGCCAGCCGGGTATAGATCGCAAGTCTTTTCGCGCCCGCGCCACTTGTGCGCCTCGCGCGGGTTGATGTGGAAAAGGATCTCTGGCCGCACCATTCAGCGCCGGGCCTCCAGGGCGCGTTCGACGATGTCGGACGCGCGCCGGACTGCCTCGTCGACCGGCATCTCGCTTGTATCGATCACCACGGCATCCGCTGCCGCCCGCAGCGGCGAGGTGTCGCGCCCCATGTCTCGCGCATCGCGTTCCCGCACCTCGGCCAGCACCTGCGCTTCGTCGCCCCCCACCTCCAGCCAGCGCCGGTGCGCCCGAACCTCGGCGCTGGCGGTGATGTAGAGCTTTACCTCGGCCTCGGGGCAGATCACCGTGCCGATGTCGCGCCCGTCAAGAACCGCGCCGCCTTCTTCCCGGGCAAAGCGCCGCTGGAACCCGGCAAGCGCCTCACGCACCGCAGGGATCGCTGCCACCCGGCTGGCCGCCTGCCCCGCCGCAAGGCTGCGCAGATCATCGCGGTCAAGATCGGCCGGCCTCAGCCCGCGCGCGGCGTCAACCGGATCACCGCCCTTCGCGCTGACCGCCCGGTAAAGAAGCCCCGTATCTAGATGCCGAAAGCCGAACTGCGCCGCCACGGCACGGCTGATGGTGCCCTTCCCTGCCGCAGCCGGGCCATCGATCGCCACGGTAAAGATCACCCCATCCCCCGTCTTTTCCCCATGTCACCTGTGTCCGGCCACGATCGGCGGCGGGCATTCCGGAACCTTCCCTGCCCGCTCCCTTACCGCGATTGGCGGGCGCCTGCCAAAGGAAAACCGGCTGGTCGCCGATCCACCCGCGCATCTCTCGGACGCGCGCGCCTGACTAGTCTTCCACCCGGACCGGGGTTCACTTTCCGGGCGGGGTCGGGCGATTGTCGCGGCTGAGGTTTGCGCCAAGCCCGGTCATCAGCCCTTCGAATACCGGGAAGGAGGTCGCGATCGGCGAGGCATCGTCGACGCTGACAGGCGCTTTCGCCGCAAGGCCCAGAACCAGAAACGACATCGCGATCCGGTGGTCGATATGGGTCTTCACGGTCGCCCCGCCCGGAACCCCCCCCCGGCCCGAGCCCATGCACGATCAGCGTGTCCTCATCTTCCTCGATCCGCACACCGCAGGCTTCGAGGCCCCGCGCCATCGCATCGATCCGGTCGCTTTCCTTGACCCTCAGCTCCTTCACACCGCGCATGACCGTCTTGCCCTCGGCAAAGGCGGCAACAACCGACAGCACCGGATATTCATCGATCATGCTTGGTGCGCGGTCGGGGGGGACTTCGATGCCTTTCATCGCAGCACTGAAGCGGACCCTGAGATCGGCGACCGGTTCGCCACCCTCTTCGCGCGGATTCTGAAATTCGATTTCAGCGCCCATCTCGACCAGGGTCAGATAAAGCCCGTTGCGCGTCAGATTCTGGCTGACGCCGGGCACCAGGATGTCCGACGCCTCCACGATCAGCGCTGCAGCGACCGGAAAGGCCGCCGAGGACGGGTCGCGCGGCACGGCAACCGTCTGCGGGCGAAGCTCCGGCTGGCCGGTCAGCGTGATGACATTGCCCGCGCTGGTCTTCTCGACCGCAAGCTGCGCGCCAAAACCAAGAAGCATCCGCTCCGAATGGTCCCGCGTCGGCTCTGCCTCGATCACCACCGTCTCGCCCGGCGCGTTGAGCCCGGCCAGAAGCACCGCTGATTTCACCTGCGCACTTGCCACCGGCAAAGCATAGCGCACCGGCACCGGATGTGCCGCCCCGACCACCGTCATCGGCAGACGCCCGCCAGACCGGCCGTAAGCCTGCGTCCCGAACAGGCTCAACGGTTCGGTAACCCGCCCCATCGGCCGCTTGCGCAAGCTTGCATCTCCGGTGAACGTCACGGTCATCGGCGTTGTCGCCATCGTGCCCATGATCAGCCGCACGCCCGTGCCGCTGTTGCCGCAATCGATCACATCCTGCGGTTCGCGGAACCCCCCGACCCCGACCCCCTGCACCGACCAGACGCCCGGCCCATGCTGCACGACGCGCGCCCCGAAGGCCTGCATCGCCGCGGCCGTGTCAAGCACGTCCTGGCCCTCCAGAAGGCCGGTGATGCTGGTCTCGCCCACCGCCATCGCGCCGAAGATCAGCGCCCGATGGCTGATCGACTTGTCGCCCGGCACCGAAGCCGTTCCCCGCAAAGGCCCCAGTCGGCGGGCTGTCATCGGTTGCGCGTCACCATGGCCAGACATCGACATCTCCTGAATTGCCGCCCGCGTGATAGCGCAACCTCACCGCGCGCGCGACCCCGAATTATGCGCTCAAGCCGTCACGAAGGCCGGTCGATTTCCGGGGCCTCGCGCCGGAAGGTCAGGTAATGCGGCAGGCGGCCTTCACGCAGCGCCTTCTGCTCATACCGGGTCGAGACCCAGTCGCCCCAGGGTGTGCCGCCCTCTGCCACCAGAACGAACCCCGCCTTCGGAACCTCCTCCAGCGTCTGGCGGACATAATCCGGGATATCGGTTGCCACCCGAAACTCCGCCCCCGGCGCCATCACCCGCGCCAAGGCGTCAAGATAGCCCTGCGTGACAAAGCGGCGCCGGTGGTGGCGCGCCTTCGGCCAGGGATCGGGATAGTTGAGGAATGTCTTCTGCACCACGGCGTCCGGTAGCACGTCAAAGAGATCGCGCACATCGCCGGGATGGATCGCGAGGTTGTCCAGATCGGCGTCCTTGACCTTTCCAAGGAGCATGGCAATCCCGTTCACGAAAGGCTCGCAGCCCAGCAGGAAGCTGTCGCGGTTCGCGGTTGCCATCTGCACGAGATGCTCGCCCCCGCCGAAACCGACCTCAAGCCAGAGCGGCCGACCGCCAGTTATCGTGGCGAGGTCCAGTGGCTTCCGCCCGGGGTTTTCCGCGCGCGTGACGGCGGGCAACGACAGCGGGGAGAGCCCTTCGGCCAGATAGGTCTTCTGGCTGGCCCGCAGCGTCTTGCCCCGGATGCGGCCATAGAAGTTCCGCCGCTCCGCGCCCGCATCCTTCTCATCGGTCATCTGCGTGTCACCGCTTTTGCCGCGCCGCAGGATCAGCCCCTGGCAGCGCGCATCATTTCACCCCGGATCCCGGCGCAGAGAAACAGCCGGTAGACAAGCACCAGCGCCACCACAAGCCCGCCTTGCAGAAGGCCGGGAAAGAACCGGTCGATCAGAAGAAACACCGCAACGCTGACGGCAAAAGCGATGATCGTGTTGACGAAGAACTTCACCGAACTGGAAAGCATCGGGCCATTCATCATCGCTGGTTTCCCGGAAGCGTCACGTCCTAGACCGCCTTCTTCAGCGCCTCGACCAGATCGGTCCGTTCCCAGCTGAACCCGCCGTCGGCTTCCGGTGCGCGGCCGAAATGGCCATAGGCGCTGGTGCGCGCATAGATCGGCCTGTTCAGATCCAGATGCGTGCGGATGCCACGCGGCGTCAGGTCCATGCATTCGGCCACGGCCTTCTCGATCCGCGCCGGTTCCACTTCGCTGGTGCCATGGGTGTCGACATAGATGGAAAGCGGCTTGGCCACGCCGATGGCATAACTCACCTGCAGCGTGCATCGCTCTGCCAGACCCGCCGCGACCACGTTCTTGGCCAGATAGCGCGCGGCATAGGCGGCAGAACGGTCCACCTTGGTCGGATCCTTGCCCGAAAAGGCACCGCCGCCATGGGGGGCCGCCCCGCCATAGGTGTCCACGATGATCTTGCGGCCAGTAAGGCCCGCATCGCCATCCGGGCCGCCGATGACAAAGGTTCCCGTCGGGTTCACATGCCATTCGGTCTTCCGGGTGATCCAGCCCTCGGGCAGCACCTCGCGGATATAGGGCTCCACGATCGCGCGGATCACCCGGGAGCTTTGCCGTTTGGAGGCGTGCTGCGTCGACAGCACGATCGAGGTCACCTCGACCGGCTTTCCATCGGCGTAGCGCAGCGTGATCTGGCTTTTCGCATCGGGGCGCAGCGTCGGTTCGGCGCCCGATTTGCGCGCCTCGGTCAAACGGCGCAGGATGGCATGGGCGTAGTGGATCGGGGCCGGCATGTATTCCGGCGTCTCGGTCGTGGCATAGCCGAACATGATGCCCTGGTCGCCCGCGCCGTCACGGTCGACGCCCTGCGCGATATGGGCGGATTGTTCGTGCAGAAGGTTCATCACCTTCAGCTTTTGCCAGTGGAACTTCTTCTGCTCATACCCGATGTCGCGCACGCAGTCGCGCACGATCCCCTCGATCCGGCCCATGTATTCCTTGAGCTTGGCCTGATCGGAAAGTCCGACCTCGCCGCCCACGACCACACGGTTCGTGGTGGCAAAGGTCTCGCAGGCGACGCGGGCGTTCGGCTCTTCCGTCAGGAAGGCGTCGAGGACGGCATCGGAAATCCGGTCGCAGACCTTGTCGGGATGGCCCTCGGAAACGGATTCCGAGGTGAAGACATAGTTCTTTCGGCTCATGAAGATGTGCTCCGTTGGGGATCCCCGCCACGCCAGGAAGCCGTTGTGGCGGTTCAAGATGCGCTTCCCTAGTCGCCGGGGTTGGCCTCGTCAATGCCTTTGATCGCGCCGGCGGAGCGTGACAAGCCCCAGAACCGCGATCAGCAGGATCATCGGGGTTTCACCGAACCGGGCATAGATCGTGGCGGGCAACGGGCCGGGCAGAACCGTGTCCAGCGCGCCCACGATGCCGAAGGGCAGGGCCTTGATGACCCGCCCGCGCGCATCGATCACTGCCGTCACGCCGGTATTGGCCACGCGAACCAGCGGCAGCCCCTGTTCAACCGCGCGCAACCGCGCCTGGGCGAAGTGCTGGAACGGGCCGGTCCAGACGCCGAACCAGGCATCATTGGTGATCTGAAGGATCCAGTCCGCCCGTTCCGGCGCTGCATTCACCTCTTCGGGAAAGACCGCCTCATAGCAGATCAGCGGCAGCACCTTGCCGAACCGCCCGAGGTTCAGAACCTTCGGCCCCGGCCCCGCGGTATAGCTGTTGCCCGCCTGCGCGGCAAAGGCCGTGATCCCGAACCGGTCGGCGATCATGTCGCCAAACGGCACATATTCGCCAAAGGGCACCAGATGCGCCTTGTCATAGACCTCGGTCGCGATGCCGTCCTGTTCCAGTACGCGCAGACTGTTGTAAAACCGGCCCTCCGCCTCGCGCTGAAGACCAAGGATGACCGGCCGGCCGCCGGAGGCATCGGTGATCATCGGCGCGATTTCCGGAGAATATTCCAGCAGATAGGGCAAGGCCGTCTCGGGCCAGATCGTCATGTCGGCAACCGGTTCGGCGCGGGTCAGCTCCAGCTGGCGCTGAAGGTAGATATCCGCCTTTTCGGCGTCCCATTTCAGGGCCTGTTCGGCATTCGGCTGCACCAGCCTCAGGGTGATCCCGCCATCGGGTGGCAGCGGAAGGGCCAGCCGCCAGAACCCGCCGCCCGCCACCAGTGCCAGCACGAGGGCCGAGGCCGCGGCCCCGCGCCAGCCCCAGGCCACAGGTGCCGCGGCCACAAGGGCCGTCAGCAGGGTCAGCGCCGTCGGGCCGCCAATCGAGGCCAGCTGGTCGACCGGCGTTCCGATCCAGACATGGCCGATCATCGCCCAGGGAAAACCGGTCAGCAGATGCCCGCGTGCAAGCTCTGCAAGGCTCAAGGTGACCGCAAGGCCGAAAGCCGGCCGCCCGGCACCTGCGGCAACGGCCGCCGCGCCGCCCCAGAAGAGCGCAAGCCCGAACGACAGCAGGACAACCGC
>JAAURK010000139.1 GCA_012032275.1 Tabrizicola sp.
TGAGCATCCCGGCAGGCATCACCGCCCGGTAAAGCCCCAGAACCGCAGGCCGCAGGGCGATATCGGTATCGTTCAGCGCACCGCGAAACTGGCGGGCGGTGTAGATGTCATCGGGCAGGTCCGGGTCATGCATCGCCTCGAACGGCTCCATCCTGACGATCATCACCTTGTCGGGCTGTTCGGCAAGCAACGTCCCGATCGGGCGTGTGGGCCAGAGGAATTCGTCGACATCGATATGCGCGATCCAGGGCAACATGCAGACCCGCTGCGCCCGTTTCGCGTTTCGCGACTGCCGGTTCTGATGCCGTTCGTGGCGGCCCCCGTTCGTCTGCCAGTAGTCGCTGTTGCACAGCGTCGCCGTCACCCGGGGCAGCGCCGCAACGGCCGCAAAGGCCGGATCGTCCGGATCGTCAAAGTAAAGCCAGATCCGCGCTGCGCCAAGCGACAGGTGATGCGCGACGAAGGCCATGACCTTGTCCTCCGAGGCTCTGACCGTGGAAACGATGCCCCAGTCGACCATCAAAGCGCCTCCAGCAACGCCCCCGTAGGCCAGCCATCGGCAGGAAGGCCGAGCCGGGCCTGTTCACTCTGCACCGCCGCCCGCGTTCCCGCGCCAAGGATGCCATCAATGTGACCGACATCATGGCCAAGCGCTGCCAGCCGCTCCTGCAGGGCCTTCATCTGGTCAAGGCCGAGGGCGGGATCGGGACTGCCCGGCTCATAGGGCGCGGCGCCCTCAATCCGGGTGGCGAAATAGGCGGCGGTCGTGACATAGATGAAGCTCTTGTTCCATTCAAAGAGCACCCGGTAATTCGGATAGACGAGGAAGGCCGGACCCTTTCGCCCCTGCGGCAGCAGGACCGATGCGGAAAGCCCGGCGGGAAGCGCCCCCTCGCGTGCCGCGACACCCATCGCCGCCCAGTCTTCCACCGGGCGGGTGGTGTCGAGCCCGGTCGCCCCCCAGTCGAATTCCGCGGGAAGGGTGATCTCGGTCAGCCATGGCTCGCCCGGACGCCAGCCATGGTGCTGCAGCATCCGCGCACCCGACATCAGCGCATCGGCGGCCGAGGTCTTCAGCGTCACCAGCCCGTCACCGTCGCCGTCAACGCCGCGTTCCAGAATGTCGCGGGGCAGCATCTGGACCATGCCGATCTCGCCCGCCCAGGCCCCTGTCGTGTCCAGATCGAACTCGTTCAGCCGGAAAAGCTCCACCGCGGCCAGCACCTGCGGCTGGAAAATCTCGGGCCGTCGGCAATCATGGGCAAGGGTGAGCAGCGCATTGCGCGTGTTGAAATCCCCCTGGATCTGGCCGAAATCGGTTTCGAACGCCCAGAAAGCCAGCAGGATCCCGCGGCTGATGCCATAATCGGCCTCGGCGCGGGCAAAGATGGCGTCAAGACTTTCGGCCTTGGACCGCGCGGTGGAGAGGCGGCCCTTCGAGATCAGGCTTTGCGAGAAGTCGAGAAAGGTCTTGCGGAACACGCCCTGCGAGCGGTCGGCCTTCAGCACTTTGGCATCCTGCCGGGCTCCGTCGAAAAAGCGGTTCGCCACATCGGGAGGCTGGCCCGCGGCGACGGCCTCTGCCTGCATTGCGGCAAGGAAATCGCCGAAATCGCCACCGCAGGGCGCGGCCGCTGCGGGGGTGGCGAGGGCAAGGGCGAAGAGAGTGGCGCGCATGAAATCCTCCGGTCGGGCGGACCCTAGAGAAGAGCGGCAATGACCGCAATCGCCAGCAGCGCGGCCCAGACACGCCAGAGCGCCCGGCAGGCGGCGTCGATGTCATCCGCGCCGGGGTCGCGCCGGCCTTCGGGCCAGACCCAGGGATAGTCGGTCAGGACGCCGGCGTAGCTTCGAGGGCCCGCCAGCGCCACGTTCAAGACCGGGGCCAGCGCGCTCTCGGGCCAGCCCGCATTGGGGCTGCGGTGTTTCGGGGCGTCGCGGAAGATCGGGGCAGGGTCGATCCAGCCATGGCAAAGCGCGATCAGGAGCGCCGTCAGCCGGGCCGGAACCAGGTTCAGAAGGTCATCAAGCCGTGCCGCCGCCCAGCCGAACGCGCGGTGGCGGGGGGTCAGGTGGCCGATCATGCTGTCGGCGGTGTTGACCACCTTGTACATGAGGATGCCCGGTAGACCGAGAAGCAGATACCAGAAGATCGGCGCGACCACCCCGTCGGAAAGATTCTCGGCGGCACTTTCGATGGCTGCCCGCGCTACATCGGGGGCACGCATCGGCCCGGTGTCGCGCCCGACGATCATCGCGACGGCGGCCTTGCCCTCGGCCAGCGAGGAGCGCAGGCCGGTGGCGACGGCCTTCACGTGATCGACCAGGCTTTTCTGCGCGATCAGGATGGCAACCAGCAATCCCTCGATCACGCCCCGATCGGGAAGGAGATGCAGCAGCCAGCCCAGCATCAGCGACGCGACAACCAGCCCGGCAATCGCGCCAAGCCCCTTCAGGCGCCGGTTGCTGCCCCGGTTCAGGCGCTGGTCGAGCGTCGCAATGCTTCGCCCGATGAGCACGGCCGGATGGGGTACGCGGTCCCAGATCAGCCTCGGTTCGCCGAATAGCGCGTCGAGGATCATGGCAGCAACGAGGATCATCGCCCCTCCGCCCCGATTCGCCCGTCACCCCCGCCCGCGAAGCTTTCTGCCGCGCGGCGCGAGGCGGAGAATGGGGCAGGTCCATCCAAAGCTGCGCGCAAGCTGTTCATTCGTGCAATCTGCGGTTCATATTGCCGTAACACATTTATGTTTCCTTGATTTTTGCCGGAACGGCTGCAGTGTAAGAAGCGGAAGCTGGATGGTCTGTCAAATATTGCGGTGACCGGGGGGCGCGCATGCTTGAGTTTCTGCCGAAAGAGATAAGCGAGGGGCTGGAAGCCGCGCGCAAGAAGGATCAGCGGCGCAGGTCGCGGTTGCGGGTGCAGGTAGGCGACGCGGTGTTTCCGATCCTGCGCTTCTGGCACGACGGCTTTGCGCTCGAGGCCGATGTCTCGCCGCGCCTTCTGCGGGGGCTGGTCGATGTTTACGACGGATCCCGTCATATCTTTCAATGCCTTATCGTCGCGTCCGGGGTCGAGGATGGCGAGCTGGTGTGCGATTTCAAGCGTGCAACGGCGGTCCGGGAAAAGGCCGCGCTTGATTTCTGGCGCGAAGAGCACGCCCCGATCGGCTACCTGCCGAGCAGTTGAGCCCGGTCGTCGCCGTGCAGACGGAGCGGCTTGCGCCGCACGCGATCGGTCGCCTGCGCGCCAGGGCGCTTGGCTCCGCTGTCAGGGCGTGATCTCGACCGGCGTGCCGATCGGCACCGCGTCCCAGATTTCCCGCATCTCGGCATTGGTGAGGGCGATGCAGCCTGCGGTCCAGTCGCCGCGGACTTTCATAAGGTCTGGCAATGCGTTCGGCTGGCCGTGGATGAAGATGTCGCCGCCGGGATCGTACCCGGCCGTCAGGGCCGCGCGCGGTCTTCGGCCTGCGGATAGTCGATCCCGAGCGAGAGGTGATAGGCGCTGGCCGCATTCCGGCGGTCGATGCGGTAGCGGCCCTCGGGGGTGCGCCCGTCTCCCTGACGCTCCTTGTCGCCGCTCGGGGAAAAACCAAGTGCTACCGAATAGCTGCGGACCTCGGCCCCGTTCTGGAAAAGCGTCATCCGGCGCCTGGCCTTTTCCACCACGATCAGATCGATGCTGCCGATGAGCGGAGGCAGGGCGGGCCGGGGCGCGCGCGGCGAAGGCATCACCCAGATCGCCGCGATGGCCAATGCCAGCCCGCCACAGAGCACGAGAAGTGCGAAGAGCCGCGCCAGTCGGCTCATTGCAGATCGGCAAAGGCCGTTTGCAGGCGCGAGATGGCATCACACAACTGAACCCGCGGGCAGGCGATGTTGAAGCGCAGGAAGCTGTCGCCGCCCGCGCCGAAGCTTGCGCCGTGGTTCGCGGCGATCTTTGCCTGCTGCTCGATCCGGGCGTTGATTTCGGCCGGAGCCATCCCGGTGCCGGAGAAATCGACCCAGGAAAGATAGGTCGCCTCAAGCGGCATGGACCGCAGCCCCGGAATCTCGGCCAGGCCAGTGTCAAAGAGTCGGCGGTTCCCGTCAAGATAGCGCATCAGCGCCTCAACCCAGATGGACCCCTCGGGCGAATAGGCCGCGGTCGCCATGTGGATTCCGAAGGAATTGGGCGAGATGCCCATCGCCATCATCCGTTCACCGAACCGCTTGCGAAGATCCGGATCGGCGATGATCACATTGCCCGAATGCGCGCCCGCGATGTTGAAGGTCTTGGTCGTGGACGTCATCATCACCAGCCGATCCGCACTATCGGGCGCGGCATTGGCCATCACCACATGCCGCTGGCCGGGGTAGAGCAGATCGTGATGGATCTCGTCCGACACGAGGATCAGATCGTGACGGATGCAGAAATCGGCGGTCGCGCGCAGCTCCTCCTCTGTCCAGACCCGGCCTCCCGGATTGTGTGGCGAGCAGAGGATCAGCATCTTCTCGGTGCCGGTCATCTGGGCATCCCAAGCGGCGAAATCCATTTCGTAACGGTTGTTCTCATTAGCAAGCCTGCATTCGACAACCGTCCGGCCGGCGGCTTTGATGGTGCGCGCGAACGCATGATAGACCGGGGTCATCAGCACGATGCCGTCGCCTGGCCGGGTGAATGTGTCGATGCACATGGCGGTGCCGTGAACCAGCCCATGCGTGGTGAAGATCTGATCCGCCTCGACCTGCCAGCCATGGCGCGACTGCATCCACCAGCGGATCGACGCAAGATAGTCGCGGTCATCGCCGAAATAGCCGTAGACACCGTGGTCGAGCATCGCCTGCAGCGCCCGCTGAACGCATTCCGGCGGGCGAAACTCCATGTCGGCCACCCACATGGCCAGACCGTCCTGGCACGAGACGCCATAGAGCGCCTCCATCATGTCCCATTTGACGGAATGGCTGCCAATGCGGTTGACGGGTGTATCGAAGGTCATGCGACATCCTGCTGGTGAGGGTGAAAGTTCTGAATATAGAATATAGAATGGAAAATCATCCTGAAATGCTGCAATATAATGGAAATATTTTCTGATACTGCCTTTCTGTATGGGATGACGTTCCCTCGATGACATCCTGCATCGTCCATCCTGCCTCTTGCTTTGCCAGCCGCGTTTTCATACATCCGACCGATGATCCGGCCCATTCTGATCCATCCTGATCCGCGCCTCAAGAAGCTCTGTGATCCCGTCACAGAGATCACGGCCGATCTGCGCCAACTGGCGAGCGACATGCTGGAAACGATGTATGACGCGCCGGGCATCGGGCTGGCAGCGCCGCAAGTCGGGGTGACCAGACGGATTCTGGTGATGGACTGCATTAAGGACGGCCCGCCCGAACCCATGGTGCTGATCAATCCGGTCGTGCTCTGGCGATCGGAGGATCTGACGGTCTATGAGGAAGGCTGCCTGTCCATACCCGACCAATATGCCGATGTGAAACGCCCGGCCGAGGTGACTGTGGGCTGGATCGATCTTGATGGCGCCGAACAGGAACGTCAGTTCGCCGGGCTTTGGGCAACCTGCGTGCAACACGAGATCGACCATCTGGATGGCAGGCTGTTCATCGATTATCTGGGGCCGCTGAAGCGGCAGATGATCACCCGCAAGATGGAAAAGCTGAAGCGCGAGCGCGCGCGCGAGGCCGCCGACGCCCGCTGAGGTTCAGCCCACCGGATCGGTTCCGCCGCCCATGGCTTTCAGCCGTTTGATCAGCGGCGCGATCTTCGGCCCGTCCGCCTCGCAGGTTCCGGGTTTGTCAAGCGAGGCGAAGGCCGGGCCATAGAACCGCTCGTCATAAGCGCCGGTGCCGATCCGGAGCGCATCGGCCACCTGATCCGCGGTCTGCGTGATCAGCGTCCATTCGCCCTGCGACAGGCTGTATCCGGCACAATTCATCCCCACGACATTTGCCTGAACGAGTTCCATCAGAAAGTCGGTGCTGACCGCGGCGGCGAGTTGTGCCGGATCGGGCAACTTGACGGAAATCCCGCCGTCGGCAAAGGCGGGGGCGGCAAGAAGGGCGGTGAAAAGCACAAGCTTTCGCATCGAATCCTCGGGTCAGCGATGGTCTTCCGTCTCAGTATCGCTTAATTCGCGAGGTGACACATCAGGTTTTCCATATGCCTCTTCTGCCGATCCTGCGCTGGCCCGACCCGATCCTTGCGTCACGCTGCGCTCCGGTGGGCGAGATTACCGATGAGGTCCGCGCCCTGGCGGCCGACATGTTCGAAACCATGTATGCCGCGCCGGGGCGGGGCCTTGCGGCACCGCAGGTCGGCGTGCCGTGGCGGTTGTTCGTGATGGACGTCGGCTGGAAGGAGGGTGCGGCAACGCCGCTGGTGCTGATCGACCCGGAGGTGATCTGGCGGTCCGGGGTGGAGGTGACCGGTCCGGAAGGATGCCTGTCGATCCCCGGGATTGTCGCCGAGGTCAGCCGTGACGAGGCTGTGCGCCTGTCCTGGCGCGGGCTTGACGGTGGGCGGCAGGAGGCCATGCTTCAGGGCTTCGCCGCCATCTGCGCGCAGCATGAGATGGATCATCTGGACGGCATCGTGACGCTGGACC
The DNA here is from genome assembly GCA_012032275.1 of Tabrizicola sp. GTDB lineage: Bacteria > Pseudomonadota > Alphaproteobacteria > Rhodobacterales > Rhodobacteraceae > JAAURK01. The sequence continues at coordinate 6,609 of JAAURK010000139.1, forward strand.
GGATCGGCCCGGAGGCGCGCGCGGCGGCAGAGGCAGCGCTGGCATGAGGCGGAACTGCCTGCCCTGGCCGCATCCGCTGCTGCGCAAACCCGCCGCCGATGTGGCCACGATCACCGACGAGATCCGGGCGATCTGGGCCGATATGGTCGAGACGATGGAGGCGATGCCGGGCTATGGCCTTGCCGCCGTGCAGATCGGGGTTCCCCTGCGGCTCGCCGTCGTCGATGCCTCCGAGAGCCGCGGGCAGGCTGTTCGGATGGCGAACCCGGAAGTGCTTCACGCCAGCGGCCAGTTCCGCGAGCATGAGGAAGCCTCGCCCAATCTGCCGGGCGTCTCTGCGCTGATCCGTCGGCCAAGGGCGGTGACGGTGCGGTTCATGACGGCCGAAGGCGCCATGGAAGAGCGGGAGTTCGTGAACCTCTGGGCGACAAGCGTGCAGCATCAGATCGATCATCTGGCTGGCAGGATGTATTTCGACCATCTGTCGCCGCTGAAGCGAAAGATGCTGGTCACGCGGGCCGCAAAGCTGCGGGGGCCGAAATGAAAATTGTTTTCATGGGAACGCCGGACTTCTCGGTCCCGATCCTGCAGGCCCTTCGTCAACAGCATGAAATCGTTGCAGTCTATTGTCAGCCGCCGCGTCCCGCCGGACGTGGCCGCACTGATCGACAAAGCCCGGTTCAGGCGGCGGCAGAGGCCCTGGGCCTTGAGGTGCGCCACCCCGTCTCGCTGCGCAGCATCGACGCGCAGGAAGATTTCGCCGCACTGCAGCCAGATGTGGCTGTGGTGGTGGCCTATGGGCTGATCCTGCCGCAACCGGTGCTGGATGTGCCGCGCTTTGGTTGCCTGAACATCCACGCCTCGCTTTTGCCGCGCTGGCGCGGGGCGGCGCCGATCCACCGGGCCATCATGGCGGGGGACCGGGAGACGGGCGTTTGCGTGATGCAGATGGAAGCGGGGCTGGACACCGGGCCGGTGCTGCTTTGCGAGCCGACGCCCATCGGTGCCGAGGAGACAACGGCCGATCTGCATGACCGGCTCTCGGCCATGGGTGCGGCGCTGATCCTCCGGGCGCTGCGACAATTGCCGATGCCCGCGACCGCGCAACCCGATGAGGGGGTCACCTATGCCGGCAAGATCGACAAGGCCGAGGCGCGCGTCGATTGGACCAGACCGGCCCAAGAGGTCGATCGCCTGATCCGCGGTCTGTCGCCCTTTCCCGGCGCCTGGTGCGAAGTGGCGGGAGAGCGGGTCAAGCTTCTCCGCTCGCGGCTCGCAGGCGGGACGGGTTTGCCCGGACAGGTGCTCGCGGGCCTGACCATCGCCTGCGGCCACGGCGCGGTGGAGATCACGCTGGCGCAGCGCGAAGGGAAACGACCGATGCCGCCAGACGAGTTTCTGCGGGGCTTTGCCATGCCGGAACGCGTTGCCTGAGCGCCTTGCCCGGGCAGGCCTATTCACAAGCGCCCCGAGGCTTCCCATATCCGTGATAGTCGGGAACGGAGGGTTGCATGCCACTTATCACGCTCATGATCATCGGCGTTGCTGCAGGATTTCTTGCGACCAGGGTGATGCGATTGAATACGGATGTTCCATCGACCATCGCAATCGGCGTGTTCGGTGCGCTGATCGGTGGCTTCGTGCTGCGGTTCCTGATCGTGCTCGGCGGTTGGGCTGCCGGGTTCATCGGCGCGCTTCTCGGAGCCATGTTTCTGATCTGGCTGTGGAAAACCTACGCCACTAGGTAAGACGCCGCACCGCGTCTTTCAGGCGGAAGGCATCGCCACCTGCGGCGGACCACAAAAGCTGCCCCTGCCAGGCGCTGAACAGAAGAACGGCGGCCTCGCGCGATTTCGCCGCACTGCCAAGCCGCAGCGCCAACGCGGATTCCACCGTCGCGCGCCAGGACATGGCCCGCTGGCGCAGATCGTCGTCGCGAAAGTCAAGCGCCAGCAGTGCCGGGTCCAGCGCTTTTGACGCAAGCGGCCGCAAGCCTTTCAACAGCGCCTGCGGTCCTTTCGCGGCGGTTTCGGCAAGCACCCGCGCGCAGGCCTCGTCAAGTGTATCCCAGGCGGCAAGGCGCGCGGCTTTCACCATCCCGTCGCGCGACTTGAACCGTTGCACAAGCGTCGGCCCCGCCAGCCCGGTGGCCTGGGCCACGGTCGAGAAGGACACCGATTTGTCGCCACCGCGCGCAAGGAGCGCCTCGATGGCGGCAAAGACGGATTGGTCGGGGATGGTTTTCGCGCGTGGCATGGGCGGAGCCTAACCGAGGAGACGCGCCCATCGCCAGAACTTTTCCGCTGCCCCCCGCGCCGACCCCTGCTGGACAGCAGGAGCGGCATCGGGCAGTCTTTCCCCAACAAAGAGGCAAGGGCGGTTCAGGTGACGGAATTGCCGCAGAATGACGTCGCCGGACCACTGACGCCCGAAAGCTGGGCCGAACATGTCGCGCATCAGGAAATCGTCGTGGCAATGCGGTTCTCCTATTTCGGCAGGTCCGGCTGGCAAGGCGCGGCGTCACGCGACAAGGCGCTGCTTTTCGACGCCGACCGGTTGATGCTGCGCTTGTCGCTGCTCGAGTCGCTGGCCCTGCCGTCGCTTGCCGCACAAACCGACCAGCATTTCCATCTGCATGTCCTGTGCGGCTGGGCCATGCCGGTCTGGGCGAAGACGGCGCTGCGGGAGGCCTGTGCCTCTGTCTTGCCGGAGGACCGGTTTACCGTCGATCCGCAGCCCTGGGGCATCGCGCAGGTCAATCTGGGCAAATTCCTTTGCCGCAGATATGGCACGGGCCGGGTACTGCAGACGGTGCTTGACGATGACGACGGGCTGTCGACCGACTTCCTCGCCACCATGCGGCAAGAGATGGCGGGGCTGCCGCCGCCCGCGGTGGCAACGGATCTGCGGTTCGTGTCCTTTGCGCGCGGCTTCGGGCTTGACGTGACCGACCTCTCGACCTCCGCGATCACGCTTTTTGCGCTGCGCTACCCGTTCATCAATCTTGGCCTCTCCTTGTCGGCCCCTGCCGATGGGGTGAACATCTTTGCCATCGCCCACCGGAAGGGGCCGCCGAAGCATCCGCATGTGCTGCGCCGTGGCAACCGGATGTATGTGCGCACGATCCATGTGCGCAACGACTCGCGCCTGGCGATGGGGCAGCGCTGGGAGGCCTTGCCGGACTGGCGCGACGATCCCGAGATTGCGGAGCGCTTTCCCTGGTTGCTGCGGCTTTGAACGTGCTGCCGTCGCAAGGCGGTGCGTCAGCGTTTTGGCGCACCGGGTTCGGCGGGGCAGAGCGGTAGACGGGCAGCCGCCAGCCGAAGGCAAGGCTTCCCGCGCGCAAGGTCAGCACCACCGCGCCGCAGACGGCGAGCGACCAGCCGCTCCCCGTCCTGGAGGCGCATGGCCTCGAGGTCGATAAGCGGATCCTCCCAGATCTGCGGATAGACGAGACCGGAGAAAGCAAACGTGAACAGGCGCTCCTGGACGCCCTGGCGCGATACCGCCTTGTGCCGGTGCACCGCCTGACGCAGGCGGATGTTCTTCCGGCGCGCCGTCCGCCCTCGTATGCCGCATCCTGCGTGGAAGCCATGGATCCCCCGATCAA